>QHVI01000032.1 GCA_003223515.1 Candidatus Angelobacter sp. Gp1-AA117
AGCTTATGAATCACGTCTGAACTGGGATGCTTGGGCGAAATCGATGGCCGGCATCTTCCACAATGCTTTGCACGGCAACCCGGCGGGGCCGCGCCCGCTTTAGTTGACAATGTGCAGAATAACCAGCTAACGTCATGCAAATGCAGCGAGATGTAAAGATTCCGCACTTCCGTCCGTACGACAAAGTGCGTGACTTCCTGCGCCGTTCCATTCAGGCCCTGTTGCCCTGGAACGTTGTAAATGCTTTACGCCGGCGCTCTTTCATGTGGAGAGCATTTATCAATTATCTGCTGCTGCGCAGCCGGCTGGTGGACCGTTTTTTTCGCGTCAGTATCTGGCCTACAACCCTGGCCATTGAAGGCACCAACATCTGCAATGCGCGCTGCGTCTTCTGCGCCTATCCTCAAATGGAACGCCCTAAGAAGATCATGCCCGTCAGCGAATTCAAGAACTTTGTTTCCCAATATGTCCGTATGGGCGGTCGCCGTGTGGATTTGACGCCTATTGTTGGTGACCCGTTTGTCGATAAGTATATCTTCGAGCGGCTGGATTACCTCGCCAGTCTGCCGGAACTGCGGCGCTTCCAGTTCTATACGAATGCCGTCCTCATGAAACCCCAGTTTCACCAGCGGCTGGCGGCCTATGGTTCACGGCTTATCGTGTATTGCTCCTTTGGCGGTTTCGATCGTGAGACGTACCACAAAGTCATGGGCATCGATAAGTTTAACGAGGCCGTGGCAGCCATCCAGGGACTGATTGAAACCAAACGTCGCACCGGATCAGGAATGAATATCCAGGTGAATCTGCGAGTGCCGCCGGAGAATAACAAGGGCGAACTCTGGGAGTATTTTCTCCAGGCTCGCGACCAGGGTTTAATCACGATCGAATCTGTCACTCAATTCGATTCCTGGGCGGGGAAGATCAAAGATGAAGATTTATCCGACGCCGGATTACGGCCACAACCAATGCCGGTCAAGCGCGGTGTGTGTCACCGGCTGATCACCAGTCCGGTAGTTCTGGCTGATGGCCGCGTCAACGGGTGTGCTTGCCGGGACGTGGATGCATCGCTGATCATCGGCGATCTTAAGCAGGAGCCGCTTACCCAGATTCTTTCGGGCCCGGCGCTGCGGGAATTGATCGAGCAGCATGAGCGTGGAGAGTTTCCGGAGGTCTGCCGGCGCTGTACCTACTACGAGGCTCTCTACCCAGCCTGGATGCGCGGTCCACTCTTTCCATTTTTCTCAAGGCTCTT
This sequence comes from Candidatus Angelobacter sp. Gp1-AA117, assembly GCA_003223515.1. Classification (GTDB taxonomy): domain Bacteria; phylum Acidobacteriota; class Terriglobia; order Terriglobales; family Acidobacteriaceae; genus Angelobacter. Next base: position 1,253 of record QHVI01000032.1, read on the forward strand.
TTCTGGACGAAGAAAAGTTCAAGGGCAAGCAGGCAGCCGCTTGTCTGCTTAGCCGGCTGAATTGTATGCCCTTGGTAAGACACAAGTAAGAACCTTCTTTTTAGCAACAATTTTCCGCGTTGAAAACGAATGCGATTGCCCTGCCTCTCTTCCCCGCAAAGAACGCCATGGCAGCGGAAGAAAGCCAATAGAAAGTACCTTTCGATGCTCCCCCACCGCTAAAACCCCTGCTTAATGTTATATTTAGGTAATTCCTGCCGATGGTTCATCGGGGTTTGAACGATCAGGATTCTGGCTCTGTATCCAGAGTTGATGCCGGAATCTGGGCAAATTTCCTTTGGGCAAAGGGTAATTTTGAATGCCACTGAAGATTGAATCGGTTCATCTGGACGAAGTCGTTGTTGTGGTTCCTCAGGTGCTCGGAGATTCCAGAGGTTTTTTCATGGAGACTTTTCGGGCCGATCAGTTCAAAGAGCTTGGTCTCCCGACTGAGTTCGTCCAGGACAATCATTCCAAATCCAGCAAAGGCGTGTTACGCGGACTTCATTTCCAGTGGGACCCGCCCATGGGCAAACTGATGCGCGTCACCAATGGCGCTGCTTTCCTGGTTGCCGTAGACATACGCAAGGGTTCGCCCAACCTGGGTAAATGGTTTGGGATGGAAGTCTCCGCTGAGAACAAGAAGCAGGTCTGGGCGCCTTATGGCTTCGCCCGCGGCTTCTGCGCGCTGACTGATCATTGCGAAGTCCAGTACAAGTGTACCGGTGTCTACAACTCGCAGGCGGAAAGCGGAATTTATTTTGCCGATCCTGAAATAGGGATCGAGTGGCCGATTGATATTGCCACGGCCGTGATTTCAGAGAAAGACAAAAAGGCTCAGAGCCTGGCTCAGTGGCTGGCCTCCCCGTTATCCGACAACATTCATTACCAGCCGGAACTCTCGGCGAAGGAGGCTTGATGCGTATCCTTGTAGCAGGCGGCGCAGGATACATTGGCTCAACTCTGATACCCAAGCTGCTGGAGCGCGGCTATGAAGTGGATGTGGTTGATCTCTTCTGGTTCGGCAATGCTCTTCCCGCCGACGTCGGCATCGTCAATCGCGATCTCTTTGATCTTCAGGTAAGCGACCTGAAAGATTATGAGCAGGTCATCTTCCTTGCCGGACTGTCGAACGATCCGATGGCCGAGTTTTCTCCCAGCAAGAACTTCATCTTCAATGCTGCTGCACCGGCGTATCTCTGCTATATCGCCAAGCAGGCGGGCGTGCGCCGCTATGTCTATGCCAGTTCCTGTTCGGTGTATGGATACACGGAAAACGAACTCTTCGACGAAGATCGTCCCGTAAGCTCTTCCTACCCGTATGGGATTTCCAAGCTTCAGGGCGAACACGCCGTGATGCAACTCATCGACAGGAATTTCTCTGTGATTGCGCTGCGTAAAGGCACAGTCTCCGGCTACAGCCCGCGGATGAGGTTGGACCTCATCATTAATACTATGTTCAAATGCGCCATGAAAGATGGCGTGATCCGGGTGAACAATCCGGCCATCTGGCGGCCGATCCTGAGCATTGAAGATGCGGCGCTGGCTTACATCCGCGCCATTGAGGCCAGCGAGGGACTTTCTGGCATCTTCAATATTGCGTCTGGAAACCATACTGTCGGCGAAGTTGCCGATCTGGTTACGCTCACCATCGAGCACGAACTGGGAACCAAGATCGACCTCGATATCAAACAAATCAAAGACATCCGCAATTACAAAGTTTCCATCGAGCGCGCCAAGAACATCCTCAGTTTCCATCCGCACCACAGCGTGCAGTCGATTGTGCGCAACCTGATCGAAAATATGTCGAAGTGCAGTGACTGGGACAATCCTAATTACTACAACATTCAGGTCTTCAAGGAACTGGATGAAAAACAGACGGGGACGTCCAAGGTTACCGCGGCCACAGGTGTGCAGCGATGAAGATTGCGGTTCTGGGTGGCAATGGGCAGCTAGGGCAGGATGTTGTGGCAGCCTTTCGCGCTGAAGGCAATGAAGTCGCTTCTCTCAGTCATCAGGACATCGAAATCTCCTCTGCCGATTCGGTGAAGCAGGCGCTCGAAAACATCCGGCCTGAGGTGGTGGTCAATACCGCCGCCTTCCACCACGTAGACAAGTGCGAAGCAGATCCCGCAACTGCGTTCTCGGTGAATGGGATTGGCGCCCGCAATGTGGCCCAGGTGGCCGATCAACTCGGCGCGAAGCTGGTTCATATCAGCACCGATTACGTTTTCGATGGCATGAAACGCACTCCCTACGTGGAGCAGGATTCCGCCCTGCCGCTCAACGTCTATGGCAATAGCAAGCTTTCCGGCGAATGTTTCGTTCGTACCGTGAATCCTCGCCATTTTGTAGTGCGTGTGTCGGCCATCTATGGCACAAATCCCTGCCGCGCGAAAGGCGGACTGAATTTTGTGGAGCTGATGCTCAAGCTTTCCAAAGAGCGCGAAGAGCTTCGGGTGGTGGACGACGAGTTTGTCTCTCCCACACCCACAGCGCAGATTGCCCGGCAGGTAGCCGCTTTGAGCAAGACGGAAGACTACGGCTTATATCATGCCACCACCGAAGGCAGTTGCTCATGGTATGAATTTGCTGCTGCAATTTTTGAGCTTACCGGCACAAAAATCCGCCTTGAGCGTGCCCGTCCCGGAGAGTTTCCCGCAAAGGTCCCCCGCCCAAAATATTCTGTCCTGGAGAATGCCGCGCTGAAGAGCCGCTCATTGAATTTGCTTACCCACTGGCGTGAAGGGCTGGAGAGTTACCTGGCCGCAAGGGCGCAGACCAGAATGATGAGCCACGTCTGAGACGAACTCTGCTTGCAAGAAACTTTTGACATCGCTATTGTGGGCGCCGGAATTGTCGGACTGGCGGTTGGCAGGGAACTGCTTCACAGAAATCCAGACTGCCGCCTGCTTATCCTCGAAAAAGAAGGCCAGGTCGCCGCTCATCAGACCGGCCACAACAGCGGCGTGATCCATTCCGGCATCTATTACAAGCCCGGATCACTCAAGGCCCGTCTGTGCGTGCACGGCGCAGCCGCCATGCTGGAATTTGTGCGCGCTCATGGGATTCCTTACGAGCAGTGCGGCAAGGTAGTGGTCGCTACCCAGCCGGAAGAGATTCCCCGTCTCCAGGAATTATACGAGCGCGGCACGGCCAACGGTGTTCCCGGACTGCGCTGGCTTGCGGATGCAGGCGCTGTTCGCGAGATCGAACCCCACGCCGCCGGGTTGTGCGGTCTCCATGTGCCCACCACTGCCATTACTGATTTCAAGATGGTGGCCGAGCAACTTGCCAGGCTGATCACCGCCGCCGGAGGCATGGTGCGCCTGAATGCGGCAGTGGCCAGCATCACTCATACTGCGGAGGAATTAATCCTCAAGACACTATCCGGAGAGTTCCGCACAAAATATCTGGTCAACTGCGCCGGTCTGCACAGTGACCGCGTAGCGCGTATGACCGGCGCCGATCTCAACGTAAGAATAGTGCCGTTCCGCGGTGAATACTACGAGATTGCCCCAGAGAAACATCATCTGGTGCGTGGCTTGATCTATCCGGTGCCCGATCCACGTTTTCCATTCCTGGGTGTTCACTTCACGCGCCGTATTCATGGAGGCATCGAAGCGGGCCCCAATGCCGTGCTGGCGTTGAAGCGCGAAGGTTACACCAGGACATCTTTTTCGCTGCAAGACAGCTTCGCCAGTCTAAGCTATGGCGGTTTCTGGAAGATGGCTGCCCGGTACTGGGCCAACGGCATGGGCGAACTCTATCGCTCATGGAGTAAATCTGCTTTCACGGCAGCTCTACGCAAACTTTTGCCGGAACTCAGCCAGGAAGACATTCATCCGGCAGGCGCCGGTGTGCGCGCCCAGGCTCTCGATAAAAACGGCAAGCTGGTGGATGATTTTCTTTTCGTCCACGGCAGCAGGGCGATTCACGTTTGCAACGTGCCTTCTCCCGCGGCCACTGCCTCGCTCAAAATTGCTGAAGTCGTAGTAGATGCCATCTCCGATATGATGGTCACCAACAAGAGAGGGTCGCATGTCGCTGACCGAAGTCCCATTTAGTGACTTCAGCAATCTTTATTTATCAGAACATCAATGCGCCAAGACGCGCAGGCGCACGCGCGACTGGACCATTCCTGTCCTGAAACAATGCGGCATTCAAAGCGGCAGGGTCCTGAGCGCCGGTTGTGGCAACGGCATGGACCTCATCGAGATGCGGCAGCAGGGATATGAGGCCTTCGGCATCGATCTTTATCCTCCCGCTGATGAAGCCCGGCCTTGGGCCACGATCGCCATGGCCAACGCGCTGCCGTTTGCAGCCAATCATTTTGATGCCGTGGTCTGTCTTGAGGTGATTGAGCACGTTCCTGTGCCGGACAGATCAGCAGCGGCATCCGAACTTTTGAGAGTCACCCGTCCCGGCGGCCTAGTGGTAATCGCAACTCCCAACCGCTACTTTCCCGTGGATGAACATGCTGCATGGCTGCGCTTCCATTCCCCATTTCGCGATGAGACCTTGAGCTGCAGGGAACTGCAGTCGCTCTTCGGACGCGCTGCCCAGACCCTTACCTGGAAGGGATATTTTCAATTGGAAAGATTTGGCCCCGTGAAGACCGTGCTCAATAAAACTATGGGCATTTTCGACATTGCCTTTCTTCATCGCTCGCCACTGAATCCTCACCTCTTTCTGGCATTCACAAAGTAAGCTTCTGCAGAGAATCTTATGGACCGCCGCCGGGCCCTTATTGTGCGCCGTGGTTGCGCACAATAGAGTGGAGGTGCCCTCGGCTGCAAGGGAATCACTGCCAATAGGGACAGGAAATCGGGCATCAGGTTACAATAAGCCTTAACACTTCATGACTAGCACACCTAGCGCTCTTCGATATAGCTCTGACTATGAAGCCATCCTTAAGAACCCTTATGGACGGCACCTGATCTTCATAGAGGAAGCCGGGAAGGGCCGCCGCATTCTTGAATTGGGCTGTGCCGATGGATTCATCAGCCGCCACCTGAAAGAACGTGGCTGCTACGTTACCGGCCTTGAGGTCGATGCCCAGGCCGCTGAGCGCGCACGCCAGTGGTGTGACAACGTCATCAACTACGACCTGAACCGGCCCGACTGGCCCGCGCATGTTGGAACTGGTTACGATACAGTTCTCTGCGGCGACGTCCTGGAGCACCTCGTGAATCCGGAACTGGTATTGCAGCAGGTGCGCGAGCTTCTGCCGCCCGGCGGCAGGGCCCTGGTTTGCGTGCCCAATATCGCTCATCTGCGCATCCGGCTGAAGCTGCTGTTTGGCAAGTTTGAATACGAGTCGACCGGCATCATGGACATGACTCACCTTCGTTTTTATACCTACAGCACGGCCCGCAAGCTGATTGAGAGCGCAGGTTTCAGGGTCCAGTCTTACCATCCTATGGTCGGCGGGGGAGTGCTGACCCGCTGGTTCCGCGTCATGTTTCACACCTTATTTGCGGGAAATATGCTGTTTGTCGCCGTTCGCACAAATTAATTCAACTCTGCCCTCTCTGCGACCCTCTCCGATTCCTTCCTGATCTGTCGCCTGCAAGACTGTTCAGGGGAGCACCAGGAGCTCAAGACTGACTACACATGAACCTCATGTGCTTCTTAGGGTCCTTGCGCCCTCTGTGATTAATTCGCTACATGGTGCTGTATACCTCCAGCAACTTTCCGGCAAACTTTTGCACGCTGAACTGTGCGCTGCGGCGCAATCCGCGCTCAATCAATTGACCCCGCAAGTCACGATCTCCAAGCACCTTCTGCATTGCATCGGCAATCGAACCCACATCCAGGGGATCAACGAGCAAAGCTCCTTCACCGGCAACTTCTTCCAGGGAAGAACCAAAAGAGGTGATCGTTGGCACGCCACTGGCCATGCTTTCCAGCACCGGCAGGCCGAATCCTTCAAAGATGGAAGGGAAGACAAAAAGCTCGGCGGCATTGTAGAAAACCGGCAGGTCGTCCCAGGAGATATATCCGGTAAAGACGACCGAATCTTCCAGGCGCAGTTCCTTTATTTTCGCGAGCAATTTTTCTGCCTGCCAGTCTTGCTTGCCTGCAAGCACCAGTTTTTCACTCACTCCCTGTCTTCGCAGATGGGAGTATGCTTCCACCAGCCGGAGCAGGTTCTTGCGTGCCTGGATTCTCCCTACATACAGGATGAACGGAAAACTCAGTCCATACTTACGCGCCAGATGCTCCTGGCACCATTCTTTTTCCCGCGGATGGAACTCTTCTGAGGCAGCCAGATAGCTCACCGAAATCTTTTCCCGTGGCACTCCAAAGCGTTTGGCAATATCTGCGGCAGAAAATTCCGAGACGGTGGTGATATGGCCGGTTTTTTTCGCCGTGGAGCGGACCATCCTTTTCATACGCATGGCCTCGGCTGGATGAAAAAACTCGGGGTAATGCTCATGCGCCAGATCATGGATGGTGACCACGGTCTTGCAGGCCGTAAATGGCGGCTGAATATACTGGCAGTGAAAAATATGAGGACGAAGCAGTCTCAGCTTCCAGGGCAGCGTGAGACCGATTCGTACTACAGGGGTTTTCGGGATAGCCACAAACCTGAACCGCGGGTCGCCACGGGTTTCTTCCATGGCAGCCGGATGAATATAGAATACGGTGTACTCGTGGTCGCTTTTGTCGAGAGTGAGTCCGCGCAGGAGCTGCCGAAAATACGTTTCATTGCCCCCGGCTTGCGTGCCTATGCTGTGCACATCAATCGCAATCTTCATGCCGCGAGCCGAGTGCTCCATTCATTGAGTGATCAACCGCATCAAGTATACGGATTGTGTGCGGCGCAAGTCACTGCTGCCTTGCTGGCTGTCTCGTGTAAAATGATTGCGATTCATGCATCCCATTCAATTCCAGATGCCCGTCCGGAGATATTTCCGCAAGCGGCGCTTCAAGAATTTCATTTCCGATTACCAGTCATGCCAGACGATTCTCGATGTTGGCGGAGAGCATTACACCTGGCCCATCATCGGGCGTTCCGAAGGAATCACCATTATCAATATCTTTGCCCCTCAGGATACTGAAGGCTTCAATTATGTGATCGGGTCAGGCTGCGAAATGCCCTTTGCCGACAAGTCTTTCGACCTGGCGTTTTCCAATTCAGCCATTGAACATGTGGGCAGCGAGGAAAACCAGTTCAAGTTTGCGCGGGAGATGATGCGTGTAGGGAAGAAAGTTTATTGCCAGACTCCCAGCCGCCTGTTCCCGGTCGATCCTCACCTCAGCGCGCCTTTCCTTCACTGGCTTCCGGTGGCGTGGCTGAAACCCCGGGTGCTGCGTTATCTCACGCTGAATGGATGGCTTTCCGGAAAAAAATATGAGTACGACGTGACCTGGATTTCCAAACGGAAGCTGCGGAAGATGTTCCCGGGCTGCAAAATCAAGACCGAACGTTTTCTGCTGATGCCGAAGTCTTTTGTCGTGACCAACTAATCTCAAAGTTTTCTAATGTGATAGCCGTCACCCTGTGCGTGTGAGCAATTGGAGCCGGTCAACGCTGATGGCAGCGATAAGCTTTCTCGCACCCTCTCCTCGGTGGCGCATCCCGGCGCATTCGCCTGGAAACGAGCAGTACTCGGCATAGTGTTCCTTGCATGTTCACTCAAGTACATGTACCTCTGGACCTTTTGTTGCCTGCGAATGCAGCTCTGTGGGAACTCTCTTGTTCAGAATGTGTTAGTTTATGAAGAGGTCCAAAGATTTTCTGTGCGGTCCGGATTCCAGGGGTTCATTGAAGTAAAACCCTGCTTGCAGTGCGTTATCTAAAGGGGTGGCCTCTTGGTAACGGTGGCGAAATTGTGTAAGGTCAACAATTTAGCTATGCTATTCATTCTCACAGGCAAAAGGAACGCAAATGAAAATTGCAGTTGTCGGATCGGGGTACGTCGGCTTGGTGGCCGCTGCATCTTTTGCGGAGATTGGCCATCAGGTCATCTGTGCTGACAATGACCTCCAGAAAGTTGCTGCATTGCAGGCCGGCATTGTTCCTATTCATGAGAAGTTTCTTCCAGAAATTATCAGCCGCCACTGCGGCGAGCGCCTGACCTTTACCACTTCGACGCAGGAGGCAGTGCGCGCCAGTGAAGTCGTTTTTATCGCCGTGGGAACGCCTTCTACGGAAGCAGGCGCTGCCGATCTTTCCCACGTGGAATGCGTTGCCCGCGACATTGCCAGAGCGATCAACGGATTCAAGCTGGTGGTGGAGAAGAGCACCGTACCGGTATACACCAACGAATGGGTGCATCGGGCCATGCTGTTGAACGGCGCTCCTGAAGGCCAGTTCGAGGTGGTTTCCAATCCTGAATTTCTGCGGGAGGGGACGGCCGTTACCGATTTCCTCTATCCTGATCGTGTGGTCGTCGGTTGCAGTTCTGAGCGGGCGGCGCAAATGATGTGCGAAATCTATAGCCCGGTGATCGACGGCACCTACGCCAACGAGCCCACGGCCATTCCGCGTCCGGAAGAATCCCTGCTCGTATCGCAATTCATACAGACCAGCGCCAGAAGCGCTGAACTCATCAAACATGCCTCCAACGCCTTTCTTGCGATGCGGGTTTCCTTCATCAATGCGGTCGCCAATGTTTGCGAGCTTGTGGGAGCCGATATAGAAGAAGTTGCCCGCGGAGTGGGCGCTGACAAGCGAATCGGCTCGCGTTTCCTGCGGGCCGGCCTCGGTTATGGAGGCTCATGTTTTCCGAAAGACGTTTCTGCTTTCAAGACAGTGGCGCAGGAGTGCGGATACGAATTTCGACTGCTCGACGAGGTCATCCGCATCAACGAGGACCAGCGCCAGGCATTTTTGCGCAAGGTGCGCACTGCTCTCTGGACTTTGAAAGGAAAGCGGCTGGCAGTTCTGGGGCTGGCATTCAAAGGCGATACAGACGACATCCGTGAGTCACCCGCAGTAGCCATCGTGAAGGCCCTGTTGGCCCAGGAATGCTCCATTGCCGCTTATGATCCTGCTGCCATGGAGCGCGCCAAGGTTGAGCTCGCCTGCGAAAACATCAGCTATGCCGATGGGCCTTACGAAGCCATGCATCAGGCCGATGCTCTGCTCATATTGACCGACTGGGAAGAGTTCACCAGCCTTGATCTTGCCCGCGCGAAATCCCTTCTGCGTTATCCCATTGTCCTTGATGGCCGCAACCTCTATGATCCTGAACTGATGGCCGGCCATGGCCTGAGCTATTACAGCGTGGGCCGGACGGCTGTGGTTTCCAAACCTGTGGCAGATCCGGAAAGCCAGGTTCCTGTACAGAATGGCAACGATATCCAGGCCATCAGTCCCAACGGCAATGGGCATAATGGCCATGCTGTCCACACCAACGGCCACAACGGCAATGGCCACCACAATGGAAGCCTGTCAGCGGCTGCCAAAGCTATGAAAGCTTCAGCCAATGGTGGCGCATCCACCAACGGATCCAATCACGCCATTCCTAAGAATGGCAATCACCCGCGAAAATAATTTCCTGCACCTCTGTCGCGCGCAGGATCTCTAACCCAAGTTAGAATCATCCGTCTGCTCTTCTTACTGAAACAGGAGTGTTTCCGTGAAGGTGCATCTTTCTCTTTCCGTTTTATTGCTGGTTTCATTTGCCTTTTGCCAGTCGGCGGGCGGTCCTACTCGCAAGGTGATCACCGGGAAGGCTGCTTTTGCCGATTACACGGAGCAAAAGCCAGGAATCTTTCGCAAGATTACCGTTGCAGACCTGCCTGAGCCGTTTGCAACCTCATCCGTGGATAACGGCCCTGATGTGGTGGAACGGCCATCCGGAGCGATGCCGCAAACCCTGCCCGGCTTCCAGGTGCAGCTCTATTCCTCCAACCTGCAAACTCCCCGCCTGATTCGTACCTCTCCCAACGGCGATCTGTTTGTGGCTGAGAGCTATGCCGGCCAAATCAAAGTACTGCGAGGCCTGAATGCCGACGGCACGGCTCAGAAAACCGAGGTCTTTGCCAAGGGCCTGCATCAGCCTTTTGGAATTGCTTTCTATCCGCTGGGCCCCAATCCGCAATGGGTCTACATTGGCAACACTGATTCAGTGGTGCGCTTTCCGTACCAGAATGGCGACCTCAAGGCCCGGGGCAATCAGCAGGTGATTGTGGCTGAGCTTCCGGGCGGTGGACGCCTGCGCGGCGGCGGTCACTGGACCCGCGACATTGCCTTCTCCAAGGATGGAAAGAAAATGTACGTCTCCGTTGGTTCCCGCTCCAACAATGACGATACCGATAACAATCCTGCGGAACTGCACCGCGCCGATGTTCTTGAATACAATCCTGATGGTTCAGGCTTTCGCATCTATGCTTACGGAATACGTAATGCCGTAGGGATCGCCGTCCAGCCGGAAACCGGACAGCTTTGGGGATCAGTGAACGAACGCGATGAACTGGGCGACAATCTTGTTCCTGATTACATTACTCACATTCAGGATGGCGGGTTTTACGGCTGGCCGTGGTTCTATATGGGGGGCCACCAGGACCCCAAACATAAGGGCAAGCATGCGGAGCTGAAAAACAAGGTGATTACTCCAGATGTGCTCCTGCAGCCACACTTCGCCTCTCTGGAGATGGTTTTCTATGAAGGCAAGCAATTTCCGACGGAGTACCACGGTGACATTTTTGCGGCTGAACACGGATCCTGGAACCGCAAACGCCGCACCGGCTATGAGGTGATTCGGGTTCCTTTAAAAAATGGGCGGGCAGCAGGGGAGTACGAAGACTTCCTCACCGGTTTCGTGACGCCGGAGGGCCGGGTGTGGGGGCGTCCTGTGGGTGTGGCTGTAGGAAACGACGGCGCTCTGTATGTCAGCGATGACGGGTCAAACTCAATTTGGCGGGTGAGCTATACAGGGACGTCGGCTAAGTCGAAGTAGGCTCCAGGCGAAGGTCTCCGGCCAGCTCCATTGCCTTGGACTTGAGCGCGCGCAGGTCAAGTTTCCCGGTACCCAGGTAGGGCAGCGCGCTCACCTGATAAAACTGATTACTGCGGGGCTTCCACAATGCGGGCAGATCCACCTGCGCCAGCTTTTCCAGCACTGGAGCGAGTTGTTCGGGTGAGAGTACATGCAGCACCACCAGCCGCTCGCCTTTCTTTTCGTCCGGCACAGCAGTCACGCTGAACACCTGCTCGGGGGCTTCAGCAAGCTCGTGCAGCTTTTCTTCAAGCTTGATGTGAGGCACCATCTCGCCGCCGATCTTGCTGAAACGCGTGAGGCGGTCGGTGATGGTGAGGAAACCATCTTCTTCCATGGTGGTGATATCGCCGGTTACGTACCAGCCATCGCGCAAAACCTCGGTGGTTTTTTCCGGACGCCCCAGATATCCCTTCATCACATTCGGCCCTTTTACCAGCAGCATTCCCGGCTGGTTCAAGGGAAGCGGTTCGAAGGTCTCAGGATGCACGATGCGCACGCTCACTCCCGGCAGCGGCTGCCCAATGGTTCCGCGCCGTGAAGCAATCTGCCGGAAGCCCGGTGCGCGATAGTCCGTGCCGTTGACGGCAATCACCGGCGAGCATTCTGTCGCGCCATATCCTTCCAGGGGACGAATGCCAAATGTGTCTTCAAACGCGAGGGCGATACGCTCGGGCAACTTCTCAGCTCCCACCAGCACAACACGAAGGCTGCCGAAGTCTTCCGGCAGGCAGCGCCGCATATATGCTTGAAGGAATGTCGGCGTGGATATCAGGAAGGTGATCCGGTATTTCCCTACAAGATCGCTGATCACTTTGGCGTCCAGCGGATTTGGATGGAACACCACGCCGGTGCTATGCACTGCCGGCATCCACAGGCAAACCGTATATCCAAAGGCATGGAAAAAAGGCAGGATGCCGAGAAGCTTATCGCTGCCATCCAGCATGAATACCTGCGTCATCTGCCGGATGTTGGAGAGGATGTTGTAATGCGTGAGCATCACTCCCTTGGGTTCGCCGGTACTGCCGCTGGAGAAGATGATCGTAGCCAGATCGTCACTCACATGCGGCTGGGCGCGCAGCGCTTTCTTCAGCAGACTGTAAGGCAGCAGCCATGCATAGAGGAGAGCCGTCAATTTTTCCCCCAGGCGCGGCTTACCCAGCACGTCTTCCAACAGCAGCGTGCGCCCCGGTACTTCCATGTGAGGGAAGCGCTCCAGGAAGGCTTTCGACGTAACCACCGTCTGCAGGTTGCACTGCCGCGCACACGACTGGATGACCTCATTGCTGGCGGTGTAATTCAGGTTCACTGGAACGCGGCCCAGCAGCGTGGCAGCAATATTGGTGAGCGCTCCACCCACTGAGGGCGGCAGCAGAACGCCGACCATCTCCTGCCCTTCCCAGAGCGGCTGCAGTCGCCGCGCCACATACATGGATTTCACCAGGTACCCGCCAAAGCGCATCTTGGGTATGCGTCCATCGGCAGCGGCAAAACGCCAGGGGAAGCGGCGTGAGTTGCGCACAAAGGCGCGATCTAATGTCCGGCTGGCGCTGCGGTCTGCCTCGAAGGCCACGGTTTCCAGTTCCCGCACTGCCTGGCGCACTTCCACGGTGCTGCTGTCAGGTGGCCTGGGAACGCCAAAACTTACTGTCACGGGAAAAGGAGTGCGGCGTGGCAGCTTCCACAGAAAACGCTGGCGCTCGAAACTGAAGATGCTCCCCCAGAGCCCGTGCAGGTTCACCGGGATGATGGGAACATCCATGCCCTTCATGATGTGTTCCATGCCCCGGCGGAAGGGCAGCAGTTGTCCGGTGCGCGTAATCTGTCCTTCGGCAAAAATGCAGACGATCTCGCCTTTGCGCATGGCATCACTGGCGATACGGAAGGACTGGATCATATCGCGCGGGCGCAACTCTGAAGAGATTGGAATGGAGTGCATGCGCCTGGCGAACAAGTTCATCAGCGGACGCTCATAGATGTCCTTGAACATCATGAAACGTATGGGACGCGGACTGGCCGCCAGCAGCATCAGCACATCGATGAATGATGTGTGATTCGAGACGAAGAGCGCGCCGCCGCTCCTGGGAATGTTTTCTTTGCCGATGACCTTGAGATCGTAGAGGGTGTGGGTGAGTATCCAGAGGAACAGACGGACCGCCCATTGTGGCAACCAGATGACGACAAGGGTGCCGCATACGACCAGAATGGCCAGGAAGCTAATGACGGGTACGTTGATATGACCCACGGCGGTTAGGAATTTTACTATACTCCCGGAAGCTGGCAATATCAAAGAGAGAGGCTTACGTTTAGCAGCGCAAATCAGTTGAATCAGCGTGATCAGCGTGATCAGCGGTAAGGATTTGGTAATTACTAACTACTAAGTGCTGAATACTTCCTGTATTATTTCGCCGTCATGAAATCTCTCTTCTTTGTCTGTCTTTTTGCGTCCATCAGTCTGGCCCAGAGCGCGCCGGTGCGCTCAGAAGTTGAGTCGGTTTTTGCCGACGCTCACAACCTCTATCTTGATCTGCATCAGCATCCCGAGATCTCCTCTCACGAGACCCGCACAGCCGCTACTCTGGCAGGCAAGCTGCGCGCATTGGGTTATGAGGTTACAGAGAACGTAGGTGGCGCCGGAATCGTGGGCATTCTGAAGAACGGCCCCGGCCCGGTGGTGATGCTGCGCACCGAACTTGACGCCCTGCCGGTGGAAGAAAAGACCGGATTGCCGTATGCGAGCAAAGTCCGCACCAAAGATGACAGTGGACGCGAAGTCGGTGTGATGCACGCCTGCGGCCATGACCTGCACATGGCGTCATTGTTTGGAACGGCGGAAATCATGGCGCGGGCCAAACAGTCATGGCACGGCACGCTCATGCTGGTCGGGCAGCCTGCAGAAGAGACCATTACCGGCGCCAAAAAGATGGTCGATGATGGCCTGTTTAAACGTTTTCCCAAGCCGGACATCGGGATTGCCCTGCATGACACCAATTTGCTGCCTGAGGGACAGGTAGGCATTACTCCCGGATTCGCCAAGGCCAACGCTGATTCGCTGCGCATCACCATCTATGGCAAAGGCGGCCACGGGGCTACCCCGGAGAAGACCATCGATCCGGTGCTGATTGCCGCCCGTACTGCGGTGACGCTGCAATCCATCGTGGCGCGTGAAATCAAACCGGGCGACGCGGCGGTGATTACCGTCGGCTATATTCAGGCAGGCACCAAGAACAACATCATTCCTGACGAGGCGCAGATGGGGCTTACCGTGCGCTCCTACAAACCGGAGGTCCGGCAGCACCTGCTCTCCGCCATTGAGCGTGTAGCCAAAGCTGAAGCGATGGCCGCCGGGGAAGAGCGCATGCCGCTGATCGAGAAGTATGAATCAACCGGCGCTGTCTACAACGATCCGGTGCTTACAAAACATCTGGCGGCCACCCTGGAAGCGGCTGTGGGCAAAGGCAATGTGATCACTGAAGAGCCCATCATGACCTCTGAGGATTATTCCTATTTCGTGGAGCAGGGCGTGCCTTCGTTCTACTTCACCCTGGGCGCCGCCAATCCACAGAAGCTGGCAGAAGCTAAATCTTCAGGCAAAGACCTGCCCAGCAATCACTCACCCCTGTTCGCGCCGGATGCCGAGCCAGCCTTGCGTACCGGCATAGCCGCAGAAGTCATCGTCCTGCGCGACCTGCTCAAAGGCACATCGGCAGACCTGAAACAGATCACTGAGGCACGGAGCCATCCGTAAGGCTTGCCACAGGGTGGCGAGCCACAACTAAAACCTTTACCGCAGAGGACGCAGAGGTAACAAAAGTAGTTGATGTGTATTGAATTTGGAAGTGTCGTGAGTTTTCAGGATTCTCGCAGGTGACGTAAAACTGAAACTCATTTTAAGATCACCCGGTCACCCGATCACCCGATCACCCGATCACCCGATCATCCGATCATCCGATCATCCGATCATCCGATCATACAATTGCTTCCTTGGTACTGAACAATTAGGTTTATCCTTAGCAAGAATTCCATCTCTTGTCGTTCTACCGTGAGAGGAGAGACCATGTCACTGCGCTTGTTAGGTTGTGCGCTACTATTGATTTCGCTGGCCGCATTTAAGGTACAGGCCACACGTCCCACGCAGCCCGAAGTGAAAGCCGAGATGCCCAAATGGGAGTACAGGGTAACGAGGCTGGAGGGAGGACAATGTGCCGCCAACCTGAATCCCACGCTGGCTTCTTCTGGAAGCGATGGCTGGGAATTGGTAACTTTCGAGCGCCTTCTGCTACCCGCACCCGCATTCCCTACTGATGCACAAGGCTCGCTGCTGATCAAGCCCGCCGCAACCGGCGCCGGACGGGAAAATAATCCTCCGACCGCTGATTCGTTTAGTGGGACCATCCAGATGAAGATGCCCGTGCCGCAACCGCAACCACGGCAAACCATAGCATGCCAACTGATCTTCAAACGTCCGCTGCCGCCACAGCGATAACAAGACTTCTTAGCCGCTGATCACGGTGAAGATCAACCATAGAAGATGGTGATGATGGATTTGAACAGACGAAGTTGCAGGCTTTTGATTAGCTCTCAATCTCAGAAGGGTCAAGCAAGGGTCAAGCTAAGAGCTAAAAGCTAGGTACTAAGGGCTGTTTCACTGGCAGAAACATGCCCCGTCCCTTTTGAAGAAGGCATGTTCGTTGCCAGTGATCATTGGACGACGCGTCCGTACAATAAGAAGAGAGTTCCCAGGGGCAAAAAAGTATCAAATGTTATTATTTTTTTCGCTGTACCAGAAAATGAGCGAGGTCTTTGAGGGTTTCGGCGCGCTGGCCGAATGAATCCAATGAGTTACAGCCGGAAATGACCAGGGCATCGGCCCGGTTCAGCGACTCTTCAATCCCAAACAGCGCTGGATAAGTAGCTTTTTCTGAAGCAGTATCTTTTCCGGCGGTCTTGCCAAGCTGCTCCGATGACTGGGTGACATCGAGCACGTCATCCACGATCTGGAATGCCAGCCCCACCGAGCGGCCAAAATCACGCAGCCGCTGAATTTCTGCATGAGATCCGCCGGCGTAAATTCCTCCGGTCACCAAACTGGCGGTAATCAGTGCCCCGGTCTTGGAACGATGAATGTACTCGAGCGTGGCCGCATCCGGTTTCTGCCGCTCGGCCTCCAGGTCCTTGACCTGGCCTCCAATCATGCCGTCTACCGTTCCGGTGCCGCGCGCGATCTCTTCAATGATCCTTACCCGCGCTTCTGCCGGACACTTCAGGCGAGCCAGCACTTCATAGGCTTGTGTCTGCAAGGCATCACCGGCCATGATGGCCAGGGCCTCGCCGAAAACGACGTGGCAGGTGGGCTTGCCGCGGCGCAACTCATCGTTATCGAGCGCCGGAAGGTCGTCATGGATCAGCGAATAAGTATGCAGCATCTCCAGCGCGCTGCCCAGCTCTTCAATACCGGGCGGCAGCTTGCCGGAAACCATGCGCGCGGCCTCCATGCACAGGATGGGCCGCAGCCGTTTGCCGCCGGCAAAGACGCTGTGCCGCATCGCCTGATGAATGGATTCCGGCCTCTGCGTAGCCGGAGGTAGAAGTTTTTCCAGGGCCTGGTCAATGACGTGCTGGCCCTGCTCCAAAGTCTCTTTGAGCATGAAAATCTGAGTATACCAGCGTGCAGGAATTCAAACAGCTATGGAAAAAATGAAAGAAAAATTGAGGAGGGAGTTTAGCAGCGGCGTGCCAATCCTGAATCCGTGGCAGATTTAAAGAGTGACCTTGAAGGCATTTAAGTTCTCCAGCCGGAACATGCCTGATGTTCCAACCGCTCAAGGCTCAAAGAGACTCCCGGATCGGGAAACTGAAAGCATGATTCGCTTTGCGACATTTCCCAAAATGGGAAGGGAAATCATAAAAATTTGTTGTAGCCGTCGTTACTGGAAGCAAAGTCCCTTAAGATGACACTGCTTCAGCGTGTATTTTCAAAGGAGATTTATGAACCTGAGAAAACTTTCTCTCAAACTGGCAGTGCTCACCATGGGAGTTGTGGTCCTTTCTTACATGGCTATTCCTGCAAAAGCGACGTTGTTCTGCGTTCCTGCATTTTGCCAAACCAGCACCAGCGTTGGACAATGTGGCGATGGAAGGTATGAAGATTGCGCTGCATGTTATGGTGATGATGGTTCTATCGAATATTCCGCCGATTGTTCTAGAAACTGAGGGGTTCAACCATGAGATCCAGAAGAGTCGTTCTCAAAATCGCTGCGCTTCTGCTGGATTTCACCGTGCTTCACGCAGCGTCCACACCGGCAGCGGCCACAATCTGCCGTTCCTTTGCTGTATTTTGCAGAACCAGCACCAGCGGCGGACATTGCGGCTACCAGCCCGGAGAGGATTGTAATACCTGCTATGGCATCGACGGTTCCGTAAAGTCCGGCACCAGTTGTCCAGCCATTGAATGATTTTCGGTTGCAGGCTGCCCCTTACAGAAGCCGGCAGCCTGTTCTTATCTGGAGATCACCGGCACATTCTTTCATCAGGAAGTCAAAAAGATAATTATGGAAAACACATCGCCTAAACCGCTCGTCAGATGGATCGAGACCGCCGCGAATGTCGCCATCATCATTGTGGCTGTGGCTATTGTGGCGGTCTTTGCAAAGAACCACTTCTACCCCAGCCAGCAGCCAAGGCCTTCTATTTCCGCTGGAGCCAAACTCAACTCCCAGCCGGTGGACTGGGCAGCCAATGGAAAGAATGTTGTCCTGGTGCTTTCTACCACCTGCCATTTCTGTAAAGAGAGCAGTGGGTTTTACCAGCGCCTTACCCAGGATTGCCGCAACGCCCACACGCGCACCGTGGCATTCTTCCCCCAGACTCCGGAAGAAGCACAGAATTACCTGAAATCTGAAAGCGTGCAGGTGGATCAGGTCATCCGCGCCGACTTCAAAAACCTGGAGATCGGAGGCACGCCAACCCTGCTGCTGGTGGATGGGAGCGGTATTGTGAAGAAAGTCTGGCTGGGAAAGCTGGACGATCAGAAGGAAAGAGAAGTGCTGGCGCAAAGCTGTTCTGCGAGTTCCTGACGCAAGCAACAGAAGAGATTTGGATGTGGGTCACCGATTCTACGCCTATTATCCGGGTTTCTGGAGCGTCTTTTACTTGCTCTCGTTGAACTCTATCCAGCCATCGCGATAGTTGATGGTGATTTTCATGCGGTTGAGCGTTGTGATACCGATCATGCCGGAGATTTCCGTCCCGAGATTGGCGCTGATGGAGCTCAGACTAGACGTGAACAAATCCTGTGCCGGCTGCTCGGTTGGGGAAAACTGCAGAACCACACGTTCGGCCAGCGTAGACGAGCCCACACCGCTCATACCGGCAAGCTCTTTCTTCAAACCGTGCGCCTTGCCGATCTCGGCTGCCATTCTCTGCGAGAGGATGCTGGAGTTGGAGCCGGTATCGAGCACAAACAATCCCATCGCCTTATGATCTATCCGGGTATTCACCACGGGCAGATGACCAAAGCTGAACATCTGCGTAGGGCTGTTGCTGCCGGGTGGGAAGCTATGCACCTCCGGGCCGGAAGCACCATCCGTGGGAGCAGGCAATGGAGCCACTATGAGCCGCTGGCGGGGGAAGTCGAAAGTGACCAGATTACGGCTGAAGAATGAAGTGCCGGTCAGACCGTCAGTGCCTTCCAGAAATCTCTGTTCACTCACATGGACGATGCAGTCATGAAATTCGATATCGCCGATCGTGACTTTATCCACCCATGCCAGATAGCTCTTCGTCGCTTTGCCTTCGCCGGTGCCTTCCTGCGCCTGCTCCGAGAGCTTGCGCGCGCCAATCTTGTTCGCTAATTTCCTGCTGATGGTGAGCCAGGAGGCGCCTGTATCCAGCCACAGTTTTGCTGGTGTGCCGTTCAGGTTGATTGCGACGCTCCATCCCAAAGTCTTTCCGGGCCCCGGGATGATAGGCTCCAGCTTCAACTCGCTGTGCGGTATGTCTTTGCTTTGTATCCAGATATCGTGTCCGGCGATAGCGCGAACAAAGTCCAGATATTCACGCTTACGCCGCTCTTCCTCGGGCGCAAAATGAAATTCAGCCACATAAGCTTCAAGGTTCCTGACGTTCTCCGGGTACGGCAGCCTGATTGCCCACTCGTAAAGAATGTCGCCATCTTCTGCATCAAGTTCACGGGCTTTAGCGAAAGCATCTTTTGCCGGGCCGGTTTTAGAAACAATGGTATAGATCATACCGATGCCCAGCCAAGCGCGGGCACACCTGGAATCCAGCTTGCTGGCTGATCTGTACTCGCTCTCGGCCTCAGAGAACAGGCCTTTGCGAAAATAGACATCGCCGCGCAGGGCGTGAGCCAGGGCTGATTGAGGTAGAGCAGCCAGAGCTTCTGCCGAGCTTTGATCGGCAAGCTCAACCTCATCTGCCTTGAGATAGCTTTGCACCAGACCCGCATAGGCTGAAGATGAAGTTTTATCTTTTTCGACAATAGCTTTATAGGCGACTGCGGCTTCCTGGAATTTGCCCTGCTTGAAGAGCGATCGCGCAGCCGGAAGAGAAGCGGCAGGCGTTTGAGCAGAAGCAGCGCCCAGCGCAAGGCCCAATACCAGCAGAAAGAACATTGAAGACGGTCTTACATGAGGCGCAAAATCGTCTTTCAATTAGCGTCCAATCGTCCTGATTTCGTACGGCTCGAGCTTGACCAGGCCATCACGGTAATCAATGGTCATCTTCATCTGTACAAGGGTAGTAATGCCGATGAGTCCGGCAATCTCTGTGCCGCCCCCCAGAGATCTATGATCGAAAGAGATGATGTCAGTGCTTTCGACGTGTACCCCGGCAAAATGGAAATACACCTTGTCTCCGGAAAAGATCTTACTCACTTTGCCGCTCACCCCTTTGACATAACCCTCTTCATAACTCACGTTTGTAATTTTTTTGGCTAGTTCGTTCGAGATGGTGCTGGAGCTCGCGCCGGTATCCAGGACGAATAGTCCCGTTGCGTTTTTAGTGGCTGTGCCAAGCACTGTGGGTGCCACAAGGTGATCACCGAACATATATACTTTGGCGAAAGACTGCATCTCAGGCGCAACATAGCGGTCCAGGGCTTCGCCGTCTTCCCCGGTTGCCGCCGGGTTCCGGGGAAGGGGAGCCAGCAGAGCTTTCTGTTCGCGGAAGTCAAGGGTCACGAGGAAGTCCGAAAACACATCAGTTCCGATCAGTCCGGCTTCCTCGCCAATGTCGTTCCTGGATGAGACCTCAACAATACCATCTTTAAATTCAAGGTCGCCGATCTTGATCTTGTCTATCCACGCATAGTAAGACTTGGTGATGCCTTCTCCCACTCCGCGAAAGAATGTATCTGCAATTTTGACTGCCCCAACCTTTTCGGCCAGCTTATTACCTATAGTGATTCCTGGTGCTCCAGTGTCAAGGAGAAGGGTTGCGCTGGCTTTGTCATTAAACTTTACCTGGAGCGCAAAGCCTTTGGCGCGGGACATTGCGCCTCCCTCATTCCCTTTGCTGATGCTTATGGCAGCCAGTTCGCGGCCATAAGGCACCATTTTCAGTTGTATGGGCCTGACACCACCCACAACCACCCAGGGCTTCTTTTCCGCCTCAGCTTTCAGGAGCTTTTCCGTATTGGGAAGGTCTGTATCATGATCTTCAGAATCAGTCGACGCCATTTCATCGCCGAGATGCTTATCATTCAGCTTCTTGTACTCTTCATACCGTTGCACGCGTGGCAAGCTATCCAGCCATGCCGAGGTAATCTCACGGTCTGAAGGGTCGCTTTGATGCGCTCTAGTGAAAGAATCTTTCGCGTGCTTGTACAGGGAGAGCATGTTATAGAGCTTTCCCATGCCATAGAGTCCACGCGCCGAACCGGCATCTGTCTGCAACGCTGCCTTGTATTCCGCCTCCGCGCCCGCCATGTCCCCGATGCGGAAATTCACATCGCCAAAGGTGGCGTGTACAAGTGCCGACGAAGGCACTGCCTGTACCGCTTTTTTGCCTGCCTCCACAGCATTGTCAAAATCCCTGGCCCGCAGATAGCTGCGCATCAGGCCCAAATGGGCCGGGACAGATTTGGGATCTTTTTCAATGATTGCCTTAAAGGCTGCCGCGGCATCCGGGAACTGTCTGCTCTTTAAGAGCGAATTGGCCAAGTCGAGCTGGTCAACCATGGGATTGGCTGGCGCCGCTGGGTTCGATGTGGCCTTGGAGTTATCGGCTGTTACAGTCTGGGCATACAGAGCTGTGGAAAGCAGGAAGGAAAGCAAAATCCTCGAAAACATGCCCAAACTATACACCAGAGTAGGCTGGATTCGGTATAGGAAAGAGGCACCATAGGACACGGCTGAATACCATGCGGCCCTAAGGTATAGCCCGGAGGGGCACAGCCATCAGACGGCTGTGCCCATTACTTTCCCGGCAGCTATTCAAACTTTGTAGCTGTTACTTCCACCTGCATACGCTTCTTACTGTTCACATCATCGAGACTGGCAACCATGGCGGGTTTGCCGGGCGTGAGCACCGGGTGGACTGTCAAACTGGTATTGCGCACAATAGGTTGATTGAGGCCGCCCTGATTCTGGCTCTGTTCCGGCAAGGCAAAACTGCTCACATTGATGTCAATGAGAGCCTGGATCTTGCCCGGCTCCCATTCACGCAACTGGCAGCGGATATCCAGCCCTACATCCAGGTATGTAAACTGCTTATCTCCCCCTGATGTGGCTGTTGTAATGGGTACCCGCGTGCCGATCTTGAGAGTGCCGCGCTCACCCTGAACCATTGCCACCATGGTGTAGTCACGCTGGTTGATGCGCTTGCCGTCTTCCAGTTCATAGATTACGAAGGCCAGCTTGTAGGCGGGTGTGGGAGCGTCTCTTTTCGGCTGCTCCTGCGCGCTCCGGTTTGAGTCTTGCGAAGGCAATACTGCAGCGTCTTTCTTCGCAATTTCCGTTTTCTTTGCGTCCTGCGCCGCCAGAGATATGGTGAGGGCCAGGACGAATAGTATTGGTATGAGTGATTTCATTTTTTCTCCTATCGAGTGCTATTGGAACGCTGTATAACGGGTTGGATTTCGGGAACGAGTTGCTCCTCCGGAGTTTCTTCCGCAGCCGGCCTGTCAGGACGGCTCTGGGCAATGATTTCCTGCTGTGGTGCACCTGCCAGATATCCCAGCAGCAGCCTCTCCTGATCTGAAGGAGGCGCGGGTGTAGGGAAGACATCCCGGCGCACTTCCTCACGGACCGCGCTCACGACCACCCGCTGTGCTTGCCGCGATGGACTGTGTTTTCGCTCCGGTGGCTCTTCCGCAATTCGTTGATGCTCAGCAGGCGGATTCTTCAGCGGGATCACCGATGGCTGCGGCGTGTTCGCAATCGTGGGGGAACCTGGAACCTTCCGCGCACTGTGGTTCATCATCATTAGGGCCGCAACGATCGCGATAGCCGCGGCTGCTCCCGCCCACACCCATATTTGTTGCCAGCCTGGGGACTTCTGTTCGCCGGCCTGCGCCCTGACCGTGGCCAGGATGCGTGTTTCCAGTCCGGGACGCGGCTGCGCGTCAGAGTATCGGGAGAGCAGGGAATCGAGCAGTTGGTCGAGTTGTTTTTCGTTATCCTGTTCAGCCATGTTTTGCCTCCAGCAGCGAGGAAAGTTTTTCCTTGAGCAGTTTGCGGGCGCGCATCAACCGCGTGCGCACCGAGTTTTCAGGAATATTGAGCATCCCGGCGATCTCCACGGAATTCAACTCCTGCACGGTGGAAAGCTGCAGCGTATGCCGCAGCTCTTCAGGTAAACTGCCAATTAATTTCTCCAGCACCTGCTGAAGCTCTTTTCCCGCAAGTAATTCATCGAGTGATGCGCCGCGATCGGGCAGATGCTCCAGCAATTCGCGCGTCTCATCGTCCACAGAGACCGTGTTCCGGGAGGAACGCCGGTCAAGAGCTGCCGTCCAGATGATACGCGCCAGCCAGGTCTTGGGATTGCGCACCTGCTGAAGATCCTTGCCATACTTGAGCACCCGCAGAAAACATTCCTGCACGGCATCTTCAGCGTCATGGTGGTTGCGCAGTACGGAATAAGCGATGCGAAAGACCATCAAGGTATGCTGAGCCACCAGGGCTTCTACGGCTTCCAGTGGCGTCTCAGCTTTGCTGGCCTTGATATTCTCCAGAATCACCTCTCCGACCATGACTTGTCCGGCCATTCTGCCTTCCTATAGAGAAAGACATCCACAGAATGGTAAGTGTTCTGGTATTTTGCAAGAAAAGCACTCAGCCGTCAGCACTCAGCATTCAGCCCTTGATCATCTTTGCCGACCTCAAATGGCAATGGGAGCAGATACGACCTCCGGATTAACCGCAGAGGGCGCAAAGGACGCAGAGGAAGAAAAGAAAGAAAAATCAAGAGTTTGGCCCAAGACACATTTACCCATTTACCAAATTACCCATTTACCAAATCCAGTTGAGGGTCGGGCGGCTGAGTGCTATTTCGCCAGAACGGCGGCTGCAGCGCTTACTGGGGCAGATATAGGCAGTTCCAGCACCACGCGTGCCCCCCGGGGTTCTATGTTGAAGGCGTGAATGTCCCCGCCGTGCTCTTTCACGATGCCATAGCAGATGCTGAGTCCAAGGCCCGTGCCTTTGCCTACCGGCTTGGTGGTGTAGAACGGATCAAAGGCGCGGTTTACATCAGCGAATCCGGAACCGGTATCTTCAAAGCGGACTACGATGCGTTCTCCATGGCGCAGGGCTTCAATGCGTAGGCGTTTAGGCGCCAGGTATTCCATGGCATCGATGGAATTGTTGAGCAGGTTCAGCAGAATCTGCTTGAACTGATCTTCATCGAGCGCCACTGGAGGAAGTTCAGGCTCAATCTGGAGCTGCACGTCCACGTCATTATTGCGGATGTGGTATTCGCGCAGGGCAAGCACTTCCTGAACCAGAACTTCCAGGTTCGCCGATTTCTTTTCCAGGCTGTTCTGGCGCGCGAAACGAAGCAGGTTCTCGATAATGCGCCTCATCCGCTGCGCTTCGCGGCCCAGTTTTTCCAGCTTCTGGCGTGCAGGAGCATCAGTGATCTCATCGCCCAGCAATTCGGAATAACCAACAATGGAAGCCAGGGGATTGTTCAACTCGTGGGCGACGCCGGCCACCAGTTGTCCGATGGCGGCCAGCTTTTCAGAGCGCACGAGTTGCCGGTGCAGCCCGGCGTTATCGATGGTCACAGCCAGGTCGCCGCCCAGCAGTTCGATCTTGGATGTTTCTTCGGCATTGATTCTTTCGACATCCCGCGGGCGTGAAAGCGAGATGCATCCGACGTAAGCGCCCCGGGTGGACTGTAACGGCACGATCAGACGGCAGCCCTCTTCCCAGTGAGGATTGGGCCGGATTTCTTCCGTGCTCTCGGGCATCACGAACCTCTGCACCTGTTCACGGCTCAGAAGATAGGAATTCTGGCCAATTTTCACGCCAATCCGGCACAGTTCAGAGATATCTTCGAGCTTCCACTGTGCTGATTCCCTGCGGATGAAACTGGTGAGCTTTTCGGAGAGGCCACTGTATCCTGCCAGGTAAAGCTTGCGGTCATCGGTGCCCAGCAAAATAGCTACGTGCTGGAAATTGCTGGTTCCGGCAATGGCCTGTGCAATTTCAGGGCAGAGCGAATTTACTTCCACGCCGGTGAGAAGCCGCGAGGTTACGCTGGCGAATTTCTGAAGCTGGGCATTGAGCTTGTGCTCACGCAGGCTGGCCGCTTCCGACATTGCCGACTTATCTTCCAGCAGGGTCAGAATCATGCCAAAAGCCACGAAGAATTTTGGCGTGTTCCAGAGAGCTTCTGGGACTTGAAGTTTGGGCCACAAGATATACACGAGCTGGCCTAATGGAAACACCGCTCCCCAAAGAAGGAAGCCTCCGGCGGTGGTAATCACGCCGGGCGACCAGCGGCGGTAGCGCAGCCAGAAAAGCAGCCCGGGAAGTGCGAATCCAATCGTCAAGATTGTGAGAAAACCAATGTTGAAGTCGCTACACCATGCCCTGTAAATGGACCACATGCCTGTCGCGGTGGTTATGGGCATCCAAACCCAGGTAGCACCTCGGATTTTTCCGTGATAGCGGATGGTGAGTACCGGAGCCGCAACGAAAATGATTACAAGGCAGGCAATATAGATGGCCCGGTAAGGCCAGTAAAAAGAGTAGCTAACGGTATAGATCAACACCGGCAGGGCAGTCAGGGCAAGCAATGCCCAGATACGGCGCTTCTGCTCCACAAATGAGGTAAGCGAAGCAATAAAGATGACGGCCGAAAGCTGGAGCGATCCGAAGTTGATGGCATAGAGAAGGTTCTCAAGATTGCCCTGGCGAGGCTCAAAAACATTCACCAGGAAGTGAATGAAAATCAGGGTCCAGGCTGCCGTCCAGAGCTTCAGGCGGGTGGAATTTACGTGCCGCCGCAATGCGAGAAAGATTCCCACCAGCACTGCGAGAACCAGAATTGTAGGCAGCTTTTCGAGCAGAGAGGCCATAAAGACACACCCGGAATCGCGCAGATTATCACATTCAAGTTCCTTAAAACAGACGTTTTATGCCCTCTGAGGTGACCGAGGTAACAGGGGACGGGTAAATATGGGGCAATCAGCAGGAATTATGAGAGCGGGTGATGTGGTTATCGGAGCAGGTAACCAGAGAATTGTGAGCAGTTACAGGCGGGCAGTACGATTGATGGAGTTGATCAGAAAAGACAATTCAGCGCTGAAGTCTTTGACTACTTTTTGCTTCCATGCGTCTGACCATAACCGCCTGGCGCGGAGGTATTGCTCCATGAATTCCAGCGGATCATCGGCCGAGCCGGGGGCGATGTTGGTCACAATCAAAGTGGGGCCGTGTCCCTCGCGTGCCCTGCGAATCGCTTCCTGGCTTACGCGATAGATAGCCACAACATCATTGGCATCCACTTCAATCACAGGAAGGGAATTCTTGCCGGAAACGGAGCCGGACACTGCGAACACCACCGGCAATTTATTTTTGGCTGCGTAGCTGACAGCCTCCTGTGACGGCCCATCGTTTACATACGCCAGCGTGATCAATGGCCGGGATTGCTTCTGGTAAACAAGCGCCATACCCATGCCCGTGCTTAAGGAAGCGCCAGAATTCCCAGGCGCTGCGAACGATTGCGCAATGACCCGTTCCAGAGGAGTGCCGCTGGCAAGGGCTGCGGCGGGATGCCTGCTCACGATGTAATCCTGGGGCTTCAGATTCACGCCGCAGCCCACCATGACCGCTTCCTGTCCGGTTGCGTGCTGTTTGGGCAGGCCTTTTGCAAGCAGCCGGCAGTGAAGCATGGTGGAGTAAAGATGCTTGAGCCTGTCAGGGTTTAGAAGCGAAGAACTTTCAACCGGAGATTGCGGTTTACGGGCGGTGGCTCTTGCGGGCATAATGAATTTTTATCGCAGAGGACGCGGAGTGGAATGGGTAAATGAATAATTTGGTAAATGGGTAAATGCAAGAAGAAGATTTCTTCTACCGGTTTCAAATTACCCAATTACCAACTTGCCCTTACCAATTTCGAACTTACCCATTCACCCATTTTCTTCCCCCAAGATCATCAGCGCACATCAGTTTCAATCAGCGTCATCAGCGGTAAGGTTTTGGTTTTTTATCTTAGATTCCTCTGCGTCCTTTGCGTCCTCTGCGGTTAAAAGGTTTTTGGCTGTGGCCCGCTACGCCCTCTGGGCGAATCACGCTCTTGCGGGATCGACTTTCTCCGGGTTCACGCCCAACTCCTGCATAGCTTTCTGGGCGCGCTTGGCGTCAAATTGGCCATCACGTGCCAGCCGTGACAACGCGGCTGCAGCTATTGACTCGGCATTCACTTCAAAGTGTTTGCGCAGATATTCGCGGTTGTCGCTGCGTCCGAAGCCATCTGTGCCGAGGCTCACCAGGCGTCCAGGGAGCCACGGCGCCAACTGGTCTGCCAGAACTTTCAGGTAGTCTGATGCTGCAATGATTGGCCCTTGCGCTTTGGCCTGCTCCAGCGCGGTCACTATGTACGGAGTTTTGGGCTTCTCTGCCGGATGCAAGCGATTCCAGCGTTCCACCGCCAGCGCATCGCGGCGTAACTCGTTGTAGCTGGTGACGCTCCACACATTAGCCTTTACATCATATTTTTCGGCCAGGATTTGCTGGGCGCGCAGCACCTCGTTGAGAATGGAGCCGCTGCCGAACAATTGCACGGTAGCTTTGCCGCCCTCGGCATTGCGCAGTTTGTAGATGCCGCGCAGGATGCCTTCCTGGCTGCCTTCAGGCATCTCCGGCATGGCGTAATCTTCGTTGTAGACGGTCACGTAGTAGAAGCGGTCTTCGCCTTCCTGATACATGCGCCGCATGCCATCCTGCACAATGACGGCAATCTCGTAAACGTAAGCCGGATCGTAGATGGCGCAGGTGGGCACGGTGCTGGCCGTCACCGGGGTATGTCCATCCTGATGCTGCAGGCCTTCGCCGGCCAGCGTGGTGCGTCCAGCGGTGCCGCCAAACAGGAAACCCTTTCCATGAGCATCAGCAAAGGCCCAGATCAGGTCGCCTATGCGCTGGAAGCCGAACATGGAATAGAAAGTAAAGAACGGCACTATAGGCATGCGGTAATTCGAATATGCGGTGCCGGCAGCCGTAAACGAGCCCATGGAGCCAGCTTCGGTGATGCCTTCTTCCAGAATCTGTCCGCTCTTCTCTTCGCGATAGTAAAGCAGCATGTCCTGATCGTGCGGCTTATAGAGCTGTCCTTCACTGGCGTAGATTCCCACCTGCCGTATGATCGACTCCATTCCGAAGGTGCGGCCCTCATCCGGAACAATGGGCACAATGAGCTTGCCGATCTTCGGATGCTTCATCAGGTTGCGCAGCATGCTCACGTAACCCATAGTGGTGGAGACAGCGCGGCCCTTGGAGCCGGCCAGCGATTCGGCAAAGAAGTCCAGCGGCGGAGCCTGAAAATCCAGCTTTGGGTCTTCACGCCGTGGCAGATATCCGCCTAGTTGCTTTCTGCGCTCCTGGATGTAAGTGATTTCCGGGCTGTTATCCTGCGGACGGTAGGGCGTACCGTCTTTGGCTTCTTTCGCCGGAATCGGAATTTCAAACCGTTCTTTGAAAGCGGCCAGTGCCTGATCAGAAAGCTTCTTTTCCTGGTGGGTGGGATTGCGCGATTCTGCTGAAGCGATGCCGTATCCCTTGATGGTCTTGGCCAGAATTACCGTCGGCTGGTCTTTGTGCTCAATGGCACGCTTGTAAGCGTTGTAAACCTTCTGGGGATCGTGTCCACCGCGCTGCAACCGCCAGATCTCCTCGTCAGTCATGTCAGAGACCAGTTCCAGCGTCTCAGGATACTTGCCGAAAAATTCTTTGCGGATGAAAGCTCCATCCTTGGCGCGGAAGCCCTGGTATTCGCCATCCACGCATTCATCCATGAGCTTAATCAACATTCCCGAGTGGTCGCGCTGCAGCAGGCGGTCCCAACCCGAACCCCAGATGACCTTGATTACGTTCCATCCTGCGCCCTGGAATGCGGCTTCCAACTCGTTGATGATCTTCCCGTTGCCGCGCACTGGGCCATCCAGCCGCTGCAGGTTGCAGTTGACCACCCAGATCAGGTTATCGAGCTTTTCACGCGAGCCCAGCGTGATTGATCCCATGGTCTCCGGCTCGTCGGTTTCTCCGTCGCCGACGAAGGCCCAGATCTTACGCGGGGTCTTCTGAATCAGGCCGCGGTTTTCTAGATAACGCATGAATCGCGCCTGGTAAATCGAGTTCAGCGGCCCCAGTCCCATGGACACCGTGGGAAAACGCCAGAATTCAGGCATCAGCCAGGGATGCGGGTACGACGAAAGTCCAGGCGTGTCGCGCAGTTCGTGCCGGAAATTCTCCAGATGGCCGGCAGTGATGCGTCCTTCCAGAAAGGCGCGCGCGTAAACGCCGGGCGAGGCGTGGCCCTGGAAGTAGATGAAATCCCCGGGCTGATCGCCATATTTCCCGTGGAAGAAGTGATTGAAGCCAACTTCCAGCAGTGTGGCCAGTGATGAATAAGTAGAGATGTGTCCGCCAATGCCCGGGTCCCGCTTGTTCTGGCGGTGAACCATGGCCATGGCGTTCCAACGCATCAGGCTCTCAATACGGCGCTCCAGGGCGCGGTCGCCGGGATAAGGCGCCTCCTCCTGTGGAGGAATGGTGTTGATGTAGTGGGTGTTCAGTTGAACCGGAACATCGACGCCGGATTCACGCGCGTGGCTCGAAAGCGCATTCAGAAGGCGGGTGGCCTGGTTAGGCCCTTCCTGCTCTACGATTTGATCAAATGCTTCGATCCATTCGGCAATTTCCTGAAGACCGGGGTCCAAAGCGGCAGCTAACTTCGCATTCATATCCTTACTAGTATGACGGTTGGGTGCCGTTTGATGCAATGTTTATGAGAGGATCGCAATGACTGAAGTGCATACGTAGTACTGAAGAGCCATTGAGCGGAAAATAAAGATTCAGCAATTAGCACAAGTGCGATGCGAGCCGACACTCATTCCGGATTTACCACAGCTTAGCGAAGCCACAACAAGACCTTTACCGCAGCGTGGCGAGCCACAACCAAAAACCTCTTACCGCAGAGGACGCAAAGGACGCAGAGGTAACAAAAGTAATTTACCCTATCAGGTCGTGGTTGGCTGCTATTTTTCCGCCCAGCGCTTCCATCCTGAATACCCAAACCACAGACCATAAAAAAACAGCAGCAGAATGCCCGATGTCCATGAGGCCAATGCCTGCGACTGGCTGACCTTCCAGGTAATCACATAGAAATCGCCCGCGAGGCCAAGACCCAGAAAAAACATGGCCCACAACATGAATATCGAAGCAGTGCGATGGAAGCGTTCCGAGTCTTCCCCGTGTTCGGCGATGCGGTGAAAAGCCGCGGGCGCAATCAGCAGCACCGCGCTGATTGCCACGGCCACCAGGCTGCCGAAATGCATCCATTTCATGCTTTTCTGAAGCCGGTCAAAATCCTGCATGAGAAAGATGACAACCTGAAAGCCCAGCAGCGCCTGCGTGCCGGGCAGCACCATGCGAGTCTCCGTCAACACGTGCTTGATCTTATCGGTGAGTGGAGTGCCTTCTTTGCTCATCTCAGTTTCATCCTGCTGGTCTTTGTTGGCGGTCATATCTTTTTTCGATTTCTCATAGTTCAAATAACCGAGGCCGTACCAGAGAATCATGGCAAAAGAACCCAGCGTGATGGCCGCAGCCCAGGCCATGCCATTGCCGGAAAGCTTCTGTGCCACCATGAAGATGCTTGCAGCCAAGCCTGCGGCAAAGGGCAGCAGCCCAAAATTCAAGACCACGCTGGTAAGATTTTTAATCCGGGCAGTCTCCTCGCCGCTCTCCGCAATCTGGTGGAAAGCAGCAGGAAGCAGAAGCGGCCCCAGCCCAAGGATCATCAGCCCCAGGCTGCCAAGCTGGGCCAGTTGAGTGGGCGGCGGAATACTGGAAAAATCAGGCTCAAAGAAGACGCGGAAGTCAACGCCGATCAGCACCTGCGCGCCGAGAATCAGAATGCGGACATCATTCAACCCATTTTCAATCTTGTCTTTGAGTTTTGCCATAGAAGCAGGAGCAATGGCGACTTCAGTCCTGGCCTCCTTTTTTCTTGCGCGCTTTCTTCAGCAACTGCATGGCGGCCTTCGGGCCCTTCCGGCTGAGAACTTTGAAGCTTTCATTTTTCCACGGATAGTTTTCGAAGAAGCGGGCCATCTCTTCCACCAGGTTGGAATTCAGATCGTCCAGATGATTCACGTGAGAGTGAGTCTGTGATTCAGTCGCGACCGCCAGCAGCCTGTCATTGCGGTGCTTTTTGCCGCTTTGCACCTGGTGTCCTTCAAAAACCCCGATCAGGCGAGCCTCTACCAGACAACCGGGAAAGGCTGGAGCATCCATGAGGATCAGTACGTCCAGAGAATCGCCATCATCCGCTTGGGTGGAGGGAACAAATCCGAAGTCGTAGGGAAAAATCATTCCCGCAGGCAGGACACGGCTTAAAGCAAATATCTTTTGCTCCGGATCATAGGCATATTTGTTCCGGCTGCCCTTGGGAGTCTCAATGACTACTTGAACTTTGTTCTTGCTTTCCTTGTCAGAAAAAGATTTAAGCTGTTCAGGATCGCTGCTGCGGTTCTTGGATTTACTCATGGATTGTCTCTTGAGACTTGCAAGTATAGAGAAACAGATGGCTTTTGGAAAATTTCAGATACTTGGATCAGATCTTATCGGCGTAATCAGTCCCGGGATTTTCACGCAAATTCATTTCCATTCGGCAGGCTCGGTTTTCAACAGATCAGTGCAAAACAATGTGGAAAAAACCAGAGTTGATGCTTTAACCCATATAAAAATTGCACGTTTTAACTCTTTGCACATCAAGATGTGCGGATTATGAAAGATGTGTAAATTTGTTTATGAAGGATTCACGAAACGGGAATCTCGATGGAGCGCAGCCGCCCCGGCTGCGCGGATGAAACCTTGTCAGCGGAAAATAGTGTTGAGCAGAATTCAATACCGATGAAAACACGGCTGGACAAATTATTAGTGGAGCGCGGACTGGCAGCGTCACGCGAGCGCGCACAATCCATGATTCTTGCCGGCCGTGTGCTCGTGAATGACCAGAAGATAGAGAAGAGCGGCGCCAATGTGGAAACAGATGCCGCTGTGCGCCTGCTGGGCGAAGACCTGAAATACGTGAGCCGTGGTGGATTGAAGCTGGAAGCTGCGCTGCACCATTGGGACATCAATCTTACCGGCAGGAGTTGCATGGACGTGGGCGCCTCCACGGGCGGTTTCACAGATTGCATGCTGCAGCACGGCGCGGCAGAGGTCATTGCTATCGATACCGGGTATGGACAGATCGCCGCGACCTTGCGCTCTGATCCGCGAGTCAGGCTTCTGGAGCGCACCAACGCGCGCTACCTGACTGCAGATCAACTCAGGTACGTTGGTGGGAGCCGGCACATCAGCTTTATTGCCATGGATGTCTCGTTCATCTCTGTTACACTCGTTCTCCCAGCGGTCTTTGAGGCGGTTTTCGCGGCTTCACAGGAGCAGAGTCGCGAAGTGGTCATCCTGATCAAGCCGCAATTTGAGGTTGGACGTGAGTCGGTCGGCAAAGGCGGAATCGTAAAAGATGAGCAGGCCCGGCAAATGGCGGTTGTGAAAGTGTACAAGGCAGTGGAAGCCGTGGGCGGACATGATGTTGAAGTGATCGACTCTCCCATTACCGGAATGGAAGGGAACCGCGAGTTCCTGCTGCACAGCAGATTTTCGTAAAGAGATGAAGCGCGTTGCCATCATTTCGAAGCAAGGCAAGCCGGAACTGGGCCGGGTAGTGCGTGAAGTCAGTGCCTGGCTGGCGCCTCATGGCTATACCATCATCGCCGACGCGATCACGCGAAAGTTCTGTTCTGACTGCGAACCCGGCGAACGCGAAGAACTAATCGAGAAGAAGCCTGATTTCGTGATCGTTCTTGGAGGCGATGGCACTCTGCTCTCCACGGCGCGATGTGTGGCCAAGGCCGGTATACCGATTCTTGGCGTAAATCTGGGCTCGCTGGGATTTCTCACCGAGGTCAAGCAGGAAGAAATCATTGAAGCCCTCGAAGCGCTCCACGCCGGAGATTGCGGCGTAACCGAGCGCTCCATGCTGCATTGCCAGTTGCGCCGCAGGAAAGAGTGTGTGGCCACTTATGAAGCATTGAATGATGCGGTAGTGCACCAGAGCGCGCTGGCGCGTATCACTGATTTCGATGTGCGTGTGAACGGCGCTTTTGTAGCCAACTATAAGGCGGATGGCTTGATCGTGGCCACACCAACCGGCTCCACTGCGTATTCGCTGGCGGCTGGCGGCCCGATTCTCACGCCCAACATTCCCGGCTTTGTCATTACACCGGTGGCCTCACATGCGCTCACGAATCGTCCGTTGGTGGTGCCGGATACCGCCGTAATAGAAGTCAGCATGGACGATGCCCGCGAATCAGCCTATCTGACCGTAGACGGCCAGCAGGGAATCGAACTCCAAGACGGAGATGTGGTGTGTTGCAAAAAGTCGGAGTACTCCGTGAAGCTGCTCAAACTGGCGGACAGGTCGTTCTTTGATGTGCTGAGGATGAAGTTTAAGTGGGGAGAACGATAATGCGTGTTGTTACGAAAATGAAATGGCTGATCCATACTGCTGATGGAACAATGCTCAAACGGTTTGTATCAGGGCATAGCCTGTCCTGAGTTGAGCGAAGGAACTTCAGTCGTGCCGGAAAGCTTTAAAAATTTTGGGCTTTAGCCCTGCCTATGGCCAGATTCTCGAGAAACGCTGCGCTTGAATCAACCACCACGAATATAACTGCATTTCCAATTGCCGCATTCATCCTCGTTCTTTCTACGCTTTTGCCGGTCTGTGTTTCTGCCCAGAGCAAACCGGCTGCTGATCTGATTATTACTAACGCGAGAATCTGGACTGTCGATAAAGCTCGTCCTGAAGCAGAATCGCTGGCCGTGCTGCGCGATCGCATTGTGGCCGTGGGCAGCGCCGCTGAAGTCGATGCCTGGCACGGACCACAAACCAGGATCATCGATGCGCAAGGCAAGCTGCTGCTGCCGGGGTTCGATGACGCTCACGTGCATTTTGTCGATGGCGGCGAGCATCTGCAGGCAGTGCAGTTGAAGGATGCAGCTTCGCCCCAGGAGTTCGCCCGCCGTATTGAACAGCGTGCCAGGACCACACCTAAGGGCGAATGGATCACCGGTGGCGATTGGGATGAGCAGCGCTGGTCACCACCAAACCTGCCCACAAAAGAACTGGTCGATCCGGTCACGCCGAATACTCCCGTATGGGTCAACCGTTATGATGGCCACGAGTCACTCGCTAATTCGGTCACGCTGAAGCTGGTCAATATCACTGCCAATACTCCAGATCCGCCCGGCGGACAGATTGTTCGCGATCCGCAGGGCAATCCTACGGGCATTTTGCGTGATGCAGCCCAGGATCTGGTCTTCAAAGTGATGCCTGCGATGTCTCATGCTCACCGCATGCGCGCTATCCACCAGGCACTCGAGCATGCTGCCTCGCTGGGCGTGACCAGCGTGCAGGACATGAATCCTGCTTACGCCGATGTGGCTGCCTACGCGGAACTGCAGGAGCAGGGCGCGCTCACCACCCGCATCTATGTCGCGCCCATGGAGACTGGTTGGAAAGATCAGGCAAAGGTCGGCCTGCGTCACGCGCAGGGAACAGCTTTTCTGCGCATGGGCGCAGTCAAAGGCTATGCCGATGGTTCGCTGGGCTCAGAGACCGCCTACTTTTTTGATCCATATATAGACGATCCAAAATCTCACGGCCTGCTGAGCGACGAGATGCATCCACCTTCAGCCATGCGGCAGCGGTTGACGGGCGCCGATGCTGCCGGCCTGCAGCTTTGCATTCATGCCATTGGTGATCAGGGCATTTCCATGATTCTCGACATTTTCGAACAGATCGAGAAAGCCAATGGCAAGCGGGACCGGCGCTGGCGCATCGAGCATTCCCAGCATCTGGCAGCCAGGGATTTTGCCCGTTACGCGCGCCTGGGCGTAATTGCCTCCGTGCAGCCCTACCATGCCATCGACGATGGCCGCTGGGCAGAGAAGAGAATTGGGCCCGACCGGATCAAGCGCACTTATGCGTTTCGCACGTTGTTAAATAGTGGCGTGCGCCTGGCGTTTGGGACAGACTGGTCGGTCGCGCCGCTCAGTCCCATGTGGGGCATCTATGCGGCGGTCACGCGCGCCACGCTCGATGGCAAGACTCCCGGTGGATGGGTGCCGGAGCAAAAACTGACTGTTGCTGAATCTGTAGAGGCTTACACCATGGGCTCGGCCTATGCCGAATTCCAGGAAAAGGAAAAAGGCTCCATCACTCCCGGCAAACTGGCAGACTTCGTAATCCTGAGCGACGACATCTTCAAGATCCCTCCCGCCGCAATCAAGGATGTGAAGGTCGAAGCAACGTTTGTCGGCGGCAAGGTGGTGTATGGAGGGTTGGAATAGCACCCGGCAGGATTCGAACGGCTGAAGAGCGATTCTGAATTAGTGGACGTGCACTTCAAGATTCTTGCCGCCCTGAATCTCCACTCGTAATTTCCTATTGTCCGGTTTCGTTTTGCCTTCGGCTGATTGGTAAGTGAGCGTGTACTCGTCGCGAATCATGGTGGCCACGGCCTTACACGCTTTGTCGAGTTCATCAGGATTTTTTGCGTAATACAAGCTTCCACCGCCTGGGGCCGTTATTTTCTCCAGAGCGCTCCGGGCGTGGGAACTGAATCCATTGCGGTTGGGCACTCCGATCGCATAAATGGTTATGTCCTTGTGACTCTGGATCGATTGCAGGAGAATTTCAAGAGAGCTGCGGCTGCTATTGTCTTCACCATCGGTCACGATCAACAAGACTTTTCTGCTATTGCGTCCATGTCTCGCCAAATAATCCACAGACGCAATCAGGGTATCGTAAACCGATGAAGGCCCATAAGGCTTTGAACGCTCCAGTTCCTTGTACAGGAGAGATAAGTCACTGGTCATCTGCTGATCCACGTAAGGGTTGTTATTGAAATGTACAAGGAATGCCTCGTTCTGGGAATTACTACCCTTCAGGAATTCCGACAACGCATGTATCACTGCATCGCGCTTCTCCTTCATCGAACCTGAATCATCTACCAGAAGCCCGAGAGAAATGGGCGCATCCTCGCGGACAACAGAAACGACTTGTTGCGGCTTTTCGTCTTCATAGACCAGGAAGTCAGTGGCTTTCAGGTCTGGGACTGGTTTCTGGCCGCGGCCGGATATGCTCACGCCGATCTTGACTGTCTCACCAGCTTGCTGGACTACGACTGTCGCTGGAAGAGTTCCGTATGCAAACAACAACAGAATTGGAAGAACCGCTGTTCTGATTTTCATTAGTACGGGTAGTGAACTTGGGCAACGCAGGCATTATATCGCGCATTTTCTCTGGTGTGGTACTTCGCTTCTCAGCGATAGACTGGCATTCAGGTCCAATACTGTTCACTTCGGGATGAGGAATCGAGGTGGGGCAAAAAACAAGAAACCCCGAGTTTGATTGACCCATTCGCCTCGACCAGTGGTTCGCTATAGACCCTTGCCGACCTGCATTCTCTGTTCAGTAAACCTTGCGGCTAACCATCAAAGCGCGATCTTTAATCAGCTTAGCTGAAGCTTGGGCTCCGGGCTCACCACCAACCGGGTAAATCGGTCAATGCCTCGGGGCTTCTATCTTTGCCTTCAAACATCTTATGTTCTCCTCGACCAGCAGTTCGCTATCAGACCCTTGCCGGCCCTCCTGATGCTTTCAGCTTGCGCTGTGCATGGTGACCTTAGCTCGAATCCCGGACTCACCGCCAACCGGAAAAACCATTGAAGATGTCAAAGAACGAGTGTGAATTTACTCTTTTCCGCAACACAGTCAATAAA
Organism: Candidatus Angelobacter sp. Gp1-AA117; assembly: GCA_003223515.1. Classification (GTDB taxonomy): domain Bacteria; phylum Acidobacteriota; class Terriglobia; order Terriglobales; family Acidobacteriaceae; genus Angelobacter. Next base: position 37,797 of record QHVI01000032.1, read on the forward strand.
AATAATGCGCTTGTAAGCTGCTCATAATCAGCGGCTTGCAGGCTGTCCACAGGGGCGTGTCGCGGGACTGGTGCACACGGGTACGAAAGTACAATGTTGACGCATCAAAGCCCCCATTTCTGCCGCTCGAGGCGTTGTGCAAATAACGCTAAAAACCGCTATTAACGCGGGTTTTCGCAACCGGGTCACGCCGTCATGGCACGCTGTTGGCCAAAGCAACGATAAAAATCGTACATGGTTGCTGCTTGAGGTGCGTGCCCTCACGTAACTACGGATTTTGGCGCAGTCGGACGCATCCAGCCATAAAATTGGAATCACTTAATCAAGAAACACAAGTGAACGTTCGGGCAATACGGAGAAGGCACCTCAGACAGGAAAGGCTCGAGTGAATGGACCAATCCCGGTTCGAGTTTCTGGTCATTTCCAGCGATATTGCTGCGTATAAGACCATGTCTTCTGCCATTCAAAGCATGAATGGTTCCGTAAGCTATACCTCCACTACACCCAACGCGAGGAGTTACATTGCCCGCCGTAAGATCGACGGCATTTTTCTGGATATGAGCCTAGAAGGTTCCGCTGATCTGATTCGCGCGATCCGCCAAGGCACCTCTAACCGGTACACAGTCATTTTCGTGTGCATCACGGCCAAAAATGATCCCGGACCTCTGCTGAACGCCGGAGCGAATTTCGTCCTCTCTAAGCCTTTATCGACCGAGGCCGTGATAAGTGCTTTGGATACGGCTACGCAGATGGTCCAGGCGGAAAGAAAGCGCTACCTGCGTCATCAAGTTACTGTTCCTGTCGTGATCAAGCTGCGCGATCAGGAACAAAAAGCCATCACCGCCAACGTAAGCCGTGGAGGGATGGCCATACGTTGCCAGAGCACCTATGAACCCGGCGCCGCCATTCATTTCTCTGTGGCTCTACCGGAAGGTGAGATTGAAGGCCAGGGAGAAGTCGCCTGGGCCAATACCGAGGGCTACATGGGCATCAAGTTCTTTTTGCTGGGGGACCAGCAGAAGCGCTCGCTGACGGGATGGCTGGATAAAAGGGAATCAGGGGTGAGCTTCAACTAGATTGCCAAAACGAAAATCTACGCCAGGTCTTGAGATCACCCGATGACCCGATTTCCCGATCATTTGGGCTGATTGCTGACTGCTGAGTGCTGCTCTTCCAGGTGGCTTCGTGCCGCCGTCGAGATATACCAGTTCTGGCTATTCTGCAGATGGTCGAAGAGCAGACGCGCCTGGCTGTGCCTGCCCTGGCGCGTATAAGCTTCAGCGAGATTGAGAGCATAAACTTCGCTCTCCGGCCTGAGACGCAACGCCGTTTCATATTCAATGGCAGCTTCGGCGATCTTGTGCTGGCTGAAGAATGCAAACCCGAGCAGCCCATGGCCGTCAGCAAAATCCGGATTCAGCCTGGTGACCATGCGGGATTCCTTTTCGATCTCGGGCGCGAGTGAATCATTCTGCTCCTGGGCAAGGGCGCTGGACAGGTAATAGTGAACCAGCCAATCTTTTGGATCACGTAGATCCCGCTGCGCCTCATGGCGAAGATAGGGCAAGGCCGACTCTGTGTGATGTTCTTTGTAGAGAGCATATCCAATGCCCCGCTGCGCGATGGCATTGTCAGGATCGCGTGCCAGAAGTTCCTTGAATTCCTCGACAGACCGGCTGCGATAATCATCCTGGTGAGCGTGCAGATCGGCGAGCGTGGCCGCTGCATCCGCAGTCATCATGGGTGTCGCTGAAAAAGAGGGTTGCGCCAGGTGCTCCGGCAGGGAAATACGGGAGGCGATCATCGCTGCTCGCGAATATTCATCCAGGGCTTCACCGAGTTTTTCCATGCTCATGCCGAAAGCTTGTTGCACCGCATCAGCCACAGGCGTGTGATGACGCGTGAGTTGAAGATATTTGTGCACAGCTTCCATCTTGTGAGTGGTCCAGAAATAATGCACGGCCAGCCATGACTGCGCATAGAAAAGCGAGCGCGAGCTGTGGTCGTCGTTATACATGGGCGAGTTGTGATCCACATTGAGCAGCACCGAGAGGGGCAACAGTCGTTGGGTCCGCGCCATCTTCGCTGCCTGTTCCGGGGCATGTCCAACGATAATGTCTTTGCCGCCTATCTGGATGGTCGAGCAGAACTGGGCAAAGCCTTCACTGAACCAGGCCGGAGCGTCCGGAAGATTGTTGTCCAGCAGCAGGTGCGCATATTCATGGAACAGCGCCTCCGACCGCTGCCGCGTTTCCGAGTCCAGCACGATATAGTCTTTATCCTGGGTGCGCAGATAAAAGCCGGCCACGCTTACGGGCTTCCCCTGAAATAGCGGAGCATACTCGCTGATCTGCTTCTCGCCCCTTAATCCAATCACCTGCAATGGGATTGCCTGATCCACCTGGTCCTTGAAAAAGGTTTGCGCGAACAGGAAGCGCATCTGCTCCAGTTGCAGGGCCAGGTCGCGCCCGCGTGACTCGCCTGAATCCGTAAGCACGTTGAAATGTGCCGACCGAACCTCAACCCACTGATCCTGCGCCCACGCAGCCAGGAAGCTGCCCAGGAGCAATCCAAGAGACACAATGGAGCGGGTACGGAGCATCATGAATCAGTCTACATATAGACACCATTGATTGCATTTAGGCTTTGCTGAAACAGGCAGAGCATTTTTCGCCGCTGATGGACGCTGATAACGCTGAAAAATCAAAATCAGTCCCTATCGACAATGTTTGAGAATCACGATAATGCCGGGTCCAGATCACAAAACTAAGAGCCAAAGGCTAAAGGCTAATAGCTGCTTTTCAAAACAAAATCCCCGGCTTGCGCCAGGGGTTTTGTTGGAGAACAGCCAGCTTTGAGGAAGACTTACTTGTGAGCAGTCATGCGGTCATAGATGAATCCTGCCGCGCCGCCCGATATTGCGCCGATGGCTGCACCTTTACCGCCACCAGCCAGCGCGCCGATTGCCGCTCCGGCTCCGGCTGATCCGGCCACGATGGCCACTGATTTGCCTGTGGAACGGTCATGGTGGACAACCGGTTCACCGGATGCGTCCCGCGTGGCTACCGGGTTATTGTCCTGATCGCTATAGGAGGGAGGAGCATAGCTGGTGCGCCGCACCAGTGCGGGTGATGGTTTCCGCTGGGTGCTCACAACCGGCTGAGGAGTGGCGCCGTTGCTGGCCGCCGCCGGCGGCTGCAAGGTTACGCCCTGGCCCTGAGCCTCAACTGTGCTCAACTTTGGAGTGGCGAAGTATGCCACCGCTGATACCACCAATGCCGTCAATAGAGAAGCTAAGACTGCAGTACGAATTAAAGTGCTTTTCATGCTGGGTAACCTCCTGCTACTACTCTGATCAAAAGCACACACCATGCCAAATGTAAGTCATTGATTTTCTGGCTATTTCAATGTGAAGAAGGGTAAAGAATGTAATTTCTGCAAGCGTGGCTGTAGTTATGACTTTGATAACAGCAGATTTCACCACAGATAAACCCAGCGCGACCGAGCCGCAACCAAACCGAAGACCTTTATGGAGCGCAGCCGCCCCCGGTTGCGGGGATAAATCTTTTCGCGAATCGAGAAGAATTGACGAACAGTAGTACAGATGCACACAGATAAAAAACATTCAGTTCCAGAAAACCAAAAAATGGTTTATCTGTGCAAATCTGTCAAATCAGTGTCATCTGTGTTGAGATTTTATCTTCTGGATACATCCAGAGGCAGGTATCGCGTAGCCTTGCGGATCATCGCCACCTGCTCCGGCGTCGGATTGATGAATTTAAATCCAAACTGAAATCCCTGGCGGTAACGCACTTCAGCATGCATATGAATAGGGTCGGGAACTTCCGGAAGCTGGAACTCGAGTTTCACGATTTCGCCCAGCGGCATGTCTCCGGCAATGGTTGCACCGAGGCCGCCTTCACCCAGGTTTCTGGTGCGTCCGTGCAGAACGGTGCTGGTCTTCACGATCAGGCGAATGTCTATCAGGTGGCGCGTGTACTCGCGCGCGATAGGCCATTGTCCTGAACCTGGGCTTGGCATGGCAAAAACCTTATCACAAGAGGACTCAATCTTCGTCTATACCAAGATGGTTCAACGCCCATTGGGCATGTTCGGCCACAACAGGATCAGCATCGCCTGCCATTTTTTCCAGAGATGGTTTGAACTCCCGATGGCCGCTGTTACCCATGGCAATGGCTACATTGCGCCGCAGGCCTGAGTACCTGGTGCGTTTGATGGGTGAGCCGCGAAAGGTCTGCCGAAAATTTTCTGTGGTCATCTCGGCCAGCCATTTCAGGTCAGGATGGGCGAGTTTGTCCTGCGCCTGAAATTCAGGTGCGGAAGTTGCGGGTGCGTTGCCTGTCTTGTTGTTCCATGGACAGACGTCCTGGCAGATATCACAGCCAAAGACGTGATGCCCGATGGGTTCGCGGAATTCTTCTGGAATGTCGCCGCGCTTCTCAATAGTGAGATAAGCGATGCAGCGGCGGGCGTCCATCTTGCCGGGTGCGAGGATGGCTTGTGTGGGACAGGCATCGATACAGCGCGTGCAACTTCCGCAACGGTCAGCCGACGGCATATCGGGCTTGAGTTCCAGCGAGGTCAGCACCACACCCAGGAAGAGCCACGAACCCAGCTTCTGATCGATGATGCAGGTGTTCTTGCCAATCCAGCCTATGCCCGCATATTTGGCATAGACGCGTTCCACGATGGGACCGGTATCCACATAACAGCGGGTTTCAGGATGTATTCCATGCTCAAGCGCCAAGTTCCTGATCGCAGCTTCCATCTGCTGCAATCTTTTCATGAGCGAGTCATGATAGTCCTGTGATCCCCAGGCATAACGCGAGATCCAGCCTTTTTCGGGATCATGTGCATGAGTCGAATAGGGCTGTGCAGTGTTGTAATTCAGCGCGCAGACGATCACAGATTTGGCCCAGGGAGCGGCGTTCTCAAGCGATGCGCGCCGCAAAGCGCCGCTCTCGGTGCGCTTCTCCAGATACTTCATCTCTCCGGCATGTCCGGCCTCAATCCACTCTGAGAAGGCATTGAGTTCAGGGAATTCCTGCTCGCGGAAAGAGGCCACCCCGGCCAGATCAAATCCGGCCTGTGCTGCCGCCTGTTTAGCCGCCGCCGTGAGCTGCTCGATGGAGATCATGCATCATTGTTACATGGGTCGGCCACTTGACCATAGCGGACGAAAGGATAACAAACCAATCAATCTTGTCATGTCGTGAGGGGTTGATTTTTCAGCGTAATCAGCGTCATCAGCGGCGAAAAATGAATCTCTTTGTATGCGGCTCCATGGTGGGCTGGTGTGCAGCGTGTTACACTTTGCGCCGCCTATGAAAGTGAAAATCCTTGCCTGTGTACTCCTCCTGGTGGTTTCCGCCAGTTGTGCTGATGAGTTCACCTTGTACGAACTCGCGCCGCCGGAGACGCACCAGTTCGCCATCACCTACGACGTGAGTGCTGTTCGGGAGGGCGCTCCATTTTTCCTGAACCCCATCCGTCCTGGTTCCACCGCCTCAAAGGAAAAAGTGATTGAGCGTGGCAGTGGGAAAGAGCTGAAGTTCGAGGTCGTCAATGGCAAGGACGCAAGAGCCACCGGGCTGGTACCGCCGCAAACGCCAGACACCGCCGAGTTCATCAAGGTGCATCTTCCCGGGCCTGTGCCCAAAGGCGGCGAGACGCGCATCAGGATTCTTAAGACCTATACAGATGCCGCTTCCTACTATGTCAAAGACGGCCAACTGGTTTTTGAGCGGCCCCTGGGCATCAAGCGCAATGTAGTGGTGCTGCCCAAGGGCTGGGAACTCATTGCCAGCGCCTCACCCGCCATTGTTTCTACAGACGCTGATGGACGCATCCATCTGAGCTTTGTGAATGACCGCGATGATCAGTTGCCGGTCAAGATCACCGCGCGGAGGCTGCCATGAAAAAGCTGTTGCTGGTAGTAGCGGCTGTTCCTGTTGTCCTGCTGGCCCAGTTTCACCGCGCCGAACAGGACCGCGAAATCAGATACTGGCTGCTCGATCCAGCCACTCACCAGTTTCATATTTCGCACGACTTCACCGTGACCAAAGCCGGGCAGAAGTCGGTGCACAGCTTTGTTCGCAAAGGCAGTTTAGTCTCGCCGGATGCGAAGATGACCAATCTCGATACCGGCAAACAGCTCAACACCCATAGCGTGACCGGAAAACAGGTAAACGAGCTTGGATACTATCCGGAACCAACCGATCCTGAGTCGGTGGTGGTGCAAGGTGACCTTGAGCACCCTGTGGGTGAAGGAGAGTCGGTGCGCATACGCGTGGAAGAGACGTACACCGATCCGGTGGGGTATGTAGTGAAAGATGGCGAGCTGGTTTGGACGCGAACGCTGGGCCGTCCGTTGAATTATGTGACCTTGCCCGCAGGATGGATGCTGACATCGGTGAACACGCCTGCGGTGATTTCCCTGGATGAGCAAGGCCGGGTGATGCTGCGCTTCACCAATCCGCGCAATGATGAGTTGGCCGTGACGATCAAAGCCCGAAAGCGACAGTGACACTGCCAAATTGACGGAATTTGTAATTGCCATCATTGAAAACCGGCAGGTCAGTCGATGACCAAAAAACCTTTTGTCGCTGATCTCGCCGAGCGGAATTGATCAACGTTGATTCATTTTTCTTCGCGCAACATAACCAGTTGACCATAACGGCGAACAAAGGCGTTTGAGGGAGCGTATTGTCTTGGGAAAATCGCATGGCTTAAGCAAATAATACTTCCATCGCTCTTCCCCCTGCTAAAGGCCTAGTCTTGCCCCATTCTGAACTTAGAATATGCCTGTGAGTTGTTGACAGGACCAAGCCAGGAGGAATATAACTTTGGTCGCCCAGAGGCTTGGAGTTGGCGCGATGGGATGTAAGAATCCTTCTCTCGAATCCACCACCCAAAGGAAAACTGGCAGTCTGGGTCCAACTGGAGGCGTTATGCGGACATGCCGTTCATCTCTTCTGACGGTTGCGCTTACCTTTGTTTTCACTCTCGCCTTTTCGACAATCGCTCTGGCGCAGAGCGGAGTCATTTCGGGTACGGTCTCTGATACCAGCGGTGCAGTCATCCCTTCTGCAAAGGTGCAGATTCGGGACGTGCAGACCGATGCCACACGCTCAGCCCAAACAAATGCCCAGGGATTTTATGAATTTCTGGCCGTCCGGCCTTCGACGTATGAGGTCACGATTGAGGCAAAAGGGTTTGGCAAAGCAATCAAGCATGATATGAACGTGGTGGTAGGGCTTGTATCTCACCTCGACGTATCACTTCAGCCGGGCAGCGTGAGTGAAACCGTGGAAGTGAAGACGGAAGTCGCCTTGATCGAGCCTGAGAAAACGAACGTCAGCTACTCCATAAGCACAGCGCAGATTCAAAACCTGCCGCTGCAGGGACGCCAATTTCTCGATCTGGCCCTCCTTACTCCAGGAGTGACTCCACAAGCACCTGGAACCCAGGCCGGCGGTCTCAACGTTGCCGGGATGCGCAGCCAGTCAAATAATTTCACGCTGGATGGGATCAGCATCAATGATCCCCAGGTAAATGGGCCATTAAATAACTTCCGCATTGCCGACGCGGTACAGGAATTCAATGTCAACACCAGCATTGCAAATGCCGATTTGGGGCGCAGTAGCGGCGCACAAGTTGCGGTCGTCACCAAAAGCGGGAGCAACGCCTATCACGGATCGCTCTTCTACTATGGACGCAATGAAGCACTCGATGCGAATGACTGGTTTTTAAACCGTGCAGGCAAACCAAAGAACGAACTGCGCCGCCATCAGTTTGGTGGAACCGCGGGAGGCTGGATTGTTCGCGACAAGACATTCTGGTTCGCAAGCGTTGAAGTTTTTCGCCAGATCAACCCCTCGCCCGACACCGCCCTGGTCCCTACGCTGGCCATGCGCAGCCAGGTGACTGATCCCGTTTCGTTGAAGCTGCTGCAGTTCATACCTGCTCCGAATGCTTTATTGCCGGGCGCTAACTGGGTAGGCACCACAGACCAGCACAATAATAATGAGACTTATCTGCTGCGTGTTGACCATAACCTGACACAAAGCAACCATTTGATGGGAAGGTACGTGCTTGTGCGTGGTGAATCACTTCAGGAGCAGACAAATCCCTTCAACGGGTCCATCACCAATACGCCCGGCTCGCAGTCTGTGGTGGCCGAAGATACATTCAACCACTCCAACTGGATCAATGTTTTTCGGCTGGGATTCACGCGCAACCTGACTAAGTTTGGCCCCCAGGATGTGGTAATCAATCCTGCGAGCATTTTCACCAATGCGTCTGGCGCCCCGTTGCCCGGTTATGTAAACACGACTGTGAGCGCTCGTAATGGCGGATTGCCGCGAATCACCATTTCTGATCCCAATCTTAGCAACTTTGGATTGGGTTCGGGCACTAACATGCCGCAGGGACGGACCACGAACACATATCAGTTGATTGATAATGTAAGCTTTGTTCATGCAAAGCATACGCTGCAATTCGGTGGAGAAATACGGCGGGAGCTTAGTTACCGGTTCCTGAATGGAAACTTCCGCGGTGCTATTTCCTTCCCCAGTTGGGCCCGTTTTGCCACGGGGCAGCCACAGGCGGGAACTCTTCGCACTGGCGGTCCGGATGAGACCTTCCGCACCTGGACAAGACAGGCATATTACCTCTATATCCAGGATTCATGGAAGGCGCGCTCCAATCTGACTCTCAATTATGGAGTGAGATACGAATTGCCGGGCGCTATGGTTGAGAAGAACGATACCGGCAGTAACTTTGTTCCAGGTATTGGAATGATGAAGCTGGGGTCAAACCTGCGGATTGACGTTAATCCCACAGTGGTAGGCCCATCCGCGGTGACGCTGACTCCGGTCAATGTCTTCCTGCCCAGTTCAGGCCAGTTCAATAATGCAACCAAAAACTTCGCGCCATTCCTGGGAGTTGCATGGTCGCCCAAGACGCTTCCCGCCATTTTCGGTGATGGCGAGACTGTGATTCGAACGGGCTTTCGTTTAGGGTATGACGACACCTTCGCCAACATACCTGTGAATATGGGCTTGAACTATCCACCCGTAGTCCAGACCACCTTGCCAACAGCAACTTATACCTGGGCCAATGTACTTAGCCAGAACCGCTTGTTTGTTACTTCAGATCCAACTGTTCCTGCTCCCGGACGCGGCATTCTCGGTTTCAATGCCTGGGACACTTCCGGAAAGAGCGCCTACGCGATGAACTACGCTCTGGAGATTGAGCGCCAACTAGGGAAGGACTATGCGGTTCAGGCGTCCTATATCGGCACCCAGGGAAGAAAGCTGGGTGTCTTTCTGGATTCAAATCAACCTCTGGTGAATGTAGTTAATCCAGCGTTGCGTGGAACACAGTCACCTAATACCCGCAGCTTCCCCTTCCCGTTCTATGCCGGAATTTCTTTAGGCACGTTCGCCAGCAATTCCAATTACAACGGGATGGTGCTCACCTTCAAAAAGCGCCCCAGCCATGGTCTCTTGCTGCAGACCTCCTACACGCTGGGCAAGTCACTCGACAACAACTCTTCATTTTTCGGCAGTGATGGTGAAGCAGGTGCGTTCGCCGACACTCGCCATCCTGAGCTGGATTACGGCCCATCAGCGTTTGATGTTCGTCATCAGTTCATCTTCAGCTATCTCTATGATCTGCCATTTGGGAGGGGACGCACGTTCATCAACACTGATAACCGTCTTCTGGATTATGTGGTCGGCGGATGGAGTATTGGTGGGATCACCAATTGGCACACTGGATTTCCATTTACTATCCGCGCCAGCACCAGCACCGATTTCAGCGGGTTCAATCAGTTTGCCGATCGCCCAATTTTTACCGGAACAGGATCAGTGGCCACCGACATGAGCAACCCCGATAAAGCGTTCGATACCAGCGTGTTTAAGGCGCCTGCCGCAGGGAACATCGGAAATGTGGGGCGTAACTCCCTCTATGGCCCCCACTACGCTGATTTCGATCTTTCATTGCAGAAGAGCTTTTCCATCACCGAGAAAAAGAAATTCCAGTTCCGGGCAGACGTTTTCAATCTGTTCAATCATCCCAACTTCAATCTGCCGAATTCCAACCTGAGTTTCAGTTCTACAGGTGCAATCTCGGCAACGGCAGGCAAAATTACAAGCGACAACAACGCTAATCCTCGCTTGATCCAGCTGGGGTTGCGTATGGACTGGTAGTTGCTTCAGCAGCCTTCCAATACCGCCCGGACAAGTTCCGGGCGGTATTTCATTTAGTAAATATTGCCCTCTGACACTTTCCCTCTGAACATGCGATACACAAACACGAAATAGCCTATGGCCAGGGCCATGCCAAAGCCCCACCAGATCAGACCGACCGAGAGCGAGTGCCTGCCGCTGGCGGCGTTGTAGACGGTGATGTTCAGAGCTGGATCGGTGGTGGAAACCAGAAGGTTCGGATACACGGCGGCGGCCGCTCCCACCAGCATGAATACCAAGTAGGCGCACGAGGAAAGAAAGGCCGCTTTTTCGCTGCCCTTGCGCTGGAAGATAAAAATAGCAGCGAGGCTGGCGGCCACCGCAACCGGGATGATGAAAAGAACGGCAAAGGCTTTGTAGTTGTTGAGCACCTCCGGACGAATCGAGAGCGTGGCCCAGAGACTGACTGCTGTAATCACCAGCAGCGCAGGCCAGAGCCTGGCGGCCAAACGCCCGGCACGCAGGTTGATTTCTCCGCGGGTCTTTAACGCGACATAAAGAGCACCGTGCAGAGTGAGAGCGATCAGCGCCACCAGTCCGGCGATCACGGTGTACCAATCGAGGACTCCGGGCTGTGGACCAGTGCGCCAGTTGGTCCAGAGCGGCAGAAAGAAGTAGCCGTCTGTTTGCAACGGCACCCCGCGAATCACGTTGCCCAGCGCTGCGCCGTAAAACACTGTCAACAAGAGGCTGGAGATGGCAAAGCAGCCATCGAAAAAGCCGGTCCACACCGGCGAGTTGAGATGGGTGCGCAGTTCAATGCCAATGCCCCTCAAAATGAGTAACCAGAGCACGATCATCAGCGGCAGATAGAAGCCGCTGAAGCCTGAAGCATAGAGCAGCGGAAAGGCAAAATAGAGAGTGCCTCCGCCGGCAAGCAGCCATACTTCATTGCCGTCCCACACCGGGCCGATGGTGCGGAGAACGGTGCGCCGCTCCTGGTCTGTACGGGCCAGCAGCAGATGGAGCACGCCCGCGCCCAGGTCAAAGCCATCAAACACGACATATCCTGTGATCATTACCGCAATCAGCCAAAACCAGGTGAATAACATTTGCTCTCCTATGCCGCTGTGACCGGCTGCCCGCTGCGTACATCAGCGGGCGCGTCTCCCGGCCCATGGGAAATCTCACGATGCACCAGAAACAGGAACAGTATTGCCAGCAGGGCATAAAGTCCCATGAAGCCGAGCAAGGTGAACAGACCGTTTCCCGCATGTACGTATTTGGAATAGCCTTCGGTCGTACGCATGAGTCCGTAGACGAGCCACGGCTGGCGTCCGATCTCCGCGGTCATCCACCCGGCTGTATTGGCGATGTAAGGAAAGGGAAGGCAGAGCAGCAGGATCCACAGCATCCAGCGGGAGGCAAACAACTTTTTGCGCCACAGCAGGAAGGCCGCTATAACCATGACCGCAACGAACATCGTGCCCAAGCCTGCCATGATGTGGTAGCTGTAATAGAGCAGTGGGATGTTGGTAGGCCAGTCACGCTTCGCATACTGGTTGAGGCCTTTTACTTCAGCAGTGGTGGTGCCGTAAATCAGGAAGCTCAGGACCTTGTTCACGACCAGTGGGTTGTCAATTTTCTGGTGCTCTTCATCCGGCTGGCCAATCAACACAATAGGAGCGCCAGCCTCACTTCTGAAAAGTCCCTCCATGGCAGCCGTGGTCACCGGTTGATGCCTCGCCATGTATCGGCCATGCAGATCGCCGGTAGGGAAGATCTGGATGATGCAGAAGATCACGCCCGCGATCACGCCGACGCGCAGGAAATTGCGTCCCTGCTCGACGAAGATGCCCTCCAACAGGTAATACGCTCCTACAGCGGACATCACGAACGCTCCTGTGATTACCGCGCCGCTCATGTTGTGGGCGTATTGGAGCAGCGCCCATGGATTCAGCAGCAGGCCCCAGAAGCTGCTCACCTGAAACGAGCCGTCGCCGAAGCGCTGGTAGGCCACAGGATGCTGCATCCACGCGTCGGTCACGATAATGAAAAAGCCCGAGAGCCACGACCCGGCAAATACCATGAAGGCCGACCACCAGTGGGCTTTGGGACTGAGCCTCTGCTCCCCGTAGAGAAACAGCCCCAGAAAAGCGGATTCAAGGAAAAAGGAGAATACGCCTTCCATCACCAGGGGCTGGCCGATCACGCCTCCGGTGACGCGGGCGAAATGTGACCAGTTGGTGCCAAACTGAAATTCCATGGGAATGCCGGTCACTACGCCCATGATGAAGTTGATCCCGAAGATTTTTGCCCAGAAGCGCGCCGACTGGTTGAAGGCGTCATTCCCGGTGCGCAGCGCCATGGTCTTGAACACCACGATGAGCGGCGCCAGCCCCATGGTGAGTTGTGGGAACAGGTAATGAAAGGTGACGGTAAAGGCAAAATGCAGGCGGTGAATTAACGGCTCTGCGCGAGAATTAGTGGGAATAGGCATTTTAGGCTGCTTTCCTGAAAGCTACGAATTCCGTCCTGGTAACCGCCATACGCTGGGCCTTGAGCAGCAGATAGTGCAGATTCTTGTAACCGCGCCCGCGCCGTAGCAAATTCTTGATGTTTCCATTCACAGCTTCGACCACGCCCATCGGAA
>QHVI01000114.1 GCA_003223515.1 Candidatus Angelobacter sp. Gp1-AA117
TGGCGGGAGAGGCGCTGCTGCCGGCAGACGTGAAGCGCTGGGTAGAGGTATTCGGAGAGCGCATCCGTTTGGTGAACCTGTACGGGCCAACAGAGACTACGGTAACCAAGCTGTGCTACTTCGTAGAGGCGGCGGATGCGGAGCGCGCATCGATTCCGATTGGCAAACCGATTCGCGGCGCCGCCGCCATGGTGATGAATTCTGCTGGCCGCCATTGCGCTTCGGGAACCGCCGGCGAAATTTATATTCGTACACCCTATCGGTCGCTGGGATACTACGGCGCGCCCGAGCTTACCAACGAAGTCTTTGTTCTGAATCCTTTCAGCAGCGATCCCAACGATCTTCTATACAGGACCGGCGATTATGGCCGTCAGATGAAGGATGGCAACCTGGAATTTCTGGGCCGCCGCGACCAGCAGGTGAAGGTGCGCGGGGTGCGCGTGGAACTCGGCGAAATCGAAAACCTGCTGCGCCGTCACGCTGATGTCAAAGATGTCGCCGTTATAGACCGCGAAGACGCGGGCGGCAACAAGTACCTGTGCGCTTATGTGGTGCTCAGCAATGGCACGGGAACAGGAACTCTGCGTGAGTACCTGGCCGCCCAGCTTCCTGAGTTCATGGTGCCCTCCGGCTTTGTGGAGATGCGGGAGCTGCCGCGCACACTCAACGGCAAGATCGACCGTAAGGCGCTGCCGGCGCTGGAAGAAGCCAGAAGCGAGAAGAAAACAGAAGTTCGCCCACGCACCCCGGTGGAAGAGATCGTGGCGGGCATCTGGAGCGAGGTGCTGCGGCTGCCGCAAATCGGGGTGGAGGAGAACTTCTTTGAACTGGGCGGGCACTCGCTGCTGGCCACGCAGATCATCTCGCGCATCCGTGAATCGCTGCATGTGGAGTTGCCGCTAAGAGCTTTGTTTGAAGCTCCGCGAGTGGCAGACCTGGCGCGACGCATCGAGCAGGAAACGAAAGCTGCACAAGCGCAGAGTGAAACCGTGCCGCTGCAACCGGTCAGCCGTGAGGGTGACCTGCCTTTGTCCTATTCGCAACAGCGCATGTGGATGCTGGAGCAGATTTCCCCTGGCAGTTCTGCTTACCACATCCCACTGGCAATTTCGCTGCGCGGCGAGTTGAACATTCCGGCGCTGGAGCAAAATTTCGGTGAGGTGATACGACGGCATGAGGTTCTGCGCACCAGCTTCGCAGTCCAGAATGGCGAGCCAGTTCAGCTAATTTCCGCCCCTGCTGCTTACACTTTGCCGGTTGTTGATCTGTCAGGGCTGTGCCCAGAAGAACAGGAAGGCGCAATCAGGCGGATTGCTGCTGAAAATGCAACCCGCAGTTTTGATCTCGCCAACGGACGGCTCTTCCGCGCGGTCCTCTTGCGACAGAGCGCCACAGAGCATGCAGGTCTGTGCACCATGCACCATATCGTGAGTGATGGATGGTCTCGCGGCGTGCTCATCAGCGAACTTTCTTCGTTGTATCAGCAGTTTTCCCGCGGAGAACCCTCTCTGCTTCCAGAGCTTGCCATCCAGTATGGTGATTTTGCAGTGTGGCAGAAAAAGTGGATGGATGCCAGAGCCCTGGAAGCGGAGATGGGTTACTGGAAGAAGCAACTGAACGGGGTCCCGGCAGTTTTAGCACTACCTCTGGATCGCCCCCGCCCTGCGGCGCAGACCTTCAACGGAGCACGTGAAGTCATTATCGTGCCTGAAAATGTTTCAGAAGCCCTGGTTGCCCTTGGCCGCAAATCAGGCATGACCCCGTTCATGATTTTGCTGGCGGCATTCAAGATTCTGATGTACCGCTACACCGGCCAGGCAGATCTGGTTGTGGGAACGAGCATCGCAGGCCGTAACCGGACAGAAATTGAAGGCCTGATTGGCTTCTTCGTGAACATGCTCGCGCTGCGGACTAATATTTCCGGCGACCCCACGCTTGTGCAATACCTGCAGCAGATGCGCGAGACAACATTAGAAGCATTCCTGCGCCAGGACCTGCCATTTGAATTGCTGGTGGAAGCCTTGCAGCCGCAGCGGGACCTGAGCTACACGCCGATATTCCAGGTGGTGTTCAGCCTGCAGAACGTTCCTGTATCAGAAATGTCATTAAGCGGATTGACTCTGGGCTTCCCGGAAATCGAGGAGACCGCTGCGAAGTATGACTTATTGCTTGATATGCGGGAAGTCGGAAGCGGCTTCGCCGGGGTATTGGAGTACAACACCGACCTGTTCGATACGGCCACGGCTCACCGCATCGCCACGCATTACCAGCAGCTTTTGAAGAGCATTGCTTCCGCGCCTGCGCAGCGAATTTCAGAGATGCCGTTGCTCACCGAAGCGGAGCGGCACGAGATGCTGGTGGATTGGAACCAGTCCCGATCAGAGTATCCGGCGCAGCACTGCATTCATGAGCTGTTTGAAGCCGTAGTGCGCAACGCACCCCAGGAGATTGCCGTCAGCTCTGGCAACGAGGTGCTGAACTATGACCAACTGAACCGCCGCGCGAACCAACTGGCGCATTACCTCCTGAAGATCGGATCCCGGCCCGGTTCACTTGTGGGCATCTGCATGAAACATTCCCCGGTGGAGATTGTTGCTCTGCTGGCAGTGCTGAAAGCAGGGGCTGCTTATATTGCTCTTGATCCTGACCATCCGGTACAGCGCTCGGCCGCAATACTCTCCCGTTGCGGCGCTCACGTGGTGCTGACCGAACCGGTGCTTGCCAACAGCCTGCGCTCCACTGGAGCAGTTACCATCTCTCTGGAGCGGGAGTGGCCGCGCATCAGCAGTGAAAGTGAAGAGAATCCGGTTTCCAGTGCAGCGCCGCAGGACCTTGCTTATGTCATCTACACCTCCGGTTCCACAGGCGAGCCGAAAGGCGTGGCCATCACCCACAAGTGCCTGGTGAACTACATCTGGTGGGCCAAAAGCATTTATCTGCGCGATGAGAAGCTGGCGTTTCCTCTGTACTCTTCGCTCGCTTTTGATCTCACAGTCACCTCGATTTACACAGCATTAATCAGCGGGAACAAGCTCATCATCTATGGCCAGCATCAGGACGAACTGCCGCTGACGCGAATCTTCCTTGAGAATGAGGCAGGAGTTCTAAAGCTTACCCCCAGCCATCTGCTGCTGGTCAGGGATTGGGACAACCGCAGGTCATCCATCAAGAAGCTGATTGTCGGCGGCGAGGCATTCACCACCAGGTTGGCACTTGAGGTCTACGATAGCTTTGGCGGGAACGTAGAGATTTACAACGAATACGGGCCCACAGAAGCCACCGTCGGCTGCATGATCTACAAATTTGATCCTGCATGCGATCGGGCTTTTGTTCCTATCGGCAGGGCCGCTGCCAACGCGCAGATTTACGTGCTCGATGCCGCCTTGAATCCTGTTCCACAGAACGTTACTGGGGAACTATACATCGCCGGTGATGGTCTTGCCCGTGGCTATCTGGGCCAGCCTGAGCTTACGGCAGAGCGTTTCCTCGATAATCCCTTTACAGCCGGCCAGAAGATGTACAAGACCGGCGATCTGGCCAAATGGCTGCCCGGTGGCATTCTGGAGTTCCTTGGCCGGGCCGATGGCCAGGTGAAGCTTTCCGGTTTCCGCATTGAGCTGGGAGAGATTGAGGTTGTTCTGGGTAAGCATCCTGAGGTGCGCGATGTTCTGGCGGCCGTATGGAATGAACGGCTCGTCGCTTATGTTGTGCCTGCGTCTGAAAATGGTGTGGAGATCAGCGAATTGCGCCAGTTCATGCAGGAGCGCGTACCGCATTTCATGGTGCCTGGGATATTCATCAAACTCGATGCTCTGCCGCTGAGCGCAAACGGAAAGGTCGACCGCAAAAACCTGCCTGTCCCGGACGGCCAGCGCGCCGAGAGCGTGGACATGTATGCGCCTCCGGAGACCAGCATGGAGAAGAGCATCGCCGCGATGTGGCAGGAAGTGCTGGGAGTGAAAGAGCCCGGAATTCATGATGATTTCTTCCATCTTGGCGGACAATCGATCATGGCCATACGAATTGTCCAGCGCATCAATCAGGCGTTCCAGATCAATCTGCCGATGCGCGCCATCTTCACCGAGCCTACCATTGCCAGCCTGGCATTGTTGGTAGAAGAGACGCTCATCGAGAAGCTCGAAGCCGCTACCGCAACTACTGTCGCAGCGGGCAACAACTAGAGTAACCAGAAAAGCTTTGCGTCTGCAGCCCTGGCGGCTGTGCCACGCGATGGTGCCAGATTAATTTCAAAAAATTCAGATTTGCAAGATTGTCCGTTGGAGGAACTGAAAATAGATGTCTATCAAAGAACCCAGTCACGATTTTTCTCAACTTCGATCCCGAGTTGAGCGAAGGCCCAAGCACCCCGGATTGAACATCATCGGAGTTTCCGCCGGGTACCACGATTCCGCATGCTGCCTGCTTCAGGATGGCGTGCTGGTGGCCGCAGTGCAGGAAGAGCGCTTCTCGCGTGTGAAGAATGACAAGGCTTTCCCGCGCAAGGCATTCCGCTATTGCCTTGAGGCCGGCGGCATCAGCATTGCCGATGTGGATTCCATTGCTTATTACGAAGATCCCACGCAAAAGCTTGGACGCCAGTTGTGGATGGGGATGATGCCTGGCCTGCCGGCCGAGCGCCGTGGTTCCATCTTCGACCGCATGGTGAAGACCCAGCCGCAGCAGGTCATTCGCAGGCTGTTTGGCTACGAAGGGCCGATCGAGATCGTGGATCACCACCTCTCGCACGCAGCCAGCGCCTATTACTACTCTGGCTTTGACGATGCCGCCATCCTCACTGTTGACGGCGTGGGTGACTGGCCAACCACCACCTATGGCTGGGGAAAAGGAATCGATGTCGGGCGCTTCGAGCAGGTGGACTTCCCTGACTCGCTGGGCTTCTTCTACAGTGCCATTACGGGCTATCTCGGCTTTGAAGTGAATGAAGGTGAATACAAGGTCATGGGCCTTGCGCCCTATGGCGAGCCGATCTATGCCGACCAGATTCGCAATCTCATCGAAGTCACTTCTGAAGGGCAGTACCGCCTCAACATGAAGTATTTCGCCTTCCTTACCGAAGACTCCATGTATACCGAGGAGTTGGCAACACTGCTGGGCAAACCGCCGCGTGAACCGGAATCAGAGATGAATCAGTTCCACATGGATGTGGCCAAGAGCGTCCAGGTGGTGCTCGAAGAGGTCATGCTGGAGAAGGCCCGCTATCTGCACAGCAAAGTGCCGAGCGAGAACCTCTGCATGGCTGGAGGCGTGGCCCTCAACGTTGTCGCCAACGGACGCTGTCTGCGCGAAGGTCCATTCAAGAGACTCTTTGTCCAGCCTGCTGCCGGAGATGCCGGTACCTCGCTGGGCGCGGCCGCCGTTGCCCACGTCCGTATCACCCGTGAAGCCCCGGTGAAGGAAAAGATGAGCCACGTCTATCTTGGACCCGCTAATACTTCTGAAGATGCCTGCCAGATACTGCAAACATCTTCGGCAAAATTCAAGGACTTCCGCGGCAAAGAAGACGAACTGATCCGGTACGTAGTGGACCGGTTGATTGAAGGCAAGGTAATTGGTTGGTCGCAGGGACGTATGGAGTTCGGCCCGCGCTCGCTGGGCTGCCGCTCCATTCTCGCCGATCCCAGGCGGCCTGAGATGCGCGACCGCATCAACGCGCTGGTAAAGATGCGCGAGGCCTTTCGCCCATTTGCCCCGGCGGTTCTGCAATCCAAAGCGCATGAGCACTTCGACATTGATCATCCTTCTCCGTTCATGCTCGAGACCTGCCAGGTGATTTCACCCATCGATCTGTCAGCCATCACGCATATTGATGGTTCAGCCCGCGTTCAGACCGTTACACGCGAAACCAATCCCCGGTTTGCCGCACTGCTGGAAGAATTCGACCGCCGCACCGGCTGCCCCATTCTGCTCAATACTTCATTCAACGTCCGTGGAGAGCCGATTGTGTGCACCACAGTGGACGCGATCATGTGCTTCGTGCGCTCGCAGATCGATCTGCTCGTAGTGGAGGATTTTGTCCTCGACCGCGCAGGCATTCCACCGCTCTGGGACCTCCAGGCGCAACAGAGATTCGAAAAACCAGGTGATGGCGAGGCTGTTGGCCATCTTGTCTACACCCTTCTGTAAGGAGATTCATTAAAGGAAACAGCCATCCGAAACTGCGCCGCCGGAACGCATCGGCATCTGGGAGCGCAAGCAGGAGAACGGCAAGACCTGCTTTGTTCGCTCCAAGGAGATGCTCCAGGAATGGAACTACTGGGCCAATATCGGCAGAATCGAACCCAAAGGCGCGAAGCAGCGTGTCATCCTGATCGGTGAGTCAGTAGCGCGCGGATACCTCTATGACCCGCAGTACACTCCCGCCATGGCGCTGGAGAAAATTCTCCAGACACAATGGGGCAAGAACGAAGTGGAGGTCATCGATCTGGCCCGCACGAACCAGGGCATGCAAGTAAGAGAGCTTGCTCTCGCGGTCCTCCAGCTTGAACCGGACGCAGTCATCATCTTTTCCGGAAATAACTGGAGAGGCTGTTTCCCACCGCAGGTTTCTGATGTCCCATATATTGATACTCTGCTGCGCGAGGAAGGCATAGTTGGTCCAAAGCGCTATGCCGAGGAGAAGCTTGAAGCCGAGGTGCGCCGCATTGTGAACGACGTCGCCTCCGTCTATGCCAGCAAAGAAGTGCCGCTGGTGTGGATCATCCCTGAGTTCAACCTGGGAGACTGGCGCGATCCCATGATCAATGCTCCTCACCTCCTGAATGGCCGGAATGAGGAATGGATCACCCTGTGGGAAGATGCTCAGCGCGCTCTCAAGGCTGAGGACTTCCATCGCGCTGCAGACCTGGCGCAACGCATGACGGAGATCGACCAGCAGACCAGCGTCTCCGGCCTCTATATTTTGGCTGAGTGCAGCCAGAAGCTGGGGAATCTGGATGCGGCCAGACGCTATCTCGAACTGGCGCGTGATTCCGTGATCTGGGATTCATCGAAGAGCGCTTCGCCGCGCACCTATTCGGTTTCGCAAAAGGCGCTACGTGAAGAGACGGCAAAGTATAAAAACGAAGTCGTCGATACGCCTGAGCTCTTCCGCCAGTACCTCAAGGGAGGCATTCCTGATCGTCGCCTCTTCCTTGATTATTGCCATCTCACCACCGAAGGCATACAGATCACTATGGCAGCTGCTGCTGCCTGCGTGCTCCGTGCAGTGAAAGCAACTGATGTGGCCTGGACTACTCTGGTCCCACAGACCTGTGCTCCCAGCCATGAGGTCGAAGCGGAAGCCGCTTTCCTCGCGGCTGTGCACAATGCCCACTGGTGGCAATCGGCTGACTTGGTGCGGCATTACTGTGCTGAGGCGGTCCGGTTCTCGCCGGAGATCGCCAAGGTAATGAATTACTTCATTGATCTGCAGACCCGGCGCACGCCCATGCTGATGTGCAAATCTGCGCAGCAGGTCTCAGAACTCGGATCACCGCTGATCCAGCACTACCTGCTTCGCTACAACTACCAGCAGCTTGACGAAATACTGCTCGGGGGCGTGGTACAGGCGCTCAAGCAACTCCACATTGAAGCGCAGGCGCGGCTGGACCAACTGCGCAAGGAAGAGCACAGCGTAGCTGCCCGTGATACTGATTTGCTCGATTACTACTACTGCTCTGCGGGCGGGCAGCCGCAGGAGGTCGTCTGGGTACTGCCCCGCCGCGACCGCTTGGTGCGCCGCGAAAGCCACTTCTACAAGGCATACTGGCTGAAATCGAAGTTCGTCTTCATCGGCGAAGCCGGGTGTCCCGTGAAACTCCAGATCACTGCACGCGTACCGAACCCAACTGCTTCCAATGACCCGGTTGCAATTGAGGTGAACGGCAACATTGTGGCACGGATCCCTACAGCCCGTGAGTGGGAAAGCTGGGAGGTCAGGGTTCCCCCCAACGCTGTGAATGATGGAATCAATGATGTGATTGTCAGCTGGCCCATGCCTGAGTTCCCGGGAAAGACCGGATATCTTGGCGTGATCAATGATCTGGCGGAAGGGAACATTCCTGAGTTCTTCTGCATCTTTGGAGAAATTCACACATTCACCGCATCCGACGGGCGCAAGGTCCAGATCACCGCTCCTGAAGTTTCCTCTGAAGCGAGCGTCGTAGGAGTGCAGTAACCCTCCTTCTTTATCAGAACAACGCGGCGGTGGAAATCGCAGCTCTGGAGTTGCGTCAGCATGACGTTGTTCGGGAGTCACATGTCTCAATGCGGTTCTTCTGCCGTGAAGATTAAAGGTTAATTGAATGGAAAAACCACCAGAGTTGCTTAAGCCTTTTGCAAACCGTCTTGCTCAACTCGCTGTTTCGAATGATGGCGCGCAAGCGATACGCATGCTCCGCCAGGCCGCGTTCCTGTCCCCCGCTTCTTTATCAGAGGGCATGCAGTCCCAGGCGCCTGATGCAAAACCGGAAACCAAAAATGGTGATGGGGTCGGCATCTGGGAGCGCAAGCAGGAGAACGGTCAGACTTACTTTGCCCGCCGCAAGGAAATGGCCAAAGAATGGCCTTTCTGGGCCAACGTGGGAAAGATTGAACCCAAGAAGGCCAAACGCAGGGTCGTCCTGATCGGCGAATCTGTTGCCCGCGGCTTTCTTTATGATCCGCAGTTCACCCCGGCGATGGCGCTGGAAAAAATCCTGCGGACGCAGCTTGGAAAAGATGCAATCGAAGTTGTAGATCTCGCTCGTACCAATCTGAGCTTTGAAGTGAGGGAGCTTGCTTTTTCAGCCCTTCTGCTCGAACCAGACATGGTCATCATGTTCTGCGGCAACAATTGGGATCCTGGCGCTCCCGCGCCCGCTGAGATTTCATCGGTGGACAGCATCTTGCGGCAGGAGGGAATACCGGGACTGAAGCGTTTCGGCGAGGCCCAGCTTGCCCGCAGGGCATCACAGGTGGTTCATGACATTGCCGGATTATACAAGAGCAGAGGAATTCCGATGGTATGGATCGTCCCGGAATTCAATCTTGGCGATTGGCGCGACCCAATTACCAATGCTCCTTGCCTGCCCGAAGGAATGAATCATGAGTGGATGATCCTGCGGGAACGCGGGGAACAGGCATTCCAGCAGGGCGATCTCGCGGCCGCCTCTGAACATGCTTCCAAAATGCTGGAGCTGGACCATGGCACCTGCGTCACTCCTTTGTACATTCTTGCCGAATGCAGCCGGCGCTGCGGTGATCTAAAGGCGGCAAAAAGATATTTTGAGTTGGCCCGTGATGCGGTGATCTGGGACACATCGAAGAACATCGCTCCGCGGAGTTATTCCATCACTCAGGAAATACTGCGCCAGGAGATCCCGAAATATGGCAACCTGGTGGTCGATCTTCCTCAATTGTTTGAGGAACACCTGAAAGGTGAGATCGCTGACCGCCGTCTCTTCGTGGATTATTGCCATCTGAGTTCTGAGGGCATCCAGATTGCGATGGCCGCCGCCGCCTCCGGCGCATTGCAGGTATTTACCGGGAAAAACATTTTCTGGATGCAGTTGATGAGCGTGGATGTTCTTCCCAGTCCGCAGATCGAAGCGGAAGCTTCCTTCCTGGCGGCTGTTCACAACGCACATTGGTGGCAGCCGCATGAACTAGTGAAGCATTACTGCTCGCTGGCGGTGAAATTGTCGCCGCACGTGAGCAAGCTGATGACCAGCTTCATCGATCTTCAGACCCGGAGCGCGCCCATGCTCATGTGCAGGTCGGCGGAAGAGATTGCCGGGCTGGGTTCTCCTCTGATGCAGAACTACCTGCTGCGCTTCAATTATCAGCGTCTTGACAGCCTTCTTCTCGAAGCAGTGGTCAATGCGCTGAAGCAGGCGGGAATTGACGCAGGAAAACAACTCGACAAGCTGCGCAAGCAGGAGCACAGCGTGTCGCGCGGTCCTGTAGACCTGCTGCAGTTCTATTACTGTTCCGAAGGTTCGCAGCAGCAGGAAATCATGTGGATATTTCCGCACCTGAACGATTATCTGAACCATAAGATGCACCACTACTACAAGGCATTCTGGCGCGAATCAAGGTTCGTCTTCGTCGCAGAAGCGAACAACCCTGTGCACCTCCGCCTCGCTTGCCGTCTTCCCAATCTCGAGCTTACGGCCGGAGTCATGTCCCTGCTGGTCAACGGTGAATGTGTAGGCAAGACGCTCATTACCCGCGACTGGGAAACATGGGACTTCACCGCCGCCGGCGATCTGGTGAAGGATGGATTAAATGAGGTGGTAGTCCGCTGGCCCATGCCCATTTTCCCCGGATTGAAGCCCCTTGAGACCGTTGTTTCTGATCTCATGGAACGCATCTATCCCGAGTTCTTCTGTGTCTTCGGTGAAATTCATTCGCTGGTCGCCTCCGATGCACGCAAAACTTCCGCTGTCGAATTCAGGGAAGAATTGAGCGCTGTTGAGGTGCCATAGAAAGACACTCAGTCGCCACCTCTCAATTACCAGAACGCCGCAGAGCACTGGCGGCTAACGCATTCAAAAAGATCAGGAGCAATAGCAGGTTATGGCAGAGGAAACAATGTTGGTAAAAGACGGAATCACCCAGAGAAAAACGCGTCTTCAGGCCCGCCGGTCGGGACTTTCGGCCGCCAAGCAGGCGGAACTGGAAAAACTCCTGCAGGGAACATCTGCGCGCGTAATTCCTGCGCGCACTGCAGATGCTCCCGTTCCACTTACCTTTGCGCAGGAGCGCCTGTGGTTTCTTGACCAGATGGAGCCCGGACGTCCCATCTACAACATACCTTTCGGCTTTCGCGTCAGCGGAAAGCTGCGGACCTCCGCGTTGCGCCAGGGCCTGAATGAAACACTCAGGCGGCATGAGGCATTGCGGACCAACTTCGCTCTGGAGGGCGATCGTCCTGCGCAGTTGATTAACGACCCAGCAGTTATGGTACTGCCTGTGGTGAGTCTTGAGCGGCTGCCTGCGAACGAAAGAGAAGAAGAGTCCCGCCGGGTCATGGCTGAAGAGGCTGCGCGGCCCTTCAATCTTGCCCACGGGCCGCTGCTGCGCGCCTTATTGCTTCAACTCGGCGGCGCTGAACACATCCTTGCCATGACCACTCACCACATTGTTTCCGACGGATGGTCATTCCACCTGTGGATGCAGGAGGTCGCCGGATCATATCGGGCATTCTGTCATGGTCTTCCTGCGCCGCTGCCTGAGCCCGAGATACAGTATGGCGACTATGCCTCATGGCAGCGCGAGTCCTTCACGCAGGAAGCTTTGGCGTCTGAACTCGCGTACTGGAAAAAGCAGTTGCACGAAAGTCCTGCGCTGCTCGATTTGCCCACAGACCGTCCACGCCCGGCGGTGAGCAGCTTCCGCGGAGCAATTCTCAACACCCGAATTCCGGCCTCATTGACAAAGCAGCTCAGAGAACTCAACCAGCGCGAGGGGTCTACTCTGTTCACTACGCTGCTTGTGGGTCTCAACATCGTATTGTCGCGGCACAGCGGACAGGAAGACATTGTCATCGGAACACCTGTGGCTGACCGGCGTTGGACCGAGACCGAGAACCTGATCGGCCTTTTTGTGAATACCCTCGCAATGCGCACCAGCCTTGCCGGAAACCCCACCCTCACCGAGCTTCTGGCGCGTGAACGCGAGGTGCTGCTGGAGGCCCAGGCGCACCAGGACCTTCCTTTTGAAAAGCTGGTGGAGGAGTTGCGTCCAGAGCGCAGCCTCAGCCACTCTCCTCTCTTCCAGGCCATGTTTGTCCTGCAGAATGTTCCAAAGCAAAACCTGGAAGTTGCAGGTCTGACCTTCAGCACCATCGATCTTGACCCCGGCGTCGAGAGATTCGACCTGACCCTCTCAGTTTCTGAGAGCAATGATGAGTTAGATTGCGCGCTCAGCTACAGCACCGATCTATTTGACGTCTCCACGGCGGAGCGCATCATGGAGCATTTCAAGAGCGTGCTGCATTGTATGGCTGCTGCGCCGGGTAAGCGGCTGAGTGAGATTTCTTTGCTGCCGCCCTCGGAACGCACTCTGGTGATAACCGAATGGAACCAGACTTCCACCGAATATCCGGCGGATTACATCCACCAATGCATTCAACATGCTGCGCGCAAGGCTCCGGGCGCGATTGCTGTTCAATACGAAGAGCAGCAGTTGACCTATCAGCAACTCGACCAGCGCTCCAACCAATTGGCGCATTATCTAAAAAAGCGGGGAGCGGGTCCGGAAATTCCGGTGGCCATCTGCATGGAACGCAGCCTGGAACTGGTCATAGGACTGCTGGGAATTATGAAAGCCGGTGCTGCTTATGTGCCCCTGGATCCCGGGTATCCGCAGGAACGCATCCTTTATATGCTGGAGAATTCTCACGCCCCGGTGCTCCTCACCCAGGCAAAGCTGACGGCCCTGCTACCCGCTACCAACACCATTGTGGTCAAGCTGGACGCAAACTGGGCCAACATTTCCAGCGAGCAGCACACCAGTCCCGCAGCTAAGATCAGCGACGAAAATCTCGTCTATGTGATTTACACCTCAGGCTCTACTGGACGGCCGAAAGGTGCAATGAATACTCATCAAGGTCTGCGTAACCGGCTGCGGTGGATGCAACAGCAGTACGGGCTTACTGCCGAAGACCGCGTCCTTCAGAAAACTCCCTTCAGCTTTGATGTTTCGGTATGGGAGTTCTTCTGGCCTCTGATGGTGGGCGCCTGTCTGGTCATGGCGCGTCCCGGTGGACACCAGGATCCGGTTTACCTCGCCGAGACTATTGAGAAGAGGAAGATCACTACCCTTCACTTTGTTCCTTCCATGCTGCGCGCCTTCCTGAATTCAGGCGTGGCGGAGAAGTGCAGGGGCCTGCGCCGCATCATCTGCAGCGGCGAGGCGCTGGGCATCGAACTCGCCCGCGAATGCCGCGAGAGTATACCGGCCGAACTGCACAACCTTTACGGCCCTACGGAAGCGTCAATTGACGTGACCTGCTGGAACTGTGCCGAATCTTCAGAAGTGGTTCTGATTGGCAAACCCATTGCCAATACTCAGGTCTACGTTCTCGATTCTGAAATGCAGCCCATGCCGATAGGCATTGGCGGTGAGTTGTATCTCGGCGGCATCGGGCTGGGACGCGGCTATCTTCAGCAATCTTCGTTAACCGCCGAAAAATTCGTTCCCAATCCCTTCAGCACAGAGCCGGGATCACGTTTGTATCGTACCGGTGACAGGGTGCGCTGGAGAGCAAACGGCAATCTGGAATTCCTGGGCCGTCGCGACGAACAGGTGAAGCTCCGCGGAAACCGGATCGAGTTGGGTGAAATTGAAGCCGCTCTGCGTCAGCACCCGTCTGTAAATGATGATGCGGTGCTGGTGCGGGAAGACAACAGGGGAGCAAAGCGGCTGACCGCTTACGTCGTGGCCGCGAATGAGCAGGCATTTTTGAACGGCGCGCTGCGCAAATATCTTCAGGAAAAACTGCCTGAATATATGGTGCCTGAGCTATTTGTTCCCCTTGGGCGATTGCCATTGACTCCCACAGGCAAACTGGACCGCCGCGCCCTGCCGCAGCCCGGCAACGAGCGTCCAGTTAATGCCGAATTTGTTGCACCTGCAACGCTTGTGCAGGAGGTTGTGGCAGCCATCTGGGCGGATGTGCTCGGAGTGGAAAAGGTCGGCAAGATTGATAACTTCTTCCATCTTGGCGGCCACTCGCTCTTGGCCATCCAGGTCGTTTCCCGGCTGCGAGAGGCTTTCAATGCAGAGGTGCCGGTGCGCAGCTTGTTCGAGTCGCCTTCTCTCGAGCAATTCTCCGGACGCGTTCAGCAGATTATCCGCGGCAGCAACGCACAACCGCCGTCACTGAGGCTTGCTCCCCGCGATGGCGCCGTGATGCTTTCTCATGCGCAACAGCGTCTCTGGTTTCTGGACCAGCTCAACCCCAACAGCAACGCCTATAACATTCCTGTTGCTGTCCGATTCAACACGCAGCTCAATGTATGCGCGTTGGAAGATGCGTTGAGCGAGACGGTACGGCGGCATGAAATCTTGCGCACGACTTTCGGCAGCATCGAAGGCCAGCCGATACAGATCATTGCTCCCGCAACAAAAATGGGTTTGCAGGTTGTGGATCTCAGCGGTCTGGAAGAATCTGAACGCGAAGCCGAATTGCAAACCCTGGTGCGGCTTGAGGCGCTCAGACCCTTCGATCTGGCAACCGGACCATTATTGAGAGTGCGCTTGCTCCGACTGGGAGATCAGAGTCATGTTGAGTTCCTGACGCTTCATCACATCATCACAGACGGCTGGTCAATGGGTGTTTTGACGCAAGAGGTCGAATCATCTTATCGGGCGTTTCTGAGTGGGATCCCTTCGGAACTGCCTGAACTCGCCATCCAGTATGCCGACTTTGCAGCCTGGCAGCGAGATTGGCTGGAGGACGGCGCCCTAACAACGCAGTTGAATTATTGGAAACATCAACTGAATGGTGCTCCGACGCTCCTGGCCTTGCCCACCGACTATCCGCGTCCGGCCAGACGCAGCCTGCCCGGCATGCAATGCCCCATCAGTTTTTCCGAATCTCTTTCGAAACGTCTCAGGGAGCTTTGCAAGCAAGAGGGAACGACGCCGTTCATGGTGTTGATGGCAGCTTTCCAGGCTTTGCTGGGAAGGTACACTGCCCAGGACGAAGTTCTGGTAGGTACACCTGCAGCGGGGCGCGGCCAGGTGGAGCTTGAGAACCTTATCGGGTTCTTCGTCAACATGATTGTATTGAAAGCCAATCTCGGCGGTGCCCGGAGTGTTCGAGACTTACTTCGGCAAGTCCGCGAAACGGCGCTCGATGCTTACGCTCATCAGGACATTCCTTTTGACAAGCTTGTGGAGGAGTTGAAGCCTGAACGCCGCCCCAACCGAAATCCGATTTTTCAAACTATTCTTGCGCTCCAGAATGCTCCTACGCCCGGAATGGAGATGGCAGGGGTTACATTACCCTCCGGCAGCCCGGGACATGCGGAGACCAAGTTCGATTTGGAGCTCTACTTCTGGGAAACCGCGACGGGTCTGGCCGGCTCGTTTGTATTCAGTCTTGAGATCTTCCGGGTCAGCACAGTTTCAAGAATGGCCAGCCAGTTGCTGCATCTCCTGGAGGTTTTCGTCTCCCAACCTGATGCCCGTCTTTCGGATATCTCTCTGGCTACCGGGTTGGAATATGGTCAGATCACAGAAACATGGAATCAGACGGAGATCGAGTTCCCAGGTCAATCCGTAATCCACGAGGTTTTCGCGAAACAGGTGCAGATTACGCCTGACGCTATCGCAATCGAAACCGACCAGGAACAGATCAGCTATCGAGAACTGGACCGCCGCAGCAGCATGGTCGCGAATTATCTTTGCACTTTGGGCGCCGGACCGGAGGTGCTTGTCGGATTACTGTTTGAGCGTTCACTGGACATGATTGTCGCTCTGCTTGCCGCGTTAAAATCAGGCGCCGTGTATGTTCCCCTGAACCCGGCTGATCCGATCAAGCGGGTTGAGTACATTCTGCAGGATGCTGGAATCTCCCTGCTGCTGACCAGCAAGCAAATCGCGCAGAAAGTGCCGCCCGGCCGGCTCAATGTGATTTGTCTGGATGGCGACGTGGATCGGGAGCGAATGGCAGCGGCGCAATCGGAAGGAAACGCAGTTCGTGCGGCGACTTTCGATAACCTCGCTTATATGATCTACACTTCCGGATCAACAGGGCATCCCAAGGGCGTCTGCGTGACTCATCGCAATGTTTTGCGGCTGGTCAAAGGCGCCAACTACGTTGATCTGACCTCTCGCGAAGTGTTTTTACAGTTCGCTCCAGTTTCATTTGATGCTTCTACATTTGAGATCTGGGGAGCGTTGCTAAACGGCGCCCGGCTCGTGCTCTTTCCTCCCCATGCGCCCTCATTGCGCGAGCTAGGCGAGTTCATTCGCAAATCGGGCATCACAACCATGTGGCTAACGGCAGGATTTTTCCATCAGGTTATCGACAAAAACCTGGAGGGCATCACTTCCGTCAAGCAACTTCTCGCCGGGGGCGAGGCCCTGTCGGTCACCCATGTCAACAAGTTGCTGGCAGAGGCTACTGACTGCACGCTGGTCAACGGTTATGGTCCCACGGAAACCACCACGTTTGCCTGTTGTCATAGAGTCATCGGCAATCATCAGGGCACAACCGTGCCTATCGGCAGGCCCATTGCGAACACAAAAGTTTATGTCCTCAATGAAGGTATGCGCCTTGCTGCGATCGGTGAAACGGGTGAACTGTTCATCGGCGGTGATGGGCTCGCCCGGGGTTATTTGAACCGGTCAGACTTTACCGCTGAACGTTTTGTCCCAGATCCTTTCGGCAACAACGGGGGACGCTTGTACCGCACAGGGGACCTCGTCCGGTATCTCGAAGATGGAAATATAGAGTTCCTTGGCCGTGCAGACAAGCAGATCAAACTGCGCGGGTTCCGCATCGAGTTGGAGGAGATTGAGAAGACACTCACCGAACATCCCCTGGTCGAACAGGCTGTAGTAATTCCCAGAGATGACTCTGCTGGAGGAAAGCGTCTGATCGCCTACATTGTTCCTGTGGCCGGCTCCGTGTTGACGGTTGAAAAACTTCGCTCCCGTGTCCAGGAAAGATTGCCGGAGTACATGGTGCCTTCTCTCTTCCTTGTTCTTGAACAATTACCACTGACGGCAAACGGCAAGATAGACGCAAATGCCCTGCTGCGTTTCGATCGCCTGGCAGCCCGTTCCGAAAAAACTTTCGTCGCTCCGAAAGACAGGTTACAGGAGCAGTTGATCACGATCTGGGAGGGGCTGTTGGATGCCCGCCCGATCGGCATCCAGGATGATTTCTTTGAATTGGGAGGGCATTCGCTGATTGCAGTGCAGCTCATTGCCAGGATCGAACAGGAATTGGGCAAGAGGCTGCCTATGGCCGCGCTCTTCGAAGGGGCCACCATCGAACGTCTTTCCCAGTTGCTGCGCGATGACACAGGTTCAGCCGGAGCCGATTCATCTATCGTGGCCACCATTCAACCGAATGGCACTCGACCGCCACTGTTCTGCGTCCACGCTGCTGGTGGCACTGTCTTCTGCTATGCGGATTTGGCAAAGCACCTTGGCCAGGACCAGCCTGTGTATGGCATTCAGGCGCCTCCGGCCTCGGATACCGCAGTTCAAACCCTCGAAACTATGGCTTCCGAATATGTGAGGGCCCTACGCGGCTTCCAACCGAAAGGACCTTATTTCATTGGCGGATGGTCAATGGGAGGGGTAATTGCTTTTGAAATAGCCAGACAACTGGTCCAGCAGGGAGAAAAGGTAGCCATGCTCTTCCTGGTGGACGCCCAGGCCCCTACAGGAGAATCTGCAGAATACAACTGGGTGGTTCTCTTAGGCAGTTT
The DNA here is from genome assembly GCA_003223515.1 of Candidatus Angelobacter sp. Gp1-AA117. Classification (GTDB taxonomy): domain Bacteria; phylum Acidobacteriota; class Terriglobia; order Terriglobales; family Acidobacteriaceae; genus Angelobacter. The sequence continues at coordinate 17,436 of QHVI01000114.1, forward strand.
CGCTGTTGATATCGGTATATCGTTCGACTATCTCAAATCCTCATGGGATGAGATCTTTTCGGGGCCGCCGATGGAACAGCTTCGGAGGGTCTGGTCCGATGCAAAAAAACAAAAGCTCATATCCTCGGACATGACGCTGGCTGACTTCCGCAAGCTCTTCGATCACTTCAAGACCAACGCTCAAATGGCCAAGAGCTATGCAGGCGCCAAATATCCGGGGCGAATCATCTTCTTCCGTGCGGATGAGCCGGAGGAGTATGTGGGCAAGTCCCGGCCAAAAAATTACGTAGTGGCAGCCGACCCGGTCAAAGCATGGGAGAAGTGGGCTGAAGGAGGCGTAGAAGTTCGCAGCGTTCCCGGCCAACACTTTACCGTCATGCGAGAGCCCTTCGTATCTACGCTCGCTGAAGAGCTGCGCACGTGTCTCCAGAAAGCCGTAAAGGAAAATTCCTGACATTTTCCGCGAGGCCCGCAGGATACGCCGTGAGCTGACACTCGGGCCGCCAACAAACATTCAACAACGTCAAGTCAAAATTGAACGAAAGGTAACTGATATGGGACTCCGTATTTCCCCACCCGTGCCGGTCGCTGCGCCCTTGATGGACGGCATAGTAAAGAAGCTTAAACAACTCAACTTTGATGAAAGGCACTGTGGTGCGCGCCTGGGTTATTTTGAAGGGCTGCCGGACTTCGCCGGTCCACGAGTACCGAGGCCGTTTCTCGGTCCTGCCTCGGACGCTCTGGATGTCGTCCTGGCGCTGTTCCTGTTAAACGAAGAGGTCCCCTACGACCAAATGCTGGAGGTATTTACCGAGGCGGAACTGTACGCGCTGCAGGCAATGTCATTGATTCAGGTGTCGCACGATTGGATCAGGTCGCCGATCAATCTCTTTCCATGCTCTGGCCACTTCCTGGTCACCGATCTTCGTGTTTTTCCCAGGAACAATCTTCCCGAGTTCAACCGAATCATGTGGCTGCATCCCGAATCTTATATGCTGGCCGGTGTGGTGGACCGCACAGTGCGTGTGCACAAGGCGCTTGATCTGGGCACAGGCTCAGGCATTCATGCACTGAAGGCAACCCAGCATTCTGACGAGGTGATCGGGGTTGACATCAACCCGCGGGCGATTGCATTTTCCACATTTAACCAGCGGCTGAACAACATCAAAAATGTGGAGTTCCGGCTGGGCGATCTGTATGGTCCCGTAGCAGGAATGAAATTCGACCTGATTGTCGCCAATCCGCCTTTCAATCCGATGCCCTCGGTGAAAGCGGGCACCGACTACTACAGCGGCGGCTCTTCCGGCGAGGAGATCCTGAGCCGCATCATCAGTGGCCTGGATGAACACCTGACCGAAGACGGAATCTGTCACATCATTACCCTGCTCTGCCATCAAAAGAAAGGCCCCACCTATCGCGAGAAGCTGGACCACTGGCTGATTGGCGGGCTCAAATACTTTGATGTGATGGCCCATGTAGCAGATCAGAGCTTGTACTTCCGCAATCCCAGTTCTGATTATTTTCTCAACGGCCCTATCGCCGAACGTGAAGCATTTCTACGGTCGGAATTTTCCAGGTTTGAATTCGGTGTGATCAGCATTCGCAGGCGCCCTGCCGGTGACGGGCACTATTATCATGGTCCGACACGCTCTCCTCTGCCGCTGTTCGATCAAGACGCGCGAATCCGGTTTCCTATAACCCGCCTTGCCTTCGAGGAAAGCCGGAATGAGTTTCACAACTCTTTGGTTGCCGCCGGAGACTAATTGGATTCAAAGCCACTACAAGTTCACAACCGTTACCGGCCGGCAATACACCATGGTGCAGGAGCTGTTCGTCAAAGTCTCTTGCCGAGCAGCTTAGCATTTGCATTGAAAATGCAGTAAAGGAAATTCGCTAGTGGGAAATCTGTTTCAGCTCTTTTCTGTGCTCCTCAATTGGTCTAAAGGGGTCCCCCGGTCCCGGGCCACTATTGTTTTCGCCATCCTCGCGGGAGGCGTAGCCGGCGTGTGCAGCACCGCTCTTATCGCTGTGATCAATGCGGCCCTCGCGGGCAATTCCTCGAACCGGGTGCTGATCTCGGAATTCATCGGACTCTGCATCATTATTCCGGTTGCCGGGTTCCTTTCTCAGTCGCTCCTTGTGCGGCTGACCGCCCAGGCTGCTCATCATCTCCGGCTGCAGCTCTCCCATCAGATTCTCGACGCCCGCTACCGCATGATTGAGGAATTAGGCATTCATCGCCTGCTGGCTACCATTACTGACGACATACCAGCGGTCACCAACGCGGTCACCAGCCTTCCTCTGCTGGGCACGCAGTTGTTCGTAATGCTTGGATGCCTTCTCTATCTGGGCTGGCTCTCATGGCCGCTGCTGCTGCTGGTCATTGGCTACATGTTCATAGGACTCCTTACCCATCATTTTCCTACGCAGAGATCATTTCATTACTTTCAGCTTATGCGCGAGGAATGGGACGCGATGTTCAAAGGCGTGCGCGGCATCACCGAGGGCAACAAGGAACTCAAGCTCAACCGCAACCGCAGGAATGCCTTTGTCTCCCGGCAGCTTGTACCGCCAGTCGAGGGCATAAAGACCTATGGAATGCGCGCCAATACCATTGCGCTGGCCGCCAGCAACTGGGGACAGATTCTCTTCTTCATTTTCATTGGACTGGTTCTTTTCCTGACCCCGGTTTTGCTCAGCGTCAGCCGCCAGGTGCTCACTGGGTACACGCTTACCATTCTGTTCATGATTACCCCGCTCACGATTATTCTGAACAATCTGCCGATTCTTGGCCGCGCGCAAGTTGCCGCTGAGAAGGTCCGTAAACTCGGCCTCTCGCTGGCCGCCTCGCAACTAGCTTCGCCTGCGGGGGCAGGAGCAGCGAACCATTCATGGCGGCGGCTGGAACTGAATGGAATTACCCATGCCTACCAGTCTGAAGGACAAGCAGAAGAATTCTCCCTGGGGCCTGTGGATCTTACGTTCACTCCGGGTGAGTTGGTATTTCTGATTGGCGGGAATGGCAGCGGCAAAACCACGCTGGCCAAGGTCATCATGGGACTCTATGAACCTGAGCGTGGCCAGATTTGCCTGGACGGCAAGCCGGTCACCGCCGCAGATCGAGACGACTACCGGCAGAATTTTTCTGTGGTCTTCTCCGACTTCTACCTCTTTGATCAACTCTATGGCGTAGACAGCCATGAGCTGGAACGCCATGGGCAGGAATACCTGCGCGCTTTGAAACTGGACCACAAAGTACGCATTGAGGAAGGCAAGTTCTCCACGACCGAGCTGTCACAGGGACAACGTAAACGTCTCGCGCTGCTGGCCGCTTACCTGGAAAATCGTCCAATTTACATCTTTGACGAATGGGCTTCTGACCAGGACCCCACGTTCAAGCAGATCTTCTACTACCGGATTCTGCCGGAGCTCAAAAGGCGCGGCAAAAGCGTGATCGTGATCTCGCATGACGACCGCTACTACGACCTGGCCGACCGCATCATCAAGCTGGAGCACGGTCAGATTGAATATGACCGCCACTTGATCGAGGAGACAATCGCAGTCAGCACTTCGACCACGTCAGTTATGTAGATCGACGTGACTGATCGCGGCCTAAAGCATTTCTGAATTGCTGTCGTCCGCAACCAGAATCTGTGGGCCGCGCTCAAAGCGCGTCTCACAGTCGCTACGCTATCGTTCATCGCTGACGGTCTTCCGTGCCATCAGAGGACCGGAAGGAACTTGCGCTTAACCCCGATCCAGCGCAAACAAAGAAGAACCACTTTCAAGCCCGAATCTCAGAAGAAATTGCCCCCCAAGGAGGAATGCCTGCGTGACCACAAATCACAGCAATCCTAAGTACCTGGTAAAACTTGATCAGATCAAAGAACTGAATGCTTTCGAAAAAGAGCAGCTCAAAGCTGTCACCGATACGTTCGTCTTTCGGACGAATGACTACTACCAATCCCTCATTGACTGGAACGATCCCAACGATCCCATCCGGCACATCGTCATGCCGGAGGTGGCCGAGCTTGAGGAGTTCGGCAAATGGGATGCATCCGACGAAGCTTCTTACACTGTGATGAAAGGCCTGGAGCACAAGTACACCGATACCGCCCTGCTCCTGGTCAATAACGTATGTGGAGCCTATTGCCGTTTCTGCTTCCGCAAACGCCTTTTTACCGATGATAACGATGAGGTCACCAATGAAGTCTCCGGCGCCGTCGAGTACATCAGCCAGCACCCGGAGATCAACAACGTCCTGCTGACCGGCGGCGATCCTCTCCTAATGTCCACCGGGAAGCTGGAAAAGATCATCCAGCAGGTCAGGGACATTGACCATGTGAAGATCATCCGTATCGGCAGCAAGATGCCGGCGTTTAATCCCTTCCGCATCATCAACGATCCTTCTCTGCTGGAAATGCTGAGCAGGTACAGCTCGGCGGAGAGGAAGATCTACGTAATGGCGCACTTCAATCACGCGAAGGAAATGACGGATGTGGCGGTGCAGGGAATCATGCTCCTTCAGAAGGCCGGCGTTACTGTCTTCAACCAGACGCCCATTATCCGTGGCGTGAATGATAGTGTCGAGGCCATTGCTGAGCTGTTCAGCCGGATGTCATTTAACGGAGTCACCTCCTACTATCTCTTCATCTGCCGCCCGACGGCGGGAAACCGGCCCTATGTGGTTCCCGTGGAAGAAGCCTGGGAGATCTTTGAAGGCGCCCGGCACAACCTTGCAGGGCTGGCGAAGCATGCCCGCCTGTGCATGTCTCATAAAACCGGCAAGGTGGAAGTTGTGGGAAAATCCGGAGATCACATGATCTTTCGCTACCATCGCGCCGCCCGGCTCGAAGATCGCGGCCGCATCATGATCTTCCCCAATAATCCGAATGCCTGCTGGCTTGATGATTATCTCCAGCCTGCCGAGATGCAGGAACAACTCCTCGCAGCCGGAGTAGCCTTCTAAACACTCAGAGTCCATTGTTCATTGCGTCCATGGTGTGCATGCGCACCACAGCCTCAGCCGCCACACTATTCCGGCGAGCCAGACTGGCCAAAGGCTGAGTGAATGCTGATTCTTGAGTGCTTTGAATAAAATTAAGTATTTACCACTAAGTAACTATTGATTGGTATAATTACTGAATAAATACCAGCAGGAAATTACATTAGCTTACCCCGTCCAGAGGTTTGTCCTTATAGTCGCCTGTGACGGTTTTTATTTGTGGCAATTTTCCTGCGCCTGAAATTTCAGAATTCTGTCCTAACCAGCTTTACGATCTATGGTCAGATCTCTTGAACAATCAGGCCATGCAAGAAGCTGTCTGTTAGGAGTGACAGCGGGAAGAGTACGAATTTACGATGTCGAATTTGAAGAATGATTTGCGTTATGGTTTGCGTCTGCTGGTGAGGAACCCTGGCTTTTCCGCAGTCGCTGTACTCACTTTAGCGCTGGGGATCGGTGTTACCACTGCAATCTTCAGTCTGGTAAACGGTATCCTGCTTCGGCCCCTGCCTTATCCGCAATCGGAACGGCTGGTGAGGCTGCTGCAAGCTTATCCTGAGAAGGGGCTGGATTCGTGGCGGCTTTCGCAGGCGAATTTTGCATCCTATCGCGACCAAAGCACGGTGTTTTCCTCGGTTGCCGCTTATGCCACAAGCGGCATGAATCTTACCGGCATTCCAACCCCGGAGCGTCTTCAGGCCGCCAAGGTGACCGGAGACTTTTTCAAAGTTCTGGCTGTAGATCCGATGATGGGCCGTTCGTTTGTGCCGGAAGAAGACCTGCCCGGCAAAAACCACGTGTGCGTCCTGAGCTACGCGTTCTGGCAGCGTCATTTCAGCGGTGACCGCAGCGTCATTGGCAAGACCCTGGTTCTTAACAACGCTTCCACGGAAATCATCGGCGTCATGCCTGCAACCTTCGGATTCCCGGTGCCAGAAATTGAGGTGTGGGTCCCAATTGGGCTCGACTCGCAGGCGTCTCACCCATTCTTCCTCACAGGCATCGCTCGTCTGAAACCGGGTATGCAGCCTGCTACCGCGCAGTCGGAGACCACTGGGATCATGTGGCGTGCCGGCAAGCAAAACCCGCACTTGGTGGGGCGCGACGATCCTCCACCCGCTGGCGCGGGTCTTCGGACCAGCGTTGTTCCTCTGAAGGAAGCCATCGTAGGCAAAACGGAGAAGCCTTTGCTGGTGCTTCAGTTTGCCGTCATCTTTATTCTTCTGATTGCATGCGCTAATGTTGCCAATCTTCTCTTGAGCCGGACTACGGTGCGCGGCCTTGAGATTGCTGTCCGCTCAGCTCTCGGCGCTCAACCCCGGCGTGTGATTCAACAACTGCTTACCGAAAGCATATTGCTCGCACTGGTAGGCGCCCTTCCCGGGATAGCCCTGGCTTGGGGAGTGGTGAGAACCCTGAATCATCTTCCTCTCGCCGGTGTTCCGCGCCTCAATGAAGTCAGCATAAGCGGCGGTGTTCTGCTGTTTACCATTTTCGTCGCCTTGCTGACCGGGGTACTTTTTGGCCTGGCGCCGATCTTTTACACGTACCGTAGCAGTCTTAAAGCCGGCTTGACCGAAGGACAGAGAGGCAGTTCGATGGGCTCCGGACGCTGGCTCAATCGTTCGCTGGTGGCGGCGCAACTTGCGCTTTCCCTGATCTTGCTCATTGGGGCCGGGCTCGTCCTGAAGAGCTTCCGTGAGTTACTGGGCGTGAACCCTGGCTTTCAGGCAAAAAGCGAGCTCACCATGCTGCTTCCGGTGACTAACCAGAAATATCCCAACCCGCCACAGGCAATTCAGTTCTACCGCAATCTGCTCGACCAGATGCGGACTCTCCCCGGGGTGACTGCAGTTGGAGCAAGCTCAAACCTGCCCTTTAGCGGTGAGGAGAGCTATGATGGTTACATAGTAGAAGGTCATGAGCCGCCGCCCGGAAGTGAGCCCACGCAGGCGCAATTGCAAACCGTGACTCCCGGCTACTTCCAGTCGCTCGGGATGTCATTGCTGCGTGGCCGCGACATCAGTGATGCGGATCAGGAAAAGACCCCCATGGTCGCCTTGGTGGATGAGACTCTGGCGCGCCGCTATTGGCCTGAAGGTGACGCTCTCGGCAAGAGAGTACGCACCACTGGAGATCCAACCTGGCTCACAGTTGTGGGGGTTGTAAACGGAATCAAAGACCAGAACTTGGCCGAGGACCCCAAACCTCATATCTATTTCGCGCACGGCCAGGATCCACAGTTGCGGATGTACCTTACCCTGCGCACCAGTGGCGATCCGGCAGCGCTGAGTTCTACTGTGCGCAACAATATCCATGATCTGGATGCCGATGTGCCGGTATATGCGGTTCGCACCCTGTCAGAGGTTGTAGATAAGACCCTAACCAGCCAGAAGCTGACCGACCTGCTGTTGACCGCATTCGCTACCTTGGCGCTCATTCTGGCTGCCATCGGCATCTATGGAGTAATGTCGATTTACGTTACCGGACGCACGCGCGAGTTCGGCATCCGGCTAGCTGTGGGTGCCAAACCGGCGAACCTGCTGGTTTCAGTATTGAAACAGGGGTTCGTCCTCGTGATTGCCGGAATTGCCGTAGGGCTCGTCGGTGCTTTCGTTTTAACCCGAACCATCTCCAGCCTGCTGTTCAACGTGAGTTCAACGGATCCAATTGTCTTCCTGGGTATCCCGTTGCTTCTCATTTCCGTGGCAACGCCGGCATGCTATTGGCCAGCCCGCCGCGCTGCTCGCACGAATCCATTGACTGCTCTACGATACGAATAAACTGCATCTTCCGGTCTAAACACGTTCCTTGAACGCTTCAAAAGCGTGGCACATGGTGCCACGCTTTTTTTCTGTCTATAAAAGGCAGCATTCCGTGTCCATCATGGTGTTCTGTTCCGCATCCAGAGCATGGTCTTATGTGAAAAGCACTCATTCGCTTTAGTTCATAAATAGCTTAGCCGAAGTTCGTCAGTAAGCGGTCGAGAAACGGTCTAACCCTTTCAGAATCAGTTCAGACGATGGCCGAGTCTGCACTACATTTTGAAAGAGATCTCAGCCGTTCCGGAAGATTTAGACCGAGCTGGTGAAGCAGGGATTTCTGTTCCGCCGTGGGTTCGGTAATGCGGCGAATGCGGATCTCGCGC
>QHVI01000012.1 GCA_003223515.1 Candidatus Angelobacter sp. Gp1-AA117
CGTTCGGTCATAGGTGCTCCTCGAAAATGGATTCACCCATGTTGATTTATCTCATTCGCCAGGAAATGTTCAGCCTTAACTGTTGCAAGAACCTCGCAAGTCACCTCCCCCGGCATTGTCCGTCAGGCATTGACTCGCACTTTTAATTGCACCCATTCTCCGATCCGTAATTGACCCTGCTCTTTAAAACGCTCATAATGAAAAGTTTGGCTGTGCGGGCTGGATTCCACTTAAGGAGTACATCGCAGTTACATGAGCACTGTAGCCTCTCCGATTACGCGCGGAGTTCCTCCGATCCGCGCAGGACAAGGTCATTCATTTTTCTGGCGGCGGCTTCATTCCCTGAGCGGGATTATTCCCGTAGGGGCTTTCCTGCTGGAACACTTTATCTCGAATGCGTTTGCCACCAATGGCTGGAAAGCCTATGGCGACCAGGTTAAGTTCCTCACTGGACTGCCTTTCGTCCTGGTACTGGAGATCGTCGGCATTTATATTCCGCTCCTTTATCACTCGCTTTATGGGTTCTACATCTGGTTTCGCGGCCAATCCAACGTGAGAGATTATCCCTGGGCAGGCAATTTCATGTATGCGGCCCAGCGCTGGACAGGGGCCATCGCCTTCTTCTATATGGCATGGCATACCTACACCATGCGCTTTAGCGGCATTCACCTGCTGACCAATTCGCAGGCGGCATTCCATAAAGTACAGGTTGAGATGCACAATCCGTGGTCCCTGGCGTTTTACGTGATTGGCATCACAGCGGCTTCGTGGCACTTCGCCTACGGTCTATATCTGTTCAGCGCCAAATGGGGGATTACGGTGAGTGATAAATCGCGGCAGCGGTTTGGATGGGTGTGCGTGGCGCTGGCCATCACGTTGATCGGAGTGGGACTGGCGACGGTTTCGGCGTTCTTTCGTCCCGGAGACGCATACAATCCACCGGCTTCCACATGGGAGAGCACCAGCGAAACCGCAGGCAATCACTAACCGGAGAGCAGAGTTTCAAACATGGCAGCAACGAATCCCAGAATCATCGTAGTTGGCGGCGGTCTTGCCGGACTGGCAGCGGTCATCAAGATCGCTGAAGCCGGAGGCAACGTCGATCTCTTTTCCATTGTGCCGGTGAAGCGCTCACATTCGGTCTGCGCGCAGGGTGGAATCAATGCGGCGAAGAACCTGAAAGGCGAGGGCGACACTACCTGGCAGCACTTCGATGACACTGTTTACGGCGGCGACTTCCTGACCAACCAGCCGCCGGTAAAAGCCATGTGCGAGGCTGCGCCGGGAATCATCGACCTGCTTGACCGCATGGGTGTTCCCTTCAATCGCACGCCGGAAGGACTGCTGGATTTCCGCCGCTTCGGCGGAACGCTCTATCATCGCACCGCCTTTGCCGGCGCAACTACCGGCCAGCAGCTTCTTTATGCGCTCGACGAGCAGGTGCGCCGCTATGAAGCGGAAGGACGCGTCACCAAGTACGAGCACTGGGAGTTTCTGAGCGCCGTGCTCGACAGCAACCATGTGTGCCGGGGTATCTGCGCCATGAACCTGCGCACCATGGAGGTGCGCACCTTCCCTGCCGACGCCATTGTGATGGCCACCGGCGGCATTGGCGCGATCTTTGGCAAGTCTACGAACTCAGTGGTCTGCACCGGGTCGGCGCAGTCGGCGCTCTACCAGCAGGGCTGCTATTACGCCAATGGCGAGTTCATCCAGGTGCATCCCACCTCGATTCCGGGCGAAGACAAGCTGCGCCTGATGTCGGAATCGGCGCGCGGTGAGGGTGGCCGTGTATGGGTGCCGAAGACCAAGGGTGACAAGCGCGAGCCGCGCAGCATTCCTGAGTCGGAGCGCTGGTATTTTCTGGAAGAGTGGTATCCGAAATACGGCAACCTGGTGCCGCGTGACGTGGCGACCCGAGCCATTCATAAGGTTGTGTATGAGCATGAACTCGGCATCGACGGCCAGCCAATGGTCTATCTCGACCTGACCCACATTGACCGGGCCACGCTCGACCGCAAGTTGGAAGGCATTCTGGAAATTTACGAGAAATTCGTAGGCGATGATCCGCGCGAAGTGCCGATGAAGATCTTCCCCGGCATGCACTACACCATGGGCGGCTTGTGGGTGGACTACAAGCAGGCCACCAACATCAAGGGAATCTTTGCTGCCGGTGAATGCGAATACGGCTACCACGGCGCTAACCGCCTGGGCGCCAATTCGCTGGTTTCCTGCATCTGGGGAGGCTTCGTGGCCGGCCCGCAGGCCGTGGCCCATGCCAAAGGCAGCGCCAAATCGACAGACGGTGTGAGCAGCAGCGCCTTTGACGCTGAGAAGAAACGCCAGGAAGAGATCAACTCGCGACTGATCAGTTCGAGCGGCAATGAAAATCCCTTCCGCATCTGGCGCGAACTGGGCGAGTTGATGACCAAGAACTGCACGGTCATCCGCTACAACAAGCCGCTCAAGGAAACGGACGCAAAGATCGTTGAATTGCTGGATCGCTTCAACCGCATCAACCTGAGCGATAAGAGCATGTGGGCGAATACATCATTCGTGTTTACGCGGCAGCTCTATAACATGCTGCAGCTTTCGCGGGTCATTGCCCAGGGCGCGGCCATGCGCGATGAGTCACGCGGCGCGCATTACAAGCCGGACTTTCCCGAGCGCGATGACAAGAACTGGCTGAAGACGACCAAGGCCTACTTTGCTCCGGACGTGGATGAGCCGAGGTTTGAGTTCGAACCGGTGGATATATCGCTGATACCGCCTCGACCGAGACGGTATGACATGGCGAAGTAGAAGAACCTTCACCGCAGAGGGCGCAGAGAAACACAAAGGAATTAAGAGATAGATTATGGAGCGTAGCCGCCCTCGGCTGCGGGGATAGGACTGAAGGTATAGAACACAAAGAGAATGATTGGTGAAACCTTCGTGTTCCTTTGTGTCCTTTGTGGTTAAAGGCTTTCGATGGAACAACAACGCAAATCATCACCGGGATTCTACAAGGGAGTGGCTGCCGTCTTCTTCTTTCTCGGCGCGTTGTTTGTGTGGGCGGCAATCCGGCAGCATAGCTGGTTTTTTGGAGCGTTCGGAGCAATCACTTTGTTTAACGGATTTATGAGCATACTCAAGTCGGTCGCGGCAACGGAGATCAATAAGTAAATGGCAAAAACAGTCATATTGAGAATCAAGCGGCAGGAAAATCCCCAGGCAAATTCACGCTGGGAGGAGTTTGAGCTTACGTGGAAGCCGGGAATGAATGTGATCTCGGCCATGATGGAGATTGCCGCGAACCCAGTGACCCGCGACGGACGTCCGACGACTGCGATTACCTACGATTCCAATTGCCTCGAAGAAGTCTGCGGCTCCTGCGCCATGCTCATCAATGGACGCGCTCGCATGGCCTGCTCCGCGCTGGTGGACAAGCTCGACCAGCCTGTTCGCGTTGAGCCTTTCAGCAAATTTCCCGTGATTCGTGATTTATCAGTAGACCGCAGCGTGCTTTTCGAGAATTTGAAACGAGTCAAAGCCTGGGTACCGGTGGATGGCACGTATGATCTTGGCCCCGGCCCGCGCGTCTATCCGACCGAACAGGAGCAGGCGTATCCGATTTCGCGCTGTATCTCCTGCTGCTGCTGCATGGAGGCGTGCCCGCAGTTCAATGAGAACACCGGATTCGTAGGCGCGGCGACGATTGCGCAGGTACGGCTGTTCAACCAGCATCCTACAGGCAAGGCCCTGAAGCATGAACGGCTGCAGGCACTGATGGGCGATGGTGGAATCCAGGAATGCGGCTTCGCGCAGAACTGCGTGGAAGTCTGCCCCAAGGACATTCCACTGACGAAAGCTATCTCAGATACAGGCCGGGAAGTGGTCAAGCAGGCGCTCAAAGACTTCTTCCGTGGATGAAACCGCAAAGTACGCGAAGCACGCGAAGGAAACAAAACCTTACCGCTGATCCACGGCTTTGCCGGAACAGGTAATGCTGATTTTACCGATGTCGCTGGTAAAAAGGTTCTTCATACCCATTTAGCAACTTATTCATTTACTCATTTCTTCTTGATTCGCGGCATTCGCGGCTTCGTTGTCTGCTCCGTACCTCTGTGTCTCCGTGTTGGGTGTTACCGCTCGAAGAAGTAGCGCGTGAGATGGAAGAAGATGGGGGCGGAGAAGCAGATCGAATCCATCCGGTCGAGAATCCCGCCGTGGCCTTCAATCATCGTGCCGAAATCTTTTATGTGGCGGTCGCGTTTGATGGCGGACATGGTCAGTCCTCCGGCGAATCCCAGCAGGGTAATCAGAAGAGCCATGAAGAACGCCTGCTTGGGAGAGAAGGGCGTCATCCACCATAATCCCGCTCCTACCGCAGTGGCGCAGGCGATTCCGCCGAGAAAGCCTTCCCAGGTTTTATTGGGCGAAACGTGAGGAGCAATCTTGCGCTTGCCCAGCATCTTGCCCCACACGTACTGAAAGACATCGCTGAGCTGCGCCACCACGGCAAGAAACAGCAGCAGCTTGGCGTCGGCGCGGTAGTTGGGAATATCGAGAATCAGCAGGGCAGGAGCATAGCTGATGCAGTAAACGCAGATCATCAATCCCCAATGGATACGGGCGGCGCGGTCGAGGAAGTCCGAAGTGTCGCCGGTAAGCACCAGCCGCGTGGGAATGAACAGAAATGCGTAGACCGGCACCATGATGGTGAAAAGCCCATACCAATGGGTGTAGAGCAGCCAGTATTGCAGAGGCGTGATTACAAAGAACGTCCAGAAGAGCGTGCGATGATCGGCAGGACTGGTGCGGATGAGGCTCACATATTCGCGCAACGCCAGAAATGAGATCAGTCCAAACAACAAGATGGACCCTTTGGGGCCAACCAGGAGCGTGAGCGCAAAGACTGCGCTCATCTTCCACCAGGCGCGGATGCGCGCATTCAGGTTGCGAACGGTCGCCTTGCCGCCCTCCGACTTCACGGCCAGCGAGAGCACGAAGCCAATCAGGCTGGCAAGGCCCAGCAATCCAAGCAGGCCATAAAAGATCCACAGCATCTGCGGATCGATGTTGAATCTCATAGGGCGCTTAACTCCTCGATAGCCTTGTGGGCCTTGGTCAGGAAACTTTCCTTGGTTTCATCGGGCGCGGGTTGCAGAGGCGCGCCAAAGATCACGCGGCTGATCACCGGGACGGGCAGAACTTCTCCTTTGGGCAGCACGCGGTTGAGGTTTGCGAGGTAGACAGGAACGAACTGCACGTCAGGACGCTGCCGCCACAAGTGGTAGATGCCGCTCTTGAACACGCCTACGGTCTCCCCGGTGCCACGTGTTCCTTCAGGAAAAACAATCAGGGAGTTCGTCTGGCCCAAACCTTCGAGCAGGGTTTCAAGCGACTGCCGGGCGGAATCCATGCGGTGAGTCTGATCAGCGTCCTGCGCCTGAGGCTGGCGCTCCACCAGCACCGCGTTGAAGACTTTGACGGCAAGGCGCTTGCGAATGCCTGACTTCCAGTAGTCTTTGGCGGCTACCGGCCGCACCAATGGACGCAAGTCCTTGGGCAACACCGACCACAGCACGACAAAATCGAGATGGCTGGTGTGGTTGGCAAAATAAACGCGCTGGCGCGGCTCGGGCTGGCAGTTGAACCAGCGGACGGAAGCGCCAGTCAAACCACGCGCTCCGGCGGCAATCGCATTGGCCCACATGGTTGCCGTATTCAACGTGCTTCAAGCTCCCGGATGATGTTCGCGGTACGTCGCCAGATGGTGATCACACAGCCCAGGTTGATGATGATGAGATCAAGCCAGAGAATGATACCGCGATGCAGATACCAGGTCTCAAGAATGGAGAGCACGCAACCGACTGTAAGTGCAAACATGCGGTGCGGTTTGGCCATTGGCCCCATGAAGCTCTGCTTCAATCCGGCAGCGCCGCCCATCATGCGCACATAAGCGGTAAAGATGGCCAGCAGAGCCGCGAGCCATCCCAGCAACGGCCCGTACGGTTGATTGAAAACGGCATATCCGACCGGAATGAGGATGAAGGCATCAGAGATGCGGTCAGGAAGATCGTTGAAGACCTCGCCTGATTTGGTCTGCAGCCCGCCTTCCACGGCCACCATGCCATCCAGCATGTTGCAGAGCAGGCGCAATTGAATGCCGGCGGCTGCGGCCAGCAACAGCCACACCCGCCAGGTGGTTCCCAGGCGTGCAGAAAAAAACATGGCCACGCCTGCCCCGGCGGCGCAGAAGATGCTCAGAATCGAGATGCCATTGGGTGAAACACGATGGCGCGCCAGAAACTGGGCGAAGGTACGAGCCCATCCGGCCTGGCGCGTTTTCAGCGGACGTCTTGCTGTGACTGTTTCCATGTTGGTTGCGTGCACACATTCTGCTATAAGATGGGCCAGAGCCGAAACAAAAAATCTCGCGCAGTACCTGGTTCGGTTACCAAAGGAACAGAGTTGAATAGCGGCGCAATTCTGATGAGGTCCCTGGCCATTGGGGCGGCTGCCGGATTGGCGGTGTTTGCCATGTTTTACGGCTTCTTCATCAGCCATCGCGAACTCGACGTACAGCCTTCCAGCGCCCGCTGGCTGGGCCTGGCCGTCTTCTTTGCGGGGTTCGTGATCTCATGGATTTACTTTCAGATGAGGGCAAAGCGCTAGTGAGATCTCTTTTTCTCGTCAAGAATTCACTGGTCAGCATCCTCCCGCACAGCCGAGGGCGGCTGCGCTCCATAATCATTTTTTCGGTAAAATCGACTTAGAGATACCATACTAGATGCGCCGTTTCCTTCTCGGACCTGCCGGATTATTCATAGGCTTTCTCTGGGGCTTCGCTGAAGCCACACTGTTCTTCATTATTCCGGATGTCTTTCTCACTCTTCCCGCCCTCTTCTCTATCAGGCAATCACTAAAAGTCATGGCGGCGATCCTGCTCGGATCAGTACTGGGTGGTGGTTTGATGTTCTGGTATGGAGAGGCGCATCCCGCGCAGGCCGAGTCGCTGGTGATGCAGGTGCCGTTCGTGACGCAGAAGATGCTGGCCAAGACGCAGGAAGAATTTGAGCGGTACGGAATCTGGGCGCTGGTCAAAGGCCCGGCCGGAGGCATCCCTTACAAGATCTATGCGGTGCAGTCGCCGCGCTACGCGGGATTGGTAGCTTCTCTTCTGGTGACGGTGATGGCACGCGCATGGCGATTCGTTCTCTCATGGGCGGTCGCGGTGCTGCTGGGCGCGGTATTTAAAAAGGGAATAGAGCGCCGTCCATGGGCTGCGGTGGCAGCACATCTATGCGTATGGACGGCGATCTATGCATGGTACTGGACGAAAGTCTCCCACGGCTGAGAGGTTTCCGGTTTGTTACCGCAAAGTACGCAAAGGGCGCTAAGGAACCAAAAGTCAAAACGAAGAGCCAAAAGCCCCTTCTATTTATTCCCTGCCGGTGCTGCGGTCAGGGGCTTGATGATGTCACTCAGGATGTCTGGCTTCGACTCATCACGCACCAGGTGCGCGTACTTCTCGCCTTCGTGGTAGTTCAGCGTGTAAGTCTTATAGAAGTCGCCGTTGATCACCATCAGTTCCAGGTTAGGGCCATTGCCCTTGCCGGTCTGCAGGGCTTCGCGCAGAACATCCGGGGTAAAGCGGCGGCCATTCACGGCAGCTAGTTCCATGCCGGGAGCAAGGCCGGCGTTCCATGCGGGGCTGTTTATCAGTACATCGACGATTACGCCCTTATCATCCAGGCTAAGGCCGATCGAGAAACGCGCATCTACATTGTGGCGCGATTTTTCCATGGCCTTGGTAAAGTCGCTGGGGTTCTCGACATAAACCAGCTTCCAGCCGCCGTTGGTGATGCCTCCCAGAGGCGCGCCGGGGCCGTAGGTATCGAGCCGGTCGCGCAGGAATTTGGCCCAGTCATTGGGCACAACCTGGTTGAGAGTGTTCACCACATCGTCAAACGTATAAGGCTTCACCATCGGCGGAGTGTTCCCGCCGCCATGAAAAAGATGGCAGAAATCATTCATGGATTTCTGTCCATTGGTTTTCTGGCGGATCACCGTATCTGCCTCCAGCCAGATCAGGAAGCCTTCAGGATAATAGTCAACACTGCGGCGCCAGTTTTCGAATTGCGGCGCGGCGCCGTAAAGAATCTGTGCGGCATCGGCGGTATCCTGCAACGGACGCCAAGCGCGGCCGGTGGTGTGGTCGAGCATGGCCGCGGTCTCGGCGGCTTCATCCAGGAACTGCTGCTTATTCCATAGTCCGCTGCGGGCAGCCAGGATGTCACCCAGATATTGAGTAAGGCCTTCATATACCCAGAGGAGATCGCCTTCCATGGGCTGCTGGTAGTCGGAAGTTGCGAGGCCCCGGGGACGACGGTATTTGCCGTTCCATGAGTGAGTCATCTCATGAGGCAGGAGAGAACCGGCCAGCATACGATCGTCATCCTCAATCATGGTGCGCTCGCCCACCCGGTCATCGCTGGACTGGTGATGCTCCAGTCCGAAGTGCGCGGTCTTATCGCTCAGGGTCAGCAGGAAGTGATATTCGTTGTAGTGGCGCGCGGTGTAAAGTGCGCCGGTCTCGGCGATCAGGTGTTTGTACTCGTTGATGACCTCGGGCGGCATCTGCAGGGCCGCGTTGCTGTCAGACACCATATCGATGTAGTGCTGAATGGGGCCTTCTGGAGTAAGGGGAATGCGGCGGAAAAAACGGCCCATCAGGACAGGTGAATCCACCAGCATGGTAAGGCTGACGCTGCGGAAGTTGATTTGCCCGTTGCCCTCGTTCTCTACCGGCAAGGCCGTGCCGTAATGCCAGCCATCAGGAATCTTCAGCGAGGCGGAGAACATGATGTCGTCAGTGTGTCTGCCCGGCTGGTAGAGCACCAACTGGTTCCAACTCAGCATGTCGAGATTGGCGGTAGCGGAAGCGCCGGAGGAGAAACCCGCGGGCGGCGCAGGCAATACCGCGTCGAGTTTGGCTTGCAGCGTGGTGACGCCCGCAGGAACCGTGAGATGGAAGGTATACATGTCACCGAGGTCACGACGCCATGTAAGCCGCTGTCCGTTGGCAGTAAAGACGAGCCCGGTCAAGTCCACCACGGGACCGGTTGGGCCGTGCTCCCCGGGAATCCATTTGGGATACACCAGCGTGACCGGGCCGGCGGTGACCGGGATTTCCAGTTGGGCATGCAGTATCTTTTGCGGCGCATGGGTAGCATCAACCATGATCTTGATGGGAGCAGCAGGAGCTTGCGCGGCAGGAGCGGCGCCCTGCTTGGGCTTGCGCTGGGCAAAGCAGACAATCGAACTCACGATAAAGACACAAATAACCGTTCCCTTAAACAATGCAGTCATGATGTTCTCCGGGGCAAACGCACCAGATTAAAGAAATGCTGGAAGCTTAGCAAGCTGGCGGCAGGTTACAGTGGTGTTATTGAGCGCTATTGCCAAGTTGCCGTCAGTATCAGGATGGCCAGAATTGTTTGCTAAAACACCTTTAATTCTGATTTTCAGACTGTTACCACTGTCCAGAAATGCGGCGTGCTTAAAGTCACCGGCTGGCTTTGAATGCTAAACTGATTCCTATGGTCTTTGTGCTCGACAATTACGACTCTTTTACTTACAACCTGGTTCAGTACCTGGGTGAATTAGGGGAAAAAGTCGAGGTGCGGCGCAACGACCAGACCACCTGTGAAGAGATCGAGCAGCTAAATCCTGACCACATTCTGATTTCACCGGGCCCCTGCACTCCGCAAAAGGCCGGCATCAGCATTGACCTGATCAGGCACTTTGCCGGGAAAAAGCCGGTACTGGGCGTCTGCCTGGGACACCAGGCAATCGGCGCGGCCTTTGGCGGAAACGTGGTGCGCGCTGGCAAAGTCATGCACGGCAAGGTTAGCCAGATTGAGCATGATGGCAAGACTATCTTTCAGAATGCTCCACTGCCAATGACCGCGACCCGCTATCATTCGCTGATCGTCTCCGAAAAAAATCTGCCTTCCGAACTGGAGATCAGCGCCGAGACACGCGAATCTGACGGCACGCGCGTGATCATGGGGCTGCGGCATAAGCGCTTCCCGATCGAGGGAGTACAGTTCCATCCTGAAAGCGTGTTGACCGACTCCGGACGCCTGTTACTCAAGAATTTCCTGGCACTCTGAAGAATCGGGTGATCCGGTGAACGGGAGGATCGGGTGATCTGGTCATGGGACACGCAGCTTGCGAAGCTGCGACAAAGCGAAAAACCAAAAGTTCACTCAGCTCGACAGGCGCAATAAATAAATAGATGTTCAATTCACTGCCTAAAATCCTGGTTCTGCTGGTGGTGCCGCTTACGGCGCAGGCGCCTTCTCCCATAGGCGAGTTGTTTGCCTCGGAGGCAACCGCGGCAGGACCTGCCTTGCTGGCCGGAACGGGCATGAACGTCGTGAGCGGATCGCAGCTATCAGCGGGAAGATCTGCAGCAACCTTGCGGCTGGTACGCGGCGGAGAGATCAAGATCTGCCCCCAGAGCAGTGTGGCGGTGAACAGCACCAGCGGCAATGAAGGGCTGATGTTCAGCATGGGCGCCAGCGCACTGGAGCTGAACTATCCACTTAATGAGGTGGCGGATACGCTCATCACTCCGGACTTTAAATTCATGCTGGCCGGGCCGGGGGTTTTTCATTTTGCCGTGGGGGTAAACAGCCGCGGCGATACCTGCGTGAGATCGTTGCAGGGCAACAGTTCCAGCGTGATCGTTTCCGAGATGCTGGGGCAGGGCGTCTACCAGATCAAGCCGGATGAAGCGGTTATGTTCTCCGGCGGGAAGCTGAGCCAGCGCAGCGCGCTGGCGGGCGCCTGCGGCTGTCCGGCTCCTGTTCCGGTCAAAGTGGCGGAAAATAAAGAGATAACTCCACAGCCTGTGCAGCAGAACAAGACCCCCATCCTGCCTCCGGAAGCGCCGCTACCTGAAGAAAAGCCCGGGGATGTCCACGTACAAATCGATGCCCCTTTGGTGTTCAGGGGTGATCAGGCGGCCCAGCAGCCCTATACTGTGGCCCGGGTAAACTTTTCTTCCTTGCCAAATGTTTTTTCCCTGCAAGAAAAGATGGAGCCCACCGTTCTTCAGACGAATAAGGGAGAGGTGTCTGCAAGCGCCCAGACCCCAAAACCCAAGGAAAAGAAAGGATTTTTCGGCCGGTTCAAGGGCTTTTTCTCATCCATGTTTCACAAAAACAAAGAACAATGAGAACCGTGGGAATAAAGTAAAGACAAAGTAAGTTGTTGCCCTTAAGGAGATTTTGATTAAACTTAACACGGCGTACATACACATTTGGGAACTTTTTGACCGATAACACGTCTATACTTGGGGTAGAAATGTCTCCGCTCGATTCCAAAGAAACAAACGCTCCACAGCCTCCGGATCGCAACCAGACTTCCGTCATTAAGTTTGTCAAGACGCCACCGGAAGCTGCGATCATCCCAACTTTGTTCGGTGAAGGTTATGGGACATACCAGGTGCGTCCGGAAAATTTTCTCCTTTCGTTTGTCACGCACACTCTGGTTATCGGGTTGATGCTTTGGCTCCTGCATTTCACGGTTCAGATTCCCGCCAAGCCTGAAAAACAAAGCTTCAACACTACGATTCTTGAACCCTATAACTCAATGAAGATTGGCAAGCAGGCCGGCGGTGGGGGTGGGGGTGGAGATGCCAGCAAGCTCAAAGTTTCGGCCGGGACGCCTCCCAAAGCAACGATGCAGCAGCAGCTTGCTCCACCGGTCGTGATTCAGCCGCAGCAGCAGTCAAAACTGATGGTGACGCCTACAATTGTGGCCGACCTCAAGATTCCGCAGGGCACCCAGATTGGCGATCCTCTCTCGAAACTTACTACTCCTTCCAATGGCGCTGGCGTAGGCAGCGGTATCGGAAATGGTTCCGGCGGTGGCGTAGGTTCAGGTGATGGACGCGGACTCGGCCCCGGCAGCGGCGCGAATTTTGGCGGCGGCCTTTTCCGCGTGGGCAATGGCGTGGCTCCTCCGGTAGTGATTTTCAACCCTGATCCGGATTACTCTGACGAGGCTCGCAAGGCCAAATACCAGGGAACGGTGGTCTTGAACGTAATTGTCGGCGCAGACGGCCGGGTTTATAACCCGAGCATTGCGCGCTCACTCGGCATGGGGCTGGATGAAAAGGCCATCGAACGGGTGAAGGAATGGAAATTCAAGCCGGCAACCAAAGACGGAAAACCTGTCCCGGTGCAGGTCAACGTTGAGGTAAGCTTCAATCTTTACTAACTACTCCACCACTTCGTAATAGCGCTCGCCGGCACAATTCCGGCACAGGGTTTTTCCATCCTTTTTGACTTCACGATGGAAGTTGACACCTTCGCCACACTGCTCACAGACGATCCGCTCGCCTTTGTAGCCTGGGAACTCTTCCGGAGGAAGTCCCACCTTGACCCATTGGGTCTGGAATAGCCGGTTCTCATCCATTTCCTGGTAGGCCTTCATCTGCTGCTGGTTTTTCTCCAGCTCCGGGTACATGCTTTTCGCCAGCGCTTTCGATGATTCCCGGGCAGCTATCCGGACAGCCTTCCCGCTCTCCAAGTCGATGAAAGTAGCGGCCATTTTGCCCCAATCGCGGAATTTCAGGGCGCGTTTGCCCAACCGGCAGCCGGTTACAACCATGATGGCGTCAGTCGCGCAACGGTCGATTTCGACGAAGGTGACCACCCGCTTGCGGTCCTTGCCTCTGGGGTCGTCTATACCCAGCTTTTGCAGGCCCAGCATGGCCATACGCACGCCCAGAACCTGGCCGGCGCACAGGTGTCCGTGGGCCACAGCGGCATCTTGAAGATATTCGGATAGGGTCTTCACTCTTGGCCTTTGTGCCCGTAGAATAGGGCAAATCTGGCGGCGGCTCTGTCTGCTGCCGTCACTGCAGTCTCTCCCAGCATGCACGAAGCTCGTTCCGGAAAGCCTAACTGCTGATGGATGTGATTGCAACTTTTTAAGGCAGAGTAGCGCGATGCAACCTATCTTTGTACCGGGCCTTCTCAAACATGACATGGGTCCACTGTCCGAACGTACCATGGAAGAGTACGCGCGCCTGAAACTGCGGGCGCCGAAGATTCTTGTCATTGACGATAAGCTCGATACCGTCCTGCTTCTGCGTGAACTGCTCTCCTCGCGTAAATACGAGGTGCTGACCGCCACCGAGGCCGACGAAGGCAAAGAACTCGTCCATACAGAGAAACCCGATCTGGTGCTGCTGGACGTGGTGATGCCCGGCAAGTCAGGCTACGAGTTGTGCCGGGAGTTGAAAGAAGATCCCATGACCCGGCTTATTCCCATTGTGATGATTACGGGATTGAGCGACCGCGATGACCGGGTGCGCGGTATCGAAGCCGGAGCCGATGATTTCCTGAGCAAACCTCTCTACCCTGAAGAACTTTTTGCCCGGGTCAAGTCGCTACTCAAGCTGAAAGAGTTTACTGACGAACTGGAGAATGCCGAAGCCGTGCTGGTGGCTTTGGCTCTAGGCATTGAATCGCGTGACCCCTACACCGGCAATCATTGTGAACGGCTGGCCCGCTACGCTGCCGATCTTGGCCACCACATTGGTCTGGATGGCGACAGCCTTGTGGCCCTCAAACGGGGAGGATACCTCCACGACCTGGGCAAGGTTTCTATCCCTGATGACATTCTCAAAAAAGGCTCGCGGTTGACGCCCTCTGAATGGGAGATCATGAAGCAGCACCCGATTATCGGCGAAACCATCTGCCGTCCGTTGAAATCTTTCCGCAACGTACTGCCGATCATTCGCCATCATCATGAGCACTGGGATGGCAGCGGCTATCCCGATCACCTCGTCGGGAACGACATTCCGCTGCTGGCACGCGTGCTGCAGACGGTGGATGTCTACGATGCCCTGCGGACTACCCGTCCTTACAAACCGGCGCTCTCTCACGATGATGCGGAACGCACCATGCTCTTTGAGGCGCAGAATGGACGCTGGGACCTCGAGCTGGTGCGCGAGTTCTTCGAGATGCTGCGTAAGCAGACCCAGGCGGCCTGAATCCCGAATTTACCGCAACGGACGCAAAGGACGCGAAGGTAACAAAAGCATTTGAATATTTTCTGGATTCATTCCTTTGTATGTCCGGAAATTCTTCAAATCAAAAACGCACGAACTTTTTGTTGCTTCCTTAGCGCCCTTTGCGTCCTTTGCGGTTCAATGGGAACGCTGTTACCATCCTGAATCATGAAAATCAGAGTTGCTCTTCTTTGCTCTGTAGTGTTTCTATCGCTCAGCGCGTGGTGCGCGGACACTCCTGATTTCACCATCAAGAAAATTGGCGAGGGAGTTTATGCCGCTATCAGCGGCGATGGCAGCAAGGCCGGAAGTAATGCAGGCTTTATCGTAGGCAGCAATGGCGTGGCCGTGGTGGATACCTTTGTCGACGTAGCTCCCGCGAAGGATCTGCTGGCCGAGATTCGCAAGGTCACCAACCTGCCCATACGCTACGTGATCAATACCCATTACCATCTCGATCATACCGGCGGAAACGCGGTGTTTGCGGAAGCAGGAGCAACGATTGTGGCGCATCGCAACCTGCGCGGCTGGCTGCGCACGGAGAACCTGAAATTCTTTGGCGCCAATCCTAAGCCGGAACAAAAGGCGAGGGTGGAAGCTCTCGTAGTGCCGGATATGGTCTATTCGGATGCGGTAGACATTTATCTCGGCTCCCGGCTGGTGCAGGTACGGTACATGCCTGGGCACACTGGAGGCGACTCGGTGGTTTCTGTGCCCGACGCCAATGTGGTCTTCGGCGGCGATCTCGTCTGGCAGCACCATCTCCCCAACCTGATCGATGCCACGACTGACGCCTGGATCAAGACTCTGGACAAGCTGCTGACCGATCACCCGGCAGCTACTTTTGTTTCCGGTCATGGCGATGTCGCCACCGCCAGTGATGTTCGCGATTTTCGCGATTACCTGGCGGCACTGAGGCAGGCGGTGGGCAAAACGCAGGCGGCAGGAAAATCAGGACAGGAACTCATCGATGCTGTCACAGCCGAACTCGAGCCCAAATATGGCTCGTGGGGATTCTCCAAAGCCTTTCTGCAGCGCAACATCAGCCAGACCGCAGATGAACTGGCGGGCAAAAAGAAAGTCCCCGTACCCGCGGCAGAATAATCAGTGATTAACCGCGAACGGCGCGAAGGTTCATAAGATTCCTTTGCGTGCTTAGCGCCCGTTGCGGTTCCGTGTTTGTGGAAAGAGCGTGTAGAAATTTTCTGCCGTCTTCCGGCCCATCTCTTCCTGGCTCATTCCGTGGAGCTGTCCAACAACTTCTGCGGTATTCACTACGAATGCAGGCTCATTGCGTTTGCCCCGGTGAGGTATGGGGGCAAGGAAAGGTGAATCGGTTTCGATCAGGATGCGTTCCAGCGGCATTTGTTTTGCCGATTCACGAATGTTCTCCGCCTTGGGGAAGCTGATGTTGCCTGCAAACGAAACATAAAAGCCCATATCTACCGCAGGTTTCGCATGTTTCCAGTCGCCGGTAAAGCAGTGCAGAATTCCGCCCAGTCCGGAGGTGCTCCAGTGGTCGCGCAGCATCTGGATGGTGTCATCCCAGGCATTCTCGCTGTTATTGCTGGGACGGCAGTGAATCACAATCGGCAGCTTTGCGGCTTTGGCCAGTTCCATCTGCCTGCGAAACACGTCTTTCTGCACTTCACGCGGTGAGTGGTCGTAAAAATAATCGAGGCCGATCTCGCCCCAGGCTATCACCTTCGGGTTCGGGGCAAGCTGCTCCATCTCAGAATAATCGGCATCTGTGGCCAGCCTGGCTTCGTGAGGGTGCACGCCGAGAGTGGCAAAGATCCAGTCATGCTGCGCGGCAATATTGATGGCGCAATCGAATGTCCCTGGACCGGTGCCGCTGCCGATGGCGAGAATCCGCTCCAAGCCTGCAGCACGCGCCCGCTCCAGCATCTGGGCGCGGTCAGCATCAAACTTCGGCCCCTCAAGATGGGCGTGAGAATCTATATACAAGCAAAGCTCCTGTCAACGGTAGAACGACCACATGGCCACTAAGTCCACGCAGGCATGGCCGATGATCACCGGCAGCAATCGACGCGCCCTGGCAAAGTACAATGCAAACACGATGAATATGCCGGAGAGTGACAGTGCGCCGGGAATAGTGTAGTAAACATGATAGCTGGTCTGCAGCACGACACTGGCGAGCGCAGCCATCCAAACCGGCCGCCCAAGACCAGTGATTTCAGTCATCAGAAAGCCGCGCACTACAGTCTCTTCAAAGACCGAGGACGCCATCATGTAAACCAGGAACAGCGCAGGAGTCAGGCCGGCAAAGATGACCCTTGGATTGCGCAGTTCGCCAAAAATTCCGGTCATGAGAAAGCTGGCATTGCGAATCACAATGGAAAGCATTGTGGAGAGGAAGAGACCACCGGCAGCTAAGGCTGCGCCTGCCAGAGGGTCAGTCCAGTGAAAGCTCATCCCGATAGTTCGGACAGTGCGACGCTGGCGGCGCAGCACGTAGGCGACCAGCACAAGAGAAATGAACTCATGCAGCAGGTTGGAAAGTATTCTGATTCTTGTGTACATGGCGCTTTGCGCCGGTTTCATTGGCCAATAGATCAATGCGGCGAATGCATTGAACACCAGAGGCGCAACCGCCACCAGCAGGAGGAGGCCCAGATCTTCCCAACGCTGCCGGGTTGCTACCTGGAAGCCGTGGGATTGCTGCTCTGTATCAGATGAAAATACCGGTTGGGTACCTGAAGAAGCCATGATGATGCTCTACTTCGTACCATTATCCAGAACACATTTGCAAACAAATTGATTCACCGATTGCACTATTGTCACTCAGTTTTATGCCCGACGCCGCCACGCAAAAGCACAGCAGCGGATGAGCTTTCAGGTGTTTCCATTTAGAATTGTGCATCTGAGTAGAGGACGACCAGGATATACACAATGAAAATGAGGGTTCGCAAAGCTGTGTTTCCTGCTGCCGGATTAGGCACGCGTTTTTTGCCCGCCACCAAAGCCCAGCCCAAAGAGATGCTCCCACTGGTGGACAAACCAATCATCCAGTATGGAGTGGAAGAGGCGCTGGCCGCAGGCTGCGACCAGATCATCATCATTACCGGACGAGGCAAGACCGCAATCGAGGACCACTTCGACGTCAGCTACGAACTCGAGAAAATGCTGGAAGAGCGGGGCAAGAAAGACCTGCTGGCCATTGTGCGGCAGATCTCCGACATGATTCACGTGGCATATGTCCGCCAGAAAGAAGCCCTGGGGTTGGGACACGCCGTATTGATGGCGCGCGAACTTGTGGGCAATGAGCCTTTTGCCGTGCTGCTGGCCGATGACGTGATTGACGCTCCCAAGCCATGCCTGAAGCAGATGATGGAGGTCTTCGAAGATTCGCAGTGCTCGGTCATCGCTACCCAGGAGGTAAACGGCCCGGCTATTTCAGCCTATGGTGTTCTTGACGCCAGGCGCATTGAAGGTCAATACAACGGGCGCGTGCACGACGTAAAGAACCTGGTGGAAAAACCCAAGCCGGAAGATGCACCGTCAAATCTGGCTATCATTGGGCGCTACATTCTCACCCCGGACATCTTTGACACGCTGGAGCACACGCCTCTCGGCACCGGCGGCGAATTGCAGTTGACTGACGGCATGCGCGGCCTGCTGCAGGCCGGCAAGAAAATTTATGGCTACACCTTCGAAGGCAAGCGCCACGATACCGGAGACAAACTGGGCTTCCTGAAAGCCACGGTGGAATTTGCTTTGAAGCGGCCTGATCTGGGCCAGCAGTTCCGAGACTATCTGCGCTCGCTCAATCTCGAAGCGTGAGAGGTCAAATTCGCTTTAACCGCAAAGGACGCTAAGGAAGCTAAGGAAAGTTATGTAATCTCTGGCGCTTCCCTGAACAGTTTTGCGGATGACCGATCAAAAAGAGACGGGCAGAGATCGAAGAATTCCCCCACCAGACTCTAAACAATTCACTCATTTACCAAATTACCATTTACACATTGTGTTTACTCGGGTTCTTCGAAGTCCTCGTCCTGAAAAATATACGGAGCAGTACGGATCAGGCGGAAGCGGACGCGGGTTTCACAGGTATCGCAGGGCGGGAAGGCATCACCGCTCAACATGACTACTTCATGGGCAATCCGGTGCTCGCCGTCATGTATTACCTCGTAGATACCGGTTTCTTTGACGGTTTCACCGGCGCTGAAGATGGGGCCGGAGCCGCCCTTTTGGCCAGAGTGCGGACGCGACCTGCCGCTGCCTTTTGCTTTGGGAGACTTAAGCCGGGATGCCTGCTTCCATGCTGGAGACGTTCGAGTTTGTGTCTGCATATTGACCGGGTGAGTAACAGATTTATATATCGTTCTCATAGTTCACATGCAACTTATTTTTTATATTCTTCAAATCGTCTCCTGACCGGAAGCATCGGAGCCTTGTTTGAAATCAACATCTTCAGAAATCAGCGCCGAGGGCCGCAGCAGGATAAAGCGTACTTTTTCGCCGCAGCGGGCGCATAAGGGAAATTTTTCGCCCTTGAAGATCGTGGCAGAGTGTTTCTGCCGGTGACGGTCATGGACAACTGTATAAACTCCGGACTCGGTGACCGCCTCGCCGGGTTTGAAAGACTGCTCGGCCTTGGATGTCCCTTGCATGGGCTTATTCGAGCGAACCCTAGTGTACTAAAACTGGAAAAATCGTCCTATATTTTTTGGTCTGTCCAGCGCATGCTCATTGCGGCATCTTTGCCTGATCGACCATAAGAACAGGAATGCCGTCCCGAATCGGATAGATGCGTCCGCAGCCGGAACACACCAGCGAAGTTTCGTCGGATGAAAGCTTGATGGGCTTGCGGCACTCAGGCACTGGACAGACCAGGATATCGAGAAGCTGTTTGATGATCATTGCAGTGACATTTTACCCGATGGCATGGTTTGCCGCTGATCACCGCAACAACTCAACACAGATGACACTGATTGAAAAGACTGGAACAATGAACAAGACTTCTGATCGGGTTTTAAGAATTGGACATAGCTATGTGGCGTCAATCACCGTTCTAAGAACCATCTAACCAAACGGTGCGCTATTCCTTGACGAGGTTCTGGCAATCCACATCGTAAGATATCAAGTCTCCGTTGCCGTTCAGAAATGCGTCTACGCCAGACAACTCTGGTGGTCTCAGTGGTAATGCCACCCGCCATAAAAAAAGCGAACCCTAAGAGGAGAATGCCGAGAGTTCCAAACCATATTCCAGTTTTTACTGAGAGAAACATGAACTCACCTTCGGCAGTCTCAGAAAGAAAAATGGAGCCGACGATCGGACTTGAACCGATGACCTGTCGATTACGAATCGACTGCTCTACCAACTGAGCTACGTCGGCCTAATTCGATTTTAAAAGAGTACCGGCAGACCGTAAAGTTTTGCCCCCTGCGGGCCCCCAAGGTACCAGAGTGATAACAGCCGGATTGTTGCATGTTTTCCACATGAATTCCACCTTTCTCGTGTAGATTCAGCAACTTTGGACTTGCTATTTAATGCGCGGCTTTCGCATAATGCAGATGGCTCTGTACGAATAACCGCGTACTCCAAATTGGCAACTGTGGAACGATACCAACGAGCGGACGTCTTGCGGATCCTTCGCATCACAGCGCGGCAGTTGACGGGCTGGGAAAAATCAGGCCTGTTTCCTGTCTCGAATTCCTATTCCTTTTTTGATCTCCTGCAATTGAGAAAGCTGCATGAACTGCGCTCCAAGCGTGTGCGCTCGGCAGTGATCCGTGATTCATTGCGCGCCATGCAACAGCAGGTCGCGGGAATGGAGAATCCATTGCTCGAAGCCAGCGCCTTTGCCAGTAAATCGCGGGTTGCTTTCCGTCACCAGGGCGCCACCGTGGAACCACTGGCTGGGCAGTTCGTGATGGACTTCAGCGGGCAGCAGCGGGTGATCGAGCCTGCGAAGCTTCGCCCTATGCGCACCGCAGAATCCGCCGGGGAGTTCTTTGCCCGCGGCGTGGCCCTCGAAGAAGATCCGGCGAACTATCAGGAAGCCATTGATTGCTACAACAAATGCGTGGAACTCGAGCCTACTCATGCGGCTGCCTACATCAACCTGGGAACGCTGTACTACAACCGCCACGATTATGTTCAGGCGGAACGCTACTACCGCAAAGCCATTGAGGTAGACCCGCGCTACGCTCTGGCCTACTTCGATCTGGGGAACGTTCTGGATGAGACTGGACGCCTGCAGGAGGCGATCAACGCCTACCAGTCAGCTATTTCTCTGGCGCCCACCTATGCCGATGCGCACTATAACCTCGCGCTGGCCTTCGACAAAGCCCGCCAACCCCGCAAGGCTCTGCGCCACTGGCAGGCCTATGCGCGGCTCGACAGCATCGGGCCATGGGCCATTCACGCAAGAAACCAGATCAAGAAAATTCTTGCGGCAGATGACTTGAAGGTAGTGGCGCGACGGGGCTGAAAAATATTAATACGCCAGCAGAATTCTCACGTCGCGGACGTTCGTTCCCGTGGGGCCGGTCTGAATGGAATCGCTGAGTTTCTCCAGCAAAGGAAATGCATTGAATCCGCTCAAGTGCCGGGCTACATCCAATCCAGCGGCGCGGGCACGATCCATAGTAGTGCCATCCACGATTCCGCCTGCGGCCAGGCTATTGCCGTCAATACCATCGGTTCCCGCGCTCAGCACGGCGATATTTTTTCCGGCAATCTTCTCTGCACAATAGAGGGCAAAGTGCTGGTTGCGTCCTCCGATTCCGGCGTCATCAGGAACTCTTACGGTGACTTCCCCGGCGGAGATGATGCAGGCTTTGGCAACGCCCTTACGCATGCCATCAAGCCGCTCCAATAGATGATCAGCAGCTTTGGCAAAGTCCCAGTCATCGCAGGAATTGTCGATTCCTACCGCAAAACCATGCTGCGCGGCTGCCGATGCAGCGGCCTTTTCCGCGGTCTCGCTGGAGAGCACCTTCCACCAGCGGGAACGCGCAAACGCCGCATCGCCCTGCTTCGGCGTTTCTTCCAGCGCATGCCGCTCAAACAATTCGCGAACCGTTGGAGGAAAGCCGGCCAGCATCTTGTAGTCGTTCACGATGCGGTGGCAGTCTTCCACGGTGCTGGGGTCCGGCATGGTCGGACCGGAAGACAGCGAATCCAGAGATTTTTCCGGCACGTCTGAAACCAGGATCGAAACCTGTTGCGCGCCCTGCGCTGCTTTCGCTAGGCGTCCGCCTTTCACGGCTGACAGGTGCTTGCGCACGGCATTGATCTCGGCAATGGGAGCGCCTGAAAGAACCAGGGTCTTGTATGTCGTAATGAGGTCTGCCAGCGAAATATCCTGATCGGCAGGCCGTTCCACCACGGCCGATCCACCGCCACTGATCATGAACAGGGCCAGGGACTGCGGGTTCAAAGATGACAGCGATTTCAATATGGCATCAGCAGCACAAAAAGACTCCTCGTTAGGTTGAGGGTGTCCACCGGCAAAATAGCGATAGCCATTGAGCTGGTAAGGGTGAGGATTCGGATCGGCAATAATGCCCTCCACCGTGGTTCCCACCAGCCGCGAGAGTATCTCAGCCATGCGATGCCCGGCTTTGCCGAAGGAAACAACCAAGACACGGTTGTAAGACTTCAGATCATAAAGATCTTCGCGGATGCGCAGCACCCCGCGATCCCATGATAAATGCCTGGTGAATGCCTTTTCGATGCTCGATTCGGCCAGCGCATGCAGAAACATCTCGCGCGCGGCCGAGCGCATGGCGTGAGGCAATGACATTAACTGGCCTCCGCCTGGCGGCCGGGCTTGAAGAGCTGCTGAATCCAGTTGCGAATGGCCGCCTGCATCTCAGGGAGCCGGCCTTCAAAAAAATGCTCTGCGCCTTCCACGAACACCAGTTGCTTAGGCTCGGCAGCCATGGCAAAGACCTGCCGCAGGTTGTCCTGCGACCCGAATTGATCGCGGGAGCCGCTGATGAACAGCTTAGGCTTGGTGCAATTTTCAAGAAACTTATACGTGTAGACGCGCCCTTCCGCAGATACAGGCGTGCCCAGGGCAATCAGCCCAGTAACTTTTTCATCCGGACACGCAGCCCGCAAGCCCGTAGCTGCTCCAAAAGAAAAGCCGCAGAACAGCATCGGCAGATGGTATTCAGCATTCAGCCAGTTCAACGCGGTGCGCGCGTCTTCCACTTCACCGCGTCCCTGGTCGTGCTCGCCCTCGCTCAATCCTGCTCCGCGAAAATTGAAGCGCAGCACTGGAAACCCAAAGGAGTTCAGCGTCTTCATGGCGTGATACACAACTTTGTTGTGAACAGTGCCGCCATAAAGAGGATGCGGATGACAGACCAGTGCCGCGTGAGTGGCGTCCGGCTTGCCTTCGTTCAGCAGGGCTTCCAGCTTGCCCGCAGGCCCCTCAAGGAAGAACGATCGAATGCCACTGGCCATATCTTCTTTTATCAGAGAAGCGGTGGTTTATGTAGTCTACAAGACCGCCGTGGTGAAGCGCTGCTCATAGAACAACTCACGTGTTCTTACCAGAGTCATGACGCGCCGGTTCTCCGCCCGGATTCGCCAAGCCTGAATCCAGCATTTATGCTTGTACAGATATGGACCCGGTACGCCTGACCCGCCGTTTGGTAGATATTGAATCGATCTCAGGAAACGAGGGAGCCGTAGGCGCTGCTCTCTATGACGAGCTGTACCGGCTGGACTATACCGTCCATAAACTTCCGGTGGCCCATGGCCGCTTCAACGTGCAGGCCACACTCGAGAACAAGCCGCCGGAGATCGTCTTCTCCACCCACATTGATACGGTTCCACCTTTCATTCCCTCTTCTGAAGACAGCGAAAACATCTATGGACGCGGCTCCTGCGACGCGAAAGGTATTGTGGCGGCACAGATTGCCGCCTGCGAGCGTCTGCGCAGAGAAGGCGCTGCCGTAGGAATGCTTTTTCTTGTAGGCGAAGAGCGTGACAGCCTGGGAGCCAGGGTCGCCAATCAGACTCCGCTGCACAGCCGCTTTCTCATCAATGGCGAGCCCACCGAAAACAAGATTGCCATGGCTTCCAAGGGTGCTTTGCGCGTGGAAGTGACTGCGCACGGCAGGATGGCCCATTCTGCTTATCCTGAACTGGGCGAATCAGCAATTGAAAAACTGCTGGACGTACTGCAGCAATTGCGCACAATGAAGCTGCCGGAGAACCCTGAAGTTGGCCCCACCACCATGAACATCGGCATCATTGAAGGCGGACGCGCTCCCAATGTGATCCCCGATTATGCTCGCGCCCAATTGCTCTACCGCCTGGTCGGTCCGTCCGAGCCTTTGCGCCAAGAGATTACGTCCGCCGTTGCCGGCCTGGCGGAAGCGGAATTCATATTGGAGATTCCCTTCTGCAAGCTGCGCACCGTTGCCGGAATCGACACCATGGTGGCCTCCTTCACCACAGATATTCCCGCATTGAGCGCGTGGGGTGAACCGGTGCTTCTGGGGCCAGGATCGATCCATGTGGCCCATACCGAGCGTGAATACATCTCCAAGCAGCAACTGCATGAGGCGATAGACCTCTACTGCGATATCGCCCGCCGACTGCTGCAATAACGCAAGCTTCATTCCATTTGTTTTCAGCCGTTTGCAACCTGTGTGAAACATTTGTCCTGTTTCCTGCACTAGCTATTGCCCAGTAGTACAAGACTGCTGGTGCATCAACTCTTAATGCCTGCGATGCTGCGATCACTTCCAATATGGCGATTACACCCGCCAGCAGCGGTTCAGTGGGCGCCTTCGTTCCGCAGCAAAGTCACCTGGTGCTGGACATTAGCGGATACTTCGCTCCGTAAGACCTGTGTCCCAATACACGCATTAATAGCGTGTATTGGGACACAAACTATTCTGTTTCCGCTATAATGAAGGTGCACGTGAGTGTGCTTCCCGAAAGATGCTTTGCTGCATCGGGACTTCGCAGGACTTTCCACAGCCAGCGACTGCGGAATCTCGAGTGCTATGTCGTTTTAATTTACGGAGAGGTGGCCGAGTGGCTGAAGGCGGCGGTTTGCTAAACCGTTATAGGGGCTAACACTTCTATCGGGGGTTCGAATCCCCCCCTCTCCGCCAGTAAAGCAACATTCTGCAAAGGAGTACACCATGAAACCTGCGACACCCAAAAAACTGATTCTTAGTCAGGAAACTCTTAAGAGCCTGACACCACAAGAGATTTCTGGGAAAATAACCCGGGATTTTTCTGCAGGTAATTGCACGGTCGGAAGCGTTCCACCGTGCCATATGACCATGAAGGATTGTTAGAACTGAGTCTGACGATTCCAACAAGCCAACCCGCAGGGGTTGGCTTTGTTGTTTAGCAAGGATCTCCGAAGCCTTTCAGATATATGTAAGTCGTGGAATGAAAGTAGCTGAACCTGAAAATCTTATGTCTGCGCTGGTAAAACGCCATCGCATCGATTTGCAATTATTGCTATTTTGGCAATTCTCCAGCTTCTATTTTCAGCAACTTTCTCTTCCGCTCTGTCCCCCAGCGATAGCCTTCAGGACTGCCACTCTTATGCACTACGCGATGACAGGGCACCAGCACCGCCAGATTGTTTGACGCGCAGGCGCTGGCCACGGCGCGCACTGCTGATTGGCGGCCAATCAGGTGGGCTATTTCGGAATAGGTTCTCGTCTGGCCTGGAGGAATCTTCTGCAACTGCTGCCAGACTTTTTGCTGGAACGCAGTGCCGCGAATATCGAGCGGTATGCTGTGCGAGGCCTTCTCACCAGCGATCAGTTGACGAAGCTGTTTTGTCCACTGCGCCAGCCCTTTGTCATCCCGATTGATGAGGGCGCGCGGATATTCGGATTTCAAGATGTTCTCAAGACTGTCATTCTCCAGGAAGTGTACGGAGCATACGCCTTCGGCGCCGGCCACCAGCACCGCATTTCCGAGGCGGGTGTTCACCAGGGCAAAGCGCAAATCTTCCTGTCCGGCGCCGCTGCTGTAATTTCCCGGAGGCATGCCCAGCCTGGCCCGCGCCGTCTCATACACGCGGCTGGAGGAGCTATAGCCTGCATCTGCCCACGCCGTAGTCACCGAGTTACTCCGCAGGGCGCTCTTAAACCGGGAAAAACGAAAGGCTTGCAGATACCTGGCCGGAGAGATACCCAATTCGGCGGTAAACATCCGCTGCAGGTGAAAACGGCTGATGCCGGCAACCTTGCTCAGCGATGCAAGGGTGATCTTCTG
The DNA here is from genome assembly GCA_003223515.1 of Candidatus Angelobacter sp. Gp1-AA117. GTDB lineage: Bacteria > Acidobacteriota > Terriglobia > Terriglobales > Acidobacteriaceae > Angelobacter. The sequence continues at coordinate 25,317 of QHVI01000012.1, forward strand.
GTCGGCGTTGCTTTCCATGTAGCGGCACAGGCGCTCGACCAGCTTGGCATTGCCGGAGGAACCATTCAGCGGCTTGCAGCGCAGGCACGCCCGCAACCCTGCTTTCTCGGCGTCACCGCAGGAGGAGAAAAACTTCACGTTCTTGCGCAGCGGGCGGCGCGCCGGGCATGATGGACGGCAATACACGCCGGTGGAAAGAACTCCGAAGACGAAAGTGCCGTCGGCCTGGCGGTCTCGCTCAAGAACCGCCTGCCAGCGGGAATCATTCACGGAAACAGGGCCGGAATTCTTCATCAACTGGATTTGATTATATGCGGCTGTGTTACCGGCCAGAGTACTGTCATTGCGGGTTTCCATTCGCAGGTTCATCATGCTGTTCAATCTAGTGGAGAAACCACAGGCACACTATCCGAATATTGCTGTCAAATTAAAATACAGGCATCAATAATAAGATCTCTGCAATAAAAATCGGGCCGCTGCATGACACGCAGCGGCCCAGCGCCATTCACGATCGTGTGCCAGGCTCACGGCCTGGCAGCACTATCTCACCTTAAGCCTGCTGCGATCTCCTGATTCTTTCTTGAGGGTGGGATCAGCATCACCGCTGTGTCCTTACTGGCCCTGGTAACCGATTTCACCTGCTCCAGCCCGGCCAGGGATTCAAGCTGGGCAATTGGAATCTCACCCGTCACCGTGGTGGTACCAGAACCGCTCTTGAGCTTCAGGCCTGTCTGCTCCAGAAGCTGAATCACGCTCTGATCGGCACTGGTGAGTTGCACCTCCACAGCAACCATTCCGGAGGCCGGGAGCTTGCACTGGCCGGCCTTGTTGACACCCGCTTTCTTTGAGCACGCAACCAGTGATTTCAATTCCGCGCTCATTTTGGCCAGGGTCTTCTTCTCATCTGTCTGGGGTTTCAACTCAGCGTAAATCGTAGTATTCGAGACCTGAGTCTGTGTGGTATCGATCATTGGGGGATCGGATGTAACTTCCACGGTATTGTTCGTCCCGCTGCTGGTGATTACCCTGCTGCGCGTCACACTGTAAGAGAAACCAGCAGCGGGTGCGGGCGCATTCGCAAACATGCCGCCCACAGTGCCACCCACCGCCAGCGGGGACACATGTTCCGGCAACTCCACCGGCACCTGAATGCGCAGCGGTTTGCCATCACTGATGACTGTCTTCTCCTCCACTGCCACAAACGACGTGTACTGCGTCGCCAGGCTGTGCTTCAGCCCAACATCGATGATTTCTGCCTTGTGTTTGGAATTGCCCTGCTGAATTCCCTCCCAATCCTGTGACATGAGGTCTTCCACTTTGCGCCGCGCCCAGATCTTCTCCAGCGCAGCGTTGCTGGAGTTGTCTCCGGGAAAATCCACGTTCACGGTGCGCTTGAAGAGGCCTCCGGCCTGTGTGCCGTAAATCACAATGCTGCCAGTGGCACCTTGGGTATAGCGACCGGTGATAATCACCGGCTTGGCGGAGAAGAGATCAGGCACCTGTGTGGGATACACCTCCGTAACCGGCAGCCCTTTCCAGTCAATGGTGATGTTTGTCAGCACCGGCGAATGGACCCGCTCGTAAAAGCGGTCCGCTGCCGTTTCTGCCTCATTCGGGCTGGTCACATACTCAACCTCCCCATGTCCCTCTTCAGACATCTTGCTCAGCAGGAAGCGGTTGACTGCGGTGCCAATGCCAAAGCCGAAGACCCGCGATTCAGGATGTTTCTGGACTTCAGCGACGATCGCCGCATCATCGCCCACGTAGCCATCGGTCATGAAACACACCACGCGCAACGGCTGTGTTCCCGATTTGGGTTTTTCCGGTTCCACATCATCGCCCAGTGCGGCGCGGATGGCCTTCATCATCTCCGTGCCTCCACTGCCGTAAGCGCCATCCAGGACACGCCGGGCTGCCGCTATATTTTCTTTGGTTGCAGGCACTGGTCCGGGAAACAGGATCTTGGTGTCTCCTGAAAAGGTAATCAGGTTGAATGTTTCTTCCGGACGAAGATTATCCAGGGCGCGCCGGATCGTCTTCTTCGCCGTTTCAATAGGAAAACCATGCATTGACCCGGAAGTATCGAGCACGAAGATCAACTCCCGCGGCACTACAGAATTGTCAGGAATGCTGGCCGGAGGCTGCAGGATCAGTGTGAAATAGCCGCTGGCCTTATCTGCATGGGTCAACACCGCATCATTGATTCCGGGACCGGCAACTTTGTATTTCAGGATGAAATCCTTGTTTGGCAGCACTGCGTCATCCGCCAGTTGAACATGATAGGAATCAGCGCCGGTGCGGTCGGCAAAAATCTTGTGCGACGCAGACTCTACCCCTGCCACCGGCACACCGGCTGCCAGCTTTATGTCGATGGAGAAATCGTGCCCGGCATGCTCGTCGGGGGTATGAAATCCTGCGACTGGCGGAGTGATCCTGGAAGCATCCGGCACCTGGCCGGTATTCTGTTGCGTGCCCCCATCCTGCTGGCGCAAGGCTGCGTCCTGGAGGGATGCGTCGCCCTCGGCAGGCTGTTTTATCGCGCCTGTCTGCCCGGCAGGATTGCCAGGGATGTAGCGCGGCCCGACTACCGTGGGAAATACGAATTCGTACGTGCCGGCCTCGTACTTCAGCAGTTCCAGTACCGAGAGCGTGATCTCCACTTTCCCGTTCGGCGGAATATTCGTGACTGACTGTGTGAAGATGTTTGGACGCTCCTGATCGAGCAGGGCCGCCGTGTGTCCGGCGGTGCGCGCGGCTTCATAAATCTTGCGTGCTTCTTCACGTTCCTTGATTACCGCCTGGATTTCCCGGTCGCCTACTTTCATGGTCATGCCGTCTACAGCGCTATCGTGTGGCAAAGGAAAGACATAGGTTGCCTCTATGGCCTCTGGCAATACATTTTCAAATTCCTGTGTGACTGCAATGCGCGCCACAAAGCCGCTGATCTCGGTCTTCACCGAGGTGTGCTTCAACGGCACGAAGCCGGTGACCTTGCCGTCTTTTCCGATGATTTGAAGCTGCGAATTGGCGCTGCTCTGCGGATTTGCAGGTGCGCTCCAGGCATTCATTGCAACCAAGGCGTAAACCAGTCCCAACACGGCCAGCGCCAGCCACAGTCGAGCTTTCATGTTCCCCTCCACCTACTCTGGACCAGAGAACGCGCGAAATGTAAGCTTATGCAAAGATTTTTCGTGGGACTTGGCCGATGGATACCTCATCGGCTGCTGCGAGCTGCGATACAATACCCTGAGAATAGGTTTACGTGGCACAAAATAACAATAACGAGCGGCGTCCGTTAGTCTTCCTCGACACCAATGTTCTTATGGAGTACTTACGGGGAAAACCATTGGAGTCCCGCCTTCTTTCCGATCAGATGCTGAAACAATATCGGTTTGCAGTAAACCCTGTCGTGCTGTCGGAATTGCTGCTAGCGGCCGGTCACCAAAACAATACGGATAAAAACAAATTAGAGCACATTCAGGAATTTCTTCAAGTCCTTCCTGTCAATAATGCCGAGCTGCATCTGCTCTTGGATAAGATTCAAACGCTGCGCAACAGGGCCGCACATTCCAACGATCTTTTGATTTACTCCAGCGCTGCTGAATGTGATTACTTACTGACAAAAGATGATTCGTTTAAGAATCTTCAAGAAACCGAACGCCCGATCATTCTTACTACTCAGGAGTTTTTAGAACAGGCGGAGCATCGTTCTTGAAGATATACCTGGATACAGGCATCTTCATTGATTATTTGACCGCACCCGCCAGTCACGGATTGCGAACAGCCGGCCGAGGCACGCGATCTATTTCCCAAGTCGCTCTGGACGCAGAAAAATTATTAAGAATGGCCTCGCAGAAGCATCAGGCAGCAACTTCTTGTCTTACCTATTACGAAGTAGAAGAGGCTCTTTACAAGTCGCTGGCATTGTCCGCCAAGGGAGTGCCACATGCGCAAAAACTGCTGGTCCCAGCGGCTCGTTCACTGATGATCCAAGCTCAGGGTGTGGTACAGACTTTTGGAATTGTTGCGCTTAACGTAACGCCTGCTACCATCGCCCTGCAACTGCAAACAACAATACTTTCTACCGAGGGTATAAGAGCAGCAGATGCTTTGCACATCGCAACCGCTTTGGAGTATGAGGCTGAGTTGTTAGTTACTGCCGATGAGCAGATCCTGAACTTAGATAATATGCTGAGCGTCCCGAGTGGAAAGCTGCGATGTCTGGATTCAGATGGTGCCCTTCAGTTGCTGTAGTGATGAAATAATTGTTCGGTTTTCTGATCAAATGAGCCAAGTTATCCTTACTCCTGAAGTCTACAGTCCTGCAAAAAAGATGAGTGCCGGCACGGTATTAGTGGCCGTGGCGCTGGTGAGCTTTGCCAGCCTGCTGCTGGAACTGGCGATGACCCGCCTCTTCAGCGTGGTGCTCTTCTATCACTTTGCCTTTTTCGCCATCTCGATTGCTCTGCTGGGCCTGGGATCAGGAGGGGTCTTCGCCCATGTCCGGCGCCAGTGGCTCAGCCGCTTTGAAATGCCGCGGCTCGGCTCATGGCTGTGCGGACTGAACTCCATTTTCATCCTGGTGGCTCTTGAGGTGGTGCTCCACATCCCCGTCTCGCTGGAGGTGAATGGCCGCAACTTCGGCAAGCTCACCATCATTTACCTGGTAACCGCCCTTCCGTTCTTCTTTACCGGGCTGTTGTTTTCCGTGCTCTTCGCCCGTTCCAGCGGAGAAATCTCCGTGCTTTACGGCGCTGATCTGGCCGGAGGCGCCTCCGCATGCCTGGCCGTGGTTCCGCTGCTGAATTTCATTGGCGCTCCGAATGCTTTGCTCTTTGCCTCGCTGGCCATGGCCGTAGCCGCTGCCATCTGGGCTGATCGAAAGGGGTCTCGCGCTGTGGGGTTGGCGCTGGCTGCCATTTTTGCGGTGCTGATCGCCGCCAACTCCAGCGGAAAACTCGTGGACATCATCTATGCCAAAGGTTTGTTTCGCGATCCGCAATGGGTGGAATTTGCCAGATGGAACGCCATCTCGCGCGTGGAGGTCAACAAGTATCAGGATGGCTCGCGTTACATCGTCATCGATGCCGACGCCAACACCGCAGTCATGAACACGGATCCCGCAACCTGGGATCGGGAACAGCCCGCGAATCCTACCCCCATCAAAACAGGGTTGCCGGAACGTTCCAGCTTCAACTGGAAGAAGAGCTTGATGTCCGCTGCGCCCTCCATTGCCAATGTGCTGCGGCCGCACGGTGAGTTTGCCATCATCGGACCCGGCGGGGGTGTGGACGTGATGCGTGCCGTAGCCAATGGCAGCCCCAGCGTTACCGCCATTGAGATTAATCCTGCGATTGCCAACGATGTGATGCGCGGCCGCTACGCAGATTTCACCTATCATCTCTATGAACGTCCCCAGGTCCACCTGCACGTTCAGGATGGCCGCTCTTACATCCGCAACGCCCGCGAAAGCTATGACGCAGTGCAGATGACGCTGGTCGATACCTGGGCCTCCACCGCTGCCGGGGCCTTCGCGCTCAGCGAGAACAACCTCTACACGCTCGAAGCCTTTCGCGAATACTTTGCTCACTTAAAGCCTGATGGATTCATTGCGATTACCCGCTGGGAGTTCAGAAAGCCGCGCGAAGCCTTGCGGGTTGTTTCGCAGGCCATCGAGGCGCTGCATGAAAATGGCGTTGCTGATCCACGGCAGAATTTCGTCGTCGTCGCCGATGGCGGGCTTGATGAAGATGGCCGCGCGGTGCTGGTACTGGCCAAGAAATCAGCGCTCACTGCCGCCGAATACGCCGCAGTCGCTCAACATGTGCGCGAAAATCCTAATCTGGTGTGGCTCAATCCTCCCGCAGAATATGCCGGACTGCAAACCCTGCCTCCGGCGGCTGCCGAATTTCAGCGCCTGATTCAATCCAACAATCCCCGGCAGTTCGCGCGGAATTATGCCTACAACATAGAACCGGTTTCCGATAACGCTCCGTTCTTCTTCTTCACCCTGAAAACCGTTTATGTGCTCAGAAATATCATGAGCGGCACCGGGCGCGGCATGGACTGGCGCATCAATCTCGGCGTGGTGGTGCTGGGCGCAGTGCTGATCATCTCCTTGATCGCCGTGACTCTTTTCCTGCTCCTTCCGCTGCTGTTGCATCAGCACCATGGCCATGGACAGTATGGCCGGTTACCAGCTCTTCTGTATTTCATTGCCGTTGGGCTGGGCTACATCCTGGTAGAGATTTCGCTCATTCAGCGCTTCGTGCTCTTTCTTGGCCATCCAACCTACGCTCTGACGGTGGTGGTGTTTCTACTGCTGCTTTCCAGCGGCGGAGGCAGTGTGATGGCGCGCCGCTGGATATCCGGCGCTGGCAGCCTGCGTGTTTTATTAACCGCCATTGTGGCTGTGATCCTGATCGATGTGCTGGTGCTGCCCTGGCTGCTGTCTGCCGCTGTCGGCCTGCTGTTTTTCCTGAAGCTCATCATCAGCGCGGTGATTCTCGTCCCGCTCGGATTCCTGATGGGCATGCCATTCCCCACGGGCCTCAAACTGCTGGCAGCCAGTGGTGGCTCTACCGTGGAATGGGCCTGGGCTTTAAATGCCGCCGCCAGCGTGCTGGGTTCCGTGGCCGCTATGGTGATTGCCATTCATTTTGGATTGACGGTAACGCTGGCGTGCGCCGGAGTGGCGTATCTTTTGTCCGCTGGATTCCTCAGGACCTTCCGAGCATAGGCCAGAGGCTGATCCATGATGATCTTTGTTGATCTGACATTAGATTTGCTTTTTCAGCGTTCATCAGCGTTGATCAGCGGCAAAAATTAAGCAGTCTGCACCATCACCACCAGCCGCACCGGTACATGCGCGCCCTGCACCAGGATTTTCTCGATATCTGCCGTACGGCTGGACCCGCTGATCACGCAGGCAAACGAGTTGTTCTGGAGGGTACCTGCTTGAGTGGCGTTGCCGAGCGCGGTTGCAAGATCGGGCACAAGCTGATTGAGCGTGGCAAAAACAATATGAACTGGAGCCACGACCGAAGCGCCACGCCCTCCGCATGAGGCAGTGACAAAGATTGAGCCCGTCTGAGCAATCAGCGCCTCTGCCATCGAGATGGTTGCCTGCGAGCTTTCGCGCGGTGCGCCTTCGCTTGACCAGCGGATTAGTCGTGTGGTCTGCACCATTTGCCGTAACCAGGGGACGTCCTGGACGAAAATCTCTCCTGCAGGAAGGGAGTTGAGAACACTCGCAAGTTGTTGCGCGCTCTCAGCGGCGTTGCTGGTTAGAAGGCATTCCATCAGATTGGAAACGCACTCCTGCTGAAAGCGTTCCAGGGGATTCGTAATCGGCTCAAAGATTACACTCTCAGGTGCGCTGGGCAGATCGGCCACAGGCACGCGCAGCCCGCCACGAATGCGACCGAGAATTCGCTGACGGCTCGGATTGTTTGTTTCAGACCCCATCAATCCTTGTTACCTTTGCGTCCTTCGTGTCCTCTGCGGTTAATTCGCTTTTCCATAAATCGCGAAATGATTTCTTTGGCAGCGGTACCGGTGCTCGCCGGCGATTCCATGCGCGCATGGGATCAAAGACTGTGCCTGCCAGTCCCAAGCCATATAGCACTCGCAGAGACCTGCGCATCAACCATCCACCCACAGCATAAACGCGCGGACGCTGCATGGCGTAACGCCACAAACGGAACCGCCACTTTTCGCCCGGTTTCGGTGTGCCTCCTCCCCGATCTTCAACAAAGTTGCGCCGATTATGTAACAGATGATGATGCAGATCGATCTTCACCGGGCAAACACTGGTGCAGGCTCCGCATAGTGATGACGCATAAGACAAGTGCTGGAACTCCGGGCCCCGCAGGTGCGGTGTAAGCACACTGCCGATAGGCCCTGGATAGATGGTTCCATAGCTATGTCCGCCAATGTGGCGAAAGACCGGGCAGATATTCAGGCAGGCTCCGCAGCGGATGCAGTGGAGCACCTCGCGCTGCTCAGCATCGGCCAGCAGGCCGCTGCGTCCGTTATCCACCAGCACCACGTGAAATTCTTCGGGACCATCAGCCTCTCCAGGGCGGCGGGGGCCGCCAATCAGCGTGCCATAGGTAGTAATACCCTGTCCTGTACCTGAAGTGGCCAGTACCGGCCAGAGCGTAGCCAGGTCTTCAAGCCGGGGAATTACCTTCTCAATACCGGTAACCGCAACATGAATGCGCGGGACGCTGGTGCAGAGGCGTCCATTGCCCTCGTTCGTAGAGATGGCAATCACCCCGCTGTCGGCCACCAGGAAATTTGCGCCGGAAATGCCCATTTCGGCAGAGAAAAAGGCCTCCCGCAACTTGCGCCGGGCCAGCGCCACCAGTTTTGCCGGATCATCTCCTTCCACGGCTTCGCCCAGCTTCTGGTGAAACAGCTCCGAAATCTGGCGCCGGTTGAGGTGCATAGCCGGCGTAACGATATGGTAGGGAGGCTCATTGCGAAGCTGGACAATGAACTCCCCGAGATCGGTCTCCCACACTTTGACGCCAATCTTCTCCAGTGCGTGGCTGAGATTGATCTCTTCCGTCACCATGGACTTTGACTTCACCACCGTGCGCACATTGTGGCGCTGGGCCAGCGCGGTAATGTAGGCGCAGGCTTCTGCGGAATCTGCAGCCCAGAAGACATGTCCGCCATGCGCGATCACTTTCTCTTCGAATTGGAGCAGGTACCGGTCGAGATGGTTCACAGCTTCGCGCTTGATCTCCTGGCACTTGCGGCGGGCGGCCTCCCAGTCCTTGATGCGCGCCCGTCCCTTGAGATGGGCGGCATCATAGCTCTCCATGCCCCGGCGAATGATCTCGCGATGAACGAGGTCGGCAGACTTCTCAGCGGCATCCCGCAGGAAACGCTCAGCCGCAGTAGCGCTCATGCTGTCTCTCCGGCCAGGATGCCGGCCAGATGAATGGTACGCGCATTGGACTTGCGCCTGGTCAGAATTCCCTGCATATGCATAAGGCAACTGGAATCGATGGCAGTCACGAATTCTGCGCCGGTTGCCGTGACGCTCTCAGCCTTCGATTCGCCCATGGCTACAGAGATACTTTCAAACTTGGTGGAGAAGGTGCCGCCAAAGCCGCAACACTCTTCCGCGCGCAACATATCCACCAGCTTGAGCCCTTTTACCTTGCGCAGGAGTTGCAGAGGCTCATCGCGTAGATGAAGTTCTCGCAATCCGTGGCAGCTTGCATGGTAGGTGACTGTGTGCGGGAACGTGGCTCCAACATCAGTCACACCTGCGATTTTGACCAGGAATTCGGAAAGTTCAAAAGTCCGCACTCCCAGCGAGACTGCATCTGCGTGCAATGGACTGGAAGCCAGCAGCTCAGGATAGAAACTTCTCACCATGGTGGTGCAGGAGCCGGAAGGGCACACAATCACTTCGGCATCTTTGAAAACGCGGATGAACCTTTCCGCACAGGGCCGCGCGTCATTCCAGTATCCGGTATTGAATGCAGGCTGCCCGCAACAGGTCTGATCTTCAGGAAATGCAACTTCGCATCCGATATGGCGCAGTACTTTGACCGTGTCCACCGCAACCTCGGGCAGTAGCTGATCTACAAAGCATGGCACGAACAGTGAAACGCGGCGGGACATATTTCCCGGAATTATAGCGCTTACAGCACCTTTGCGCCCCTTCGCGCTCTTTGCACTACTACGATCAAATTCGTCTCGAGCCGCGAAGAATTTTTCCGGACTGGATCACGAAAAGAACCTGTTTACTTTCTCTTAAGTGCTTTTCCTCTGTGTCCTTTGTGAAACCTTTGTGCCCTCTGTGGTAACGGTTTTGCCTTTGGTTGCGGCATAGCTGCGCTGTGGTTAATCCTCCATTATCTCCACGAAAAAGCCGTTCAGCAGCCTGTCCATATGGCTAAATGCCTCACTTTTGGGGACTTGCCGGTGCTTCTGATATGATTTTTTGTCACTGGAATAAATAGTGCCCAGTCAAAAACAGCTTAAATGGTCTGAGTTGAGGGTTGGAATCACGGTGATTGTGGCTGCAATCACCCTCGCTGTGTTGGTTTTCCTGATGAGCGGCACTGCCGGATTTTTCACTTCTAAAGTCACTCTCTACTCCTACTTTGATAATGCCGAGGGACTGCGTGTGGGCGCGCCCGTGGCCCTTCAGGGTGTCACCATCGGCAACGTGAAAGATATCCGTGTAGTTCCCGGCAGGCAGCTCGATCAGGTGCAGGTCACCATGAAGGTGAATACTAAATACAGGTTCCTGCTGCGCAAAGATTCAAGCGCCACCATACAGACTGTCGGCGTGCTGGGTGAATCGTTCATTGACGTGGACAGCAAAACCGCGCACGGCAGCCAGGTGGACGACGGAGATACCCTGAAAGCCGCCAACGCGCCTGCGCTCCAGGATGTAGTCCGCAGCAGCCAGACCACTCTGGAAAATCTTGACATTCTGATCAAGCGCCTGGACCGCATCGTCGCCGAGGTCGAAAACGGTAAAGGTTCTGTAGGAAAGTTTATCCAGGATCCGGCACTGTTTAACAAAGCGAATGCTCTGCTGGCGCAGATGCAGCAGATCGTGAACGACGTAAGCAACGGCAAGGGCAGCATCGGCAAACTGATGTCCGATGATTCGCTCTACCGCAAGGTGAATGACAGTCTGGATAAGGTCAACCACATGGTTGACAGCATAGACAGAGGCGAGGGCTCACTCGGCAAATTCATCAAAGACCCCAGCCTGTACCAGAATGCCAACCAGACGATCTCCAAGGCTAACCAGCTTATGGACAGTATCAATGCCGGTCATGGCGCAATCGGCAAATTCGCCAAAGACGAAGAATTCGCCAAAAAGCTGGATAACACCATTACCAAGCTTTCCGCTCTGGCAGACAAGTTCAATTCGGGTGAAGGCACCATCGGCAAGCTGATCCAGGACCCCTCGGTGTACAACAATACCGACCAGATGCTGGTGGAGACACGCAACCTGGTGAAGGCAATTCGGGAGAACCCCAAGAAATACCTCACGATTCACTTCCGGGTCTTCTAATACTGGTTGGATTAGCAAGACAAGTAACAGGGGTATGACTTCACCGGATTCACCGTGTTGGCGGTTGGATAGCTCTGAAAACTACGATGTTCAAAGCGCCGGAGGCGCGCAATGTTGAGCCCACGCCGGAAGACGTGGGTAAGGATGCATAACAACTTACAGCCCGGGGCGGCACAAATGCTGCTCCGAATACAGCTTATTTTTTGAGGCACACTCATTATGCGTAATTTTCTCCGTAGCGCAGCGATGCTGCTGTTGGCCGGAATGGCAATCGGCCAGCAGAACACTCCATCATCAGAACCGCCCAAACAAATCCCCAGCTTTGATCTTGCAGGCTTGGACAAGACCGCGAATCCCTGCCAGGACTTTTACCAGTATGCCTGCGGCGGCTGGCTGAAGAACAATCCTATTCCCTCTGACCAGCCCAGTTGGGGACGCTTCAATGAGTTGGCAGAGCACAACCGCGCTGTGCTGCATGAGATTCTTGAACAGGCAGCCAAGCCTTCTGCCGGCCGCACCGCCAACCAGCAGAAAATCGGTGACTATTACGCTTCCTGCATGAATGAAGAGGCCATCAATAAAAAAGGCATAGCCGTATTGAAGCCTGAATTTGACCGCATCAACGCCATGAAGAGCAAGGCGGGCTTGGTGAACGAAATGGCGCACCTGCATGGGATTGGTATTAGCGCACTCTTTGATTTTGGCTCCGGACCGGATTTTAAGAACGCGAAGGAAGTGATCGCACAGGTGGATCAGGGAGGACTCTCCCTGCCTGAACGCGACTATTACCTGAAGACTGATGAAAAATCGGTAGAACTGCAGAAAGCGTACGTCCAGCACGTTACCAATATGTTCAAGCTGCTGGGCGATTCCTCTGAAAAGGCAGCCGCAGAAGCCGCAGCCGTAATGAACGTGGAAACCGCGCTGGCCAAAGGCTCCATGCAGGTGGTGAAGCGTCGCGACCCTGCCAATATCTACCACAAGATGACGGCCAAAGAATGGGAGGCGCTTGTGCCTTCACTCTCTCTCCCGAAATACCTTACCGGGATCGGAGCGCCCGCCTTTTCAGATTTGAATGTGGTCAACCCTGATTTCTTCAAAACGCTGGAAACAGAACTGAACCAGGTCAGCCTCGATGACCTGAAGACCTACCTGCGCTGGCATCTCGTTCACGGGCAGGTTCACTATTTGCCTACCCCCTTTGTGAATGAGGATTTCGACTTTTTCGGCAAGACTTTGACCGGAGCCAAGGAATTGCGCGCGCGCTGGAAGCGCTGCGTTTCCGATGTGGATGGCGATCTGGGCGAAGCGCTGGGGCAGGAGTACGTCCGGAAGGTTTACCCTCCTGAAGCCAAGGAACGCACCCTGAAAATGGTGCACGCTCTGGAAGCCGCCCTGCACGATGACATCAATCATGTTGACTGGATGACCGACACCACCAAAAAACAGGCAATCATCAAGCTAAACGCCATTCAGAACAAGATTGGCTATCCCGATAAATGGCGCGATTACTCCACGCTGAAGATCGTCCGCGGAGACGCTCTCGGCAATTCATTGCGCTCCAACACATTCGAGTTCCGGCGGCAACTCAACAAAATAGGTAAGCCGCTGGACAAGAAGGAATGGGGCATGACTCCACCCACGGTGAATGCCTATTACAACCCTTTGCAGAACGACATCAACTTCCCTGCAGGCATTCTTCAACCGCCATTCTATGATTTCAAGGCTGACGACGGTCTGAATTTCGGCGGTATCGGCGCGGTCATTGGCCATGAATTGACCCACGGCTTTGACGATTCCGGACGCCAGTTCGATGCTGAGGGCAATCTGAAAGACTGGTGGACTCCCGAAGATGACAAAGCTTTCGAACAGCGGGCGCAGTGCCTGGTGGATGAATACAACGGCTTTGTCGCCGTGGATGATGTCCATCTCAATGGCAAGCTCACGTTGGGCGAAAATACCGCCGACAATGGTGGATTGCGCATTGCTCATATAGCGCTGGAAAAGACTCTGGAAGGCAAGCAACCGGAAAAGATCGATGGCTTTACTCCGGAACAGCGGTTGTTCCTGGGATGGGGACAAATCTGGTGTGACAACGAGTCAGACCAGTCTGCCCGCCTGTTGGCGCTCACCAATCCTCATTCACTTGGAAAATTTAGGATTAACGGTGTAATGCAGAACATGCCGGAGTTTGCCAAAGCCTGGGGCTGCAAGGCCGGCCAGCCCATGGTCAGCCAGAACGCCTGCCATGTATGGTGAAAAGCAGCTCTTAGCTTTTAGCTTGTCTCGTTATAACGAAAAGGCCCACGCCAACGGGCCTTTTCGTTTTGAAATAAGCCGTAAATGAATCCGTTCTGATCTGTGTTTATCTGTAGTGCTAATAATCAAATTCGTCTCAAGTCGCGAAGAATTTATTAACGAAATTTATATGCAAAAATTCGCGTAAATTCGTGGGATTCGAGTCATTCGCGGCTTACTTCCTTTCCTCTGCGTTCTCTGCGGTTAAAGCCTTTGGTTGCGGCTCGGCTGCGCTGCGTTAATCAGTGGTGAGAGGTTTTGGGGTTGCTAATTGCCAGTTGCTAGATGCTATTTGCTTCTATCAATCCCGTGCTCTCCGCCTGTTCGTGCGCATGATACGAAGAGCGCACCAGCGGGCCGGATTCAACGTGCCTGAAGCCCATCTTCAGCGCTTCCTGTTTTATGAAAGCAAATTCTTCCGGGGTGTAGTAGCGGGTCATGGGCAGATGATTTTTTGAAGGACGCAGATATTGCCCCACGGTAAGAATGTCCACGTTGCATGCCCCCAGATCACGGAAGACCTCCAGAAGTTCCTCCATGGTTTCGCCAATGCCGACCATCACGCCGGTTTTTGAAACCATTCCCGGAGCAAAGTGTTTCACGTTTTCCAGCAGTTTGAGCGTGCGTTCATAGCGCGCGCCGGAGCGCACAGCGCGATACAGCCGGGGCACCGTTTCGGTATTGTGGTTCAGTACCTCGGGGTTTGCTTCCAGAACAATCTTCAGGCAATCGTCGATGCCCTGAAAATCCGGAATCAAAACCTCTATCTGGCAGCCCGGAGCCTGGCGGCGAATCTCGCGGATAGTTTCAGCAAAGATCCTGGCTCCTCCGAAGTTATCGTCGTCGCGGTTCACGCTGGTGACTACCGCGTGCTTCAGCCCCAGCGTGGCCACGGCTTCGGCGACGCGGCGCGGCTCGTCCACATCGAGCGGCTCGGGTTTGCCCTTGGGGACCGCGCAGAAACCACAGCGGCGGGTACAGAGATTGCCCAGCAGCATGAAGGTGGCGGTCTTATGGTTCCAGCATTCGCCAATATTGGGACACTGCGCCGATTCACAGACCGTGTGCAGATCGAGGGTGCGCGCCAGCTTCTTCAATTCATGATAGTTGTCGCCCATGGGCGCGCGGGCCTTCAGCCATCCTGGCTTAGGCTGCGGCCTCCGTGGGCTCAAATCTATCTGGACAAGTTCGATTGCGCTGGCCATTTCGTCTGATTGGATGTGTCCTACTTATTGTACGATGCGAAGATGAAACGCAGGAAATCCGCTCGTTGTTACCTTTGCGTCCTTAGCGCCCTTTGCAGTTAATTCTAGAGCGTGTGCAAATACGCGATCAGATCCTGCAATTGGTCCGGCCCCAGATGCGTGGCCGGCATCATCCTCTTGCCATGCAGGATCACATCTTCCACGAACCGGTCTTCGGCGCGCAGGCCGCTGGGCAGATATTCCTTTTTGTACATCCCCTTCAATCGGGGCCCTTTATTGCCGCTGGAAGAATACGCAGGGTGGCACTGGGTACAGTAAGACTGGTAGACATGGCGTCCCTGGGCCTGTTGTGGGTTGAGACCAAGCTCCGCATCGGTTTTTTTAGAAAGGTCCGGTTCGCAGCCGATTACGAGGGTAAGAGCGAAGGCCGTCAGAAGGATGGACGCTATTCGGTTCAAGTGACTATTATGTTCTGTAGCGCCGCTTTTTGAAAGTGGCCACTTGAAAAGTCGCCCACTCTCCAGTATCAGCTACTAGCGATTTGCTTGCGAATGGCAGACATTTATCACTCTATGCCGGTTGCACTGAAACGCGCTTACGATAAGCCCTCTCTCTCCGATGGACAGCGGGTGCTGGTAGATCGCCTCTGGCCACGGGGCATCAGCAAAGACAAGGCCCGTATCGACCAGTGGCTGAAAAACCTTGCCCCTTCTGACACCTTGCGCAAATGGTTCCACGCCAACGGCAACTGGAATGTATTCAAGAAGCGCTATTTCAAAGAGCTTTCCACGGGCGAGGCGTCTGCCGATCTGGAAACGCTGTATCACCTCTTAAGCGAGCACCCCAAAGTTACGCTGGTCTACTCCTCGAAAAATACGGAACAGAACAATGCCGTGGCGCTGAAGGAATTGCTGGAAGGCATGAAAAAACCTCCCACAAGCAGCGGGCCCGCCAAAGCTGCCGCAGCTTCAGGACGAGTGGCCAAACGCCGTCCAGTGTCATGATCCTCCGCCCCCTCGAACCTGCGCCCGCCGGCACAGAAGAATTCCTGCCCGCCTGGCCGGTGGTCGAGCGTCTGCAAAAACAAAAATACGAGAGCTGCTGCCTGGTGACCCAGCCTTCCCATGCTGCGCTCTCCGGAGAACTGGCGTCACGCTTTTGCGGACAGCAGCTTCCCGCTCCTGACCAGCAGTTGATACGCGCCATTGCCCTGCACGACGCAGGATGGGGAATGACTGACGCACAGGCTATCCAGCAGAGCCGCGCGCAGGAGGCAATCCAGCCGGAATCGTTTATCGTCATGTCTGTGCCTCGCTTCCTGGCCGCCTGGCAGAAATCCATCGAAACCGCTCAGTCGGTCTCGCCTGCGGGCGGATACATCGTGAGCAGGCATTTCTATCGCCTGGCAGAACATCGCATCCAATCAGTCGATGACGCACAGCAAGACCGCAGAAAACTCGAGTCATTTATCAGCAGCGAAAGTCAGCGGCAGAAAAAACTCTCGGCAGATAGCCCCGCCCATCACCTTGAACTCTGGACAGACCTTCTGCAGTTCTGCGACCTGCTCTCGCTCTATATCTGCAGCGGCGCCCGTGAGAACGTGCTCTTTCCGGAGTATTTTGGCGTCGAGGTGCGGGTTGAAAACCAGGGCGAAATTCTCAAGCTGGAACCGGCAGTGATTCAGCCTTCAGACTTCTCTGTCGCTGCCCTGCGCCATCCGCCGCTGAAAGGGCAGTCAGGCCAGGAGATCATTGTAAGCACCGTTTAGAGCAATTCAGGAAATGGTGTAAGGCTACATCGGTTGAAGCCCGGACGTTAATTGGGGAACGTGAACTTTCAAGCCCACACGAACTGGCCGTTGGAACCCGGCACCGTAGTGCTGGTGGCACCGCATCTGCTCCGAATCCTTATCGAAATCCCTGAATTGCTCTGGCGGCTTGGCAGCCAAATTTGGGGTTGAATTTTCTTCGCCATACAATTGTATTTAGTGATACTATTACAGCGTCGAATTCGCCACCCTCCGCGAGGGCGTTAACTTTCGTGGCTTTTCACCATTTGTTGCGACAGTCCCAGCGCCGGAGGCGCGCAATGATTGAGCCCACGTCGGAAGACGTGGATAACATGGAAAGCCGCAGATAAGAGCCCCGGAGGGGCGCCATAGGTGTTGATCCGTAAAAGATTTCGTAGCGCCAATGTAGCCGCTACGTAGCGGCAGATTTTCGGTGCTTTTCTGGAATCCAATTTCTTTGCAATCGCTTCATACAAAGGTATTTGGACGTGAGGCAAATGAATTTTGTGGCGTGTAGCGCCAGATTTGCGTCTCATGAAGGGGTGCGCTTTCAGCACGGAAACCTCATCGGGAAGTCGTGCCAGGACGGTTGGAAGTCGTGCCAAATTCGCCGGAAGTCGTGACCAGACGAACTGGAAGTCGTGCCAGAAACACCGGAAGTCGTGCACACGATTTTCTAACCGGAAGAAAACAAACGATCGCGTCACGACCTCTGCATTTGGCTCGATATCGCATACCTGTTTTGAGCAACAGAAGCAGAAGAGCCTGTCTTTGTTACTATCAGATAGATGGCCTCTGAGAGTAAGATTCGCGTCCGTTTTGCCCCTTCTCCTACAGGACAGCTTCACGTCGGCAACGCCCGCACTGCCCTGTTCAACTGGCTGTTTGCCCGCCAGAAAGGCGGGGTGAATGTCCTGCGCATTGAAGATACTGACCTGGAGCGCAGCGAGGCGCGTTACGAAACCCAGCTCATCGACGACCTGAAGTGGCTCGGCCTCGATTGGGATGAAGGGCCGGACGTCGGCGGGTCTTACGCTCCCTACCGCCAGTCAGACCGCCTGGAAATTTACCGCTCCACCGCGGACCGCCTGGTGCAGGCACAGAAGGCTTACTACTGCTTCTGCACGCTGGAAGATCTGGAGCGTGACCGCCAGCAGGCCCTGGCAGAAAATCGCCAGCCTATCTATTCAGGAAAATGCCGCAATCTCGATCCTGCGGAGGTGCAGCGCCGGCGCCATGCGGGCGAGGCGGCCGCCATCCGCCTGAAGATTCCCGAGCACCCCATTAAGTTCCATGACATTGTTCATGGCGACGTGCAGTTCGCCAGTGAATCGGTCAGCGATCCTATCATCATGCGCTCCAACGGAGTGCCGGTTTACAACTACGTGGTGGTGGTTGATGATGCGGAGATGAAGATCACCCATGTCATACGCGGCGATGACCATCTTTCCAACACACCCAAGCAGGTGGCCCTGTACGAAGCTCTGGGCCTGCCGGTGCCGGAGTTTGCGCATCTTTCCACTATTTTGGGGCCGGACCGCGAGCGCCTTTCGAAACGCCATGGCGCAACCTCCATTGCCAATTTCCGTGATATGGGTGTTCTTCCGGAAGCGCTGGTGAATTATCTGGCGCTACTGGGATGGGCGCCCAGCGGCGGCGCCCGCGAAACGTTTACACCCAAAGAGTTGATCAAGGAATTCTCGCTGAAGCGCATCACGCCTTCTCCTGCGATCTTTGACATGGAGAAGCTCCACTGGCTCAATCGTCACTACATCAAGCAGAGCCCGCCGGAACGGATTCACGCCATTGCCCAGCCATTCTTCACCAAAGCCGGGCTGCTGCCGGAGAATCCAGATGCGGAAATCGCGCAATGGTTCGGACGCGTCGTCGATCTGCTTGCACCTTACGTGGATAAGCTGGAGCAGCTTCCGCAGCGTGCCGCAATCCTGTTTCACTTCGACCCGGCAGCGGCGCTTGCCAATCCTGAAAACGCCGAAGTGCTTGCAGGCGAGAAGACCGGCCCGGTGCTGCAGGCCTTTGCCGCGAAGATTGGCAATCAGTTTCCGGTCGCGCCCGAGCGCTTCAAGGAGATCATGAACGAACTAAAGACAGAGACCGGCGCCAAGGGTAAAGACCTTTTTCATCCGGTGCGCATCATGCTCATTGGCTCGCACTCCGGCCCGGAGTTTGACAAGCTGATCCCGCTGCTGGAAGAAGGCAGCAGACTGAATCTGCCGGAGCATGTGAAGAGCGTGCGTGAGAGGGTGGCCGGATTCATGGCTGCCCGCGGACAACGCTCATGAGGTTGGGCCACTTTAACTTTTTCTTCCCGCGCAATTATGAAGTCAAAGCGCTGGAGTCATATTCGCTTGTCCATCCGGCGGAAAAGTTCCACCAGTTTCCGGCACAACTCGAAGAACAGGACCGCAACGGCGTCTATGTCCGTGTAGTTCCCAAAGAAGCGCCGGCATGGATAGGGTTCTTTGCCCTGGGATTCGAATCTGAGCAGGTGGCCAGCGGCATCTACTCCTGCCCTGATCCGAATTCTCTATGTGTCGCAGTAGGCGGGTATGTCTACATCGTGAACGCCGCCGATCCTTCCGTCTGGATACAGGTAGAACAACGCCCAGTCGTCGAGGTGCGCGCCCTGCCTGAGTTGAAGCTGCTGCTCTTTACCGGGTTCACCAGCATTACCGCCTTCGGCGAAGCAGGCCCTTTGTGGACGACGGAAAAATTGTCATGGGAAGGGATCACTGCAATCGAAGTCAAAGAACAAACACTCTACGGAAATGGCTGGGACGCCCTGGCAGATAAAGAAGTGCCATTTGAAGTAGATCTGCTCACCGGCGTGAGCAAAGGCGGAGCGAGGCCGGGGAAATAATAAAGAGCTACCTTTGCGTCCTTCGCGCTCTTTGCATTGCATTGCTAACAATTAACTTCGTCCCAAGCCGCGAAGAATTTCCGGGCTCTTTTCTGCGCTTTACCTAGCCTTCTGATTCGAGTAAATTTTGCGCGATTCGCGGCTTAATTCCCAGATTTCCAACCCCATTTCCTCTGTGCCCCTTTGTGAAACCTTTGTGCCCTTTGTGGTTAGCTTTTGGTTATGGCTTCACTACGCTGTGGTGAATCATTACGACGGTGTAATTCGCAGGATGTCGTACTTCACTTCAACCATGCGTCCCGGAAATTCCGATTCAATCCTTCGCTTCAGTTCTTCCACAGTTGGCGCGCCGTTCTGTCCGTTGAGTCCACGTGCGTCGTCCATCAGAATCACATGCTTCACCGGATGCCTCAGGATGGAATCAAGCTCAGTCGTAAGCCTCTGCTTGTCGCCCTGCAGACCTGCCCAGCCATAGTAACCGGCATCCAGCCAGAAGAGAGTCGGCGTGCTGATGGATTGGAGCAATTCAGGAATAACCTGCTGGCTGTCGCCTTCAAAAATTTTGATGTGCGGGTAGCGCTTGAACTTGACTATGGCCCGCTGTGCAAGCTGGTGGTCATACTCCACCGAATAAATTCGCTCAAAGCGGTTCTTCATGGCTGCGACCATTTCGCCATAATATGTTCCCGTTTCCACCAGGGTGCGCAGGCCGAATCTCTCTGCATGGTCGCGCACCGTATGCTGCTTCAGCAGATGCGGAGAGCGAATTGGCTGACCGCGTAGCTTCCAGTACCAGTAATCCGGATAATGCCCAAGCGCCTTGTAAGCGCCATACAGCGGCGTGCGCTGCAGCAGTTTGCGAAAAGCTTTCAATCAACCTCACTTTCATTTACACAGCGCGGTGGGCTGTAACCATTCTGCGTTGTAAGTGTACCAATCTTGTCCCGTACTACTCGCAAACAAATTCGTGTCCAGGTGCAAAGAGAAGAATTTCTATTGCACCGGTTATGAATTTATTCTCTTTGCTTTTCTCCGTGCCTTCATGTCGTCGTGTGTTCGTGGTAGATTTTTGGTTGCGGAGAAAATCATGTCAAACCAGAAACGCCGGCTCGCGTTTGTCCAGCTCGATGTGTTTACCGCCGTCCCGCTTGAGGGCAACCAGCTCGCCGTCTTTCCCGATGCCCGCGGCCTGAACGATGCAGAGATGCAGGCGCTGGCACGGGAGATGAACCTCTCGGAAACCACCTTCATCATCCCACGCGACGAAGCTACCGAGCGCGAGCGGGGCGTGCGCGTGCGCATCTTCACCACCACGGAAGAACTGCCCTTCGCCGGACATCCTACACTGGGCACCGCACTGGTGCTGCGCGGCAACTCCGGCGCGCCAACGGTGAATCTCGATCTCAACGTGGGCAAGATTCCGGTCCAGTTTACGATGCGCGATGGCTTGCCCTTCGGCGAGATGACTCAGCGCGAACCGCAGTTCGGGCAGAAGCACTCGCGCGAAGATGTGGCGCGCGCCGCCGGAATCAGCGCTGCTGATATTGCCGGCGATGTGCCCATCCAGACCGTGAGCACCGGAAACGCGTTCGCCATGGTGTCCATCAAGTCTCTGGCGGCGCTGCAGAAGCTCGCGCCCACCTGGTCAGTGATGAATGAGTACCTGTCGAGGACTGACGCGAAATTTTTTTATTTCGTCTCGCGTGAAACTATGAATCCGGCAGCAAAGTTGCAGGCGCGCATGATCTTCTACGGCGGAGAAGATCCCGCAACCGGCTCGGCGGCGGGTCCATGTGCCGCATGGGCAGTGCAATACGGCGTGATCCGGCCCGAAGAGCAGGCGTTGATCGAGCAGGGCGTGGAAATGAAACGCAAAAGCAGCATCTATGTGACCGCCGGAAAGGAGCGTGACCAGATTGTAAACATACGCGTTGGTGGAAATGCTGTGGAAGTAGTGCGCGGAGAAATATTTTTTTGAACGCTGAAGTGAGATTTCACCCGGATTTTCTTCGCTCAGATCGCACGGAGCGCTTTTCAACAGAAAATTTCTGCTATTGGCGTGCATGGTACTTTACATCCGGCGTCGCTCGTCCTACTATTCTCAAGCTGATATTGATTCTCGCCCACATTAAAAATAAAAAAAGATGACATTCGAAACGGCCCTGCTCTGGCACGTTCACGAATGCGATTTGACTTAGGACGGATATGCGACCCAAGAAGACTATTCTGTGTGTTGACGACAATGAACAATCCCTTTCCATCAGAAAAGTAATGCTCGAGACCCGCGGTTACCGCGTGACGGCCTGCACTAGCGGTCATGAAGCCCTGGAAAAGTTCAAGAACGGCGGCGTGGACCTGGTGCTGAGCGATCTGGTGATGCCCGAGTTTGATGGCGCCAAGCTGGTAGAACAAATCAAGAAACTTTCTCCCGAAACACCGGCTATCCTTTTCTCCGGCAAAATCAAGATCTATGACAAAGACACGCATGCCGACATCTTCCTTCCCAAAGGCATGTATGCTCCCGTGGAACTGCTGGAGCGCATACGGCTCCTGCTGGTAAAGAAACGCGGCCCCAAGAAGGCCAACATGTCCGTGCCCGTACCAGTACCCATACCCGTTGCCGGACAATTCAGAGCGATAACCAGATAAGCAAATGGCAATTAGCAGCCAGCAATTGGCTTTTGGCTCTTGGCTTTGGCTCTTGGCTGTTGTTTCGCGTCAGTCCTGTAGATTAGACCTGAGCTGCTGCTCGATGATTGCAACTTAGGCCTTTGTAATCTCTGCGTTCTCTGCGACCTCTGCGGTAAACGCCTTGTCCGTGCCGCTCTTTGCCGCTTGGTGCCGGGTGCTCTGCCACGAAGTCCTCTGTTATCATCAAAATGTCCAGTGGCCCCTATCATTCAAGTCGAAAATATCTCCAAGACTTACCGCATCGGCAAAGTGGATGTTCCCGCATTGCGGGGAGCGAGCTTTACTGTGGAACGCGGCGAATTTGTCAGCATCGTTGGCCCTTCCGGCAGCGGCAAGTCCACGCTCTTTTACATCATGGGTGGCCTCACACGCGCAACCTCAGGAAGAGTGCTGATCGATGGCGATGACTTCGCGCTGATGTCTGACGCCCAGCGCACCGAGATGCGCAAGCGCAAAATCGGCTTTGTCTTCCAGAAGTTCAACCTGCTGCCCACGCTGAGCGCGCGCGGCAACATAGAAATTGCGCGGGAGATCGCCGGGCACAACGGAGTGGATGGCGAGTTCCTTGACAAGGTGACGCAGATGCTGGGCATTGCCGGAAGGCTCGACCATCGCCCTTCAGAGATGTCCGGCGGAGAGCAGCAGCGCGTGGCGCTGGCGCGGGCCCTGGTGAATCATCCGGCCATTGTGCTGGCCGATGAACCCACCGGCAACCTCGACTCCAGAAATTCCGAGATCGTGCTGAAGATGCTGCGCGATGCCAATCGCCAATTCAATCAGACCGTCCTCATGATTACGCATAATCCCGAAGCGGCCACCATTGGAGACCGCATCATTCACATGCGCGATGGCCTGGTCGTGAGCGCAGCCGAAGATCCGCAGTGGACATTGGGTAAATGAGTAATTTGGTAAATGGGCAAATTTCAGGTTTATCTGTGGCTCTAGTACTAACCATCAAATTCGTCTCAAGCCACGACGAATTTTTCCTGGATCATGAAAAAATAACCCTGTTTACTTTCTCTTAAGTGCTTTTCCTCTGTGTCCTTTGTGAAACCTTTGTGCCCTCTGTGGTAAGCCTTTTGCTTATCTGCGTAGATCCATTCATCTGTGGCATCAGCGGTAAGGTTTTGTGTTCCTCTGCTTCCTCATTTCCTCTGTGTTGAAGAGGTTTTGAGAGTTTCTACCAGTTGCTGCACGTTGTTTTCCTGGAACAGCCTGATTCCCGCTACGCCTGCGGCTCCAGCCTCGATGCATTGTGCGGCGTTGTCAGCGGTGACTCCGCCGAGGGCCAGCAGCGGCATCGGCGTGCCGACCTTTGGACGATTGCAGGCCTGCCGCAGCCGTTCCAGACCATCAGCAGAGACGCGAAAATTTTTTTCGAAAACCGGCCCGAAGACAGCGAAATCGGCCCCATGACTTTCTGCATACATCGCTTCCTCAAGAGAATGGGTTGAAACTCCGATGACTGCACTACCGGCCAGCAACGAACGGGCTTCGCTGGGCGGCAGATCGCGGGAGGGCAGATGCACGCCCGCTGCCCCACAAGCAAGCGCGACATCCAACCGGGAATTAATGAGCAGCCGCGTAGAAGCGTTTGCGGGGAATAACCGCATCACATCACCAGCAAGCGATTCCAATTCCCGTATGCTCAGATCCTTCTCCCGCAACTGGATGTAGTGCACACCGGCAGTTACGCATTCAGCAACCTTTTCCAGCACGCGTTGCCTTTGCTCTATCGGATTTCCGGGGAACTGATGGCGGTCAGTGATGTAGCAAAGCAGCATCGAATTCCAGTCTAAGGCAACTTGATGCCCTGAAAACCCTTCTTTCCAAGGGTGTCTCTTGGTATACAGGTTCTGTGGCTCTTTCTGCTGGCGATTCCTATTGCTTCAATTGCCTGGACCGTGACTCATGAAGAGGTCTTTCGTGAGCCCCGGGACTACTGCGTCCGCCAGAGCGAATCGAACCCCCGGCTGTTTTTCCGCAAATTTTTCTTTCTCTTTACCTGTGAATTCTGCTTCAGCCATTACGTGGCCATCTTTTTTCTGTGGCTCACGCGTTACAAGCTGCTCTTCCCTGACTGGCGCGGATACCTGATCGGCGGCTTTGCCCTGGTATGGATCGCCAACCAGTACATGAGCCTCTACGCTCATCTCCGTCTCGACATCCGCAGGGAACGCATCGAGATCAAAGACGTGGAGCACGAGGTGAAGAAGAAGGAGGAGAAACTGAAAGCAGCCTAGAAGAATCGGGACATCTGGTCACAAGACCTGAGCTGGATAAATTGGCCATCTAAAACAGCAAGTCCATTTACCCCATTTTCTGATTCGCGTAAATTCGCGCAACTCGCGCAATTCGCGGCTTCTTTTTGCCTACGGTAGAGTTTTGGCGATCTCCGGCCCTTCTTCTGCTGCAGGCTTGGCTGTGAGGTGATAACGCGTCAATCCTTCTTTCAGGCATTCGAAGGCTTCTTCCGGAGAATCCGCAAAGGTAAACAGCTTCTGGTCTTCAGGAGAAATTGCCCCTGCATCCGAAAGGGCCTGCAGATTCAGCACCTGGTTCCAGTATTCCTTGCCATAGACAATCACCAGGATCTTTTTCGCCAGCTTCTGCGTCTGGGCAAGAGTAAGGATTTCAAAAAATTCGTCGAGCGTTCCAAAGCCTCCGGGGAACACTACCAGCGCCTTCGACAGGTAGGCGAACCAGTACTTACGCATGAAAAAGTAATGGAACTCGAAATTCAGTTCCGGTGTGATGTAGGGATTCGGGAACTGCTCAAAGGGCAGCCGGATGTTCAGTCCTATTGTTTTTCCACCGGCTTCGCTCGCGCCACGATTGGCGGCTTCCATAATGCCGGGGCCTCCGCCGGAGGTCACGACAAAACGATGCCGTTTGCCGGGCAGCGTGGTTGTCCACTCGGTAAGCATGCGCGCCAGCGTGCGCGCATCTTCGTAAAAGCGGGCCATCTGCACGGCCGCATGGGCACGCTTCAGTGCAGCCTGAACTTCATCCGCATCGTCCCCGCCCGGCAGGTCCGGCCCCTTGGCAGGCTTGGCCGCTCCGGGCTTTTCCAGGATAGTCAGCGCATTCTCCGCGTCTGAAAGGCTGGCAAATCGGGCCGAACCGAAGAAAACGACTGTGTCCTGAATCTTCTCCCGGCGAAAGCGCGAGAGCGGCTCCGCGTATTCAGAGAGGATGCGCAGAATGCGTCCATCAGGACTGTTCAGGTAATCCTCATTGAGATAGGCAAGCGGGGCCACGTTGCCGTGGGGCTTCACCGTGACGACAGCATCAGAATTCTTGCTTTCAGTATTCTTATTGTTCGTAGGCATGAATGACCTATCAGGAGACCAAACTATATAAGATCAGCGGCGGTCACGGTAGTTGACGGCTTCCGAGATGCCAAGCCAGAGGTCGAGAAAACCCAGGCCTGAAATTGCTCCGCGAAAGAACCCATGCTCCCACAGATGCCTGAGCGTGGGCCAGTGCGCCAGCAGGTTGTTATTGGTCCAGGGATCACTCCACGGCAGGACGATCAGCATGATACCCAATTGGAGGCAGAACACCACATAGACAATCACGAACACGCGCTGCATCCAGACGGGCACCTCCGGCTCAGTCTCAACGGGCTGAGGGCCGGGAGGGGCTTCGACATTGGCAGAAGTAGATTCCAATCTTTCGTGATCTTCTGTGGGGGTCACTTTAGGATTTTAAGACTTTGATGCGGGTAGCAACATCCCTGAAATCGATATTAGAGCTGTAAACTTCCATGAAATTATTCAGAGCCGCTTTCTTGTCGCCAAACGACTCGTAAGCCGACCCTAGATCATAATAAATGGAGCAGCGGCTGTCGTGGTCGACTCCCGGCAAATTCAGGGCCTTTTCGTACCAGCGGACCGCAGCCTCCGGCACGCCTTTATCCACCAGGCACTGTGCCAGCCAGGTATATGCCTGAATCGGTTGCGAAAACGCGTTGCCCCCCTCCACCGCGTGACATACCTTCTGCAACTCGCCAATTGCCTCGTCGAGAAGTCCCATCTCCTTGAAGGCGATGCCGAGATTGTAGTGCGTCTCCGGGTCTTCCGGTTCCGTTTCCTGCATCTCGTCCTGCAGGTCAGAGAAAATATCGGTAAGGACGGAGGTCGCTTCGCTCGTCTGCAGTTCACCATTGCTGGCGGCCGCGGCAGGAGCGGAGGCAGATTGCATCACCGGGGCTGGCGCGCTGGCCGGCGGTGCAGGAGCGGAGACAGCCTGCATCACTGGAGCCGGGTTGGCGGCAGGAGTATGGACCGTGCTGGCCGCAATTTCTACAGTTATTAAATCCTCAAGAGGCTCTGAATCTAGAGGATCTGCAGCTACGGGGATTATTGAAGCCGCAGCAGCGGGAATGATGCTGGGTACTTCGGGCTTGCTTACTGGTACACTCTGCGCCTGGCTCACCGGCAGGAAGTCTGTCCCCAAAGACTCTTCCAGATCGAGAACGAAATCGCCGAGTACATCCTCTGATTTGTTGGCGGCCACCTGCGGACTTGGCGCAACCACTGGCTGAATCGGTGCAGCAACCGGGGGACCCGCCGGAACCACTGGTTGCGTTGACGCAGCCACTGGCGGAGTCATTGGAGCCACTGGCTGACTCGGCGCGGCCACTGCAGGCTTCACTGGTGGTGGTGCTAATGTCGGCTCTGTTTTTGGAGGCTCGGCTGCCGTCTCTATCGCTTTTGGAACTTCGATCTCTTCTGGAACTTCAAGCACAAGCTCTTGCACCAGCGGTTCAGGTGGCGGCGCTGGTTCTGGTTTCACCGCCGGCACGGCTACCGGCTCAGGTGACAGCACAGGCGCGTCCACCGCCTCCACCGGGGTAATCTCCAGAGTGGCAGCTTGACCGGGAGCTTCCGCTTTGGCCTGCGCCTCTGCCAGGGCAGCTTTCAACTGCTCCAGTTCAGGATTATCGGGAGCGATCCCTTCGAGATCGGCAATGGCTGCGTGAGCAATGTCCCAGAAGGCCTGAGAAATGTAGAACCGTACTTCCTGTACCTTGTCCGCAACCGCAGCGGGATCGGGTCCGGTGGGAACTGACGGTGCAGGCTCTTCTGCGACTGCCGGTGCAGCTTCGCCATCTACGCTGAACAAGCTCTCCCAGTCATGAGAGAGATCGACTTCATGAGTGGCCCCCGCTTGCGCTGGAGCAGCAGTTTCTGACAGCGGGCTTTCAAAGGCAGCGGTACTGGCGGCTGGCGCTGCGGGAGCAGCAGGAGCTGCAATTTCTATCTCCTCGGAAAATTCTGCGGGAACATCGAGAATAAATTCTTTGACCGTGCCCGTGGGAACTGAAGACGCAGGCGGCTCTTCTTCCACTTCCACCGGCATCGCAGCAGTAATAACCGGCTCAGGCGGCTTGGCAACGGACGGCGGTGTAACTGCGGGTGCGGCCACCGGCGCCGTAACTGGCGGTGGTGGCGCGGCTGCAGCAGGAGCAGGAGCCGCAGGCATGGAAGCCGCGCGTAATCCGTATTTGCGGGATGCCTCTGCGTAACGTTCAGCTTCCACCGCATGCCCGGCTTCCGCGAAAACCTCGCTCAGCGTTTTGCAGACCTTAGCCGCATCGGCAAAGCGATCAGCCCGTACATACAGCGAGGCCAACTGCTGATTCAGAGCAATGTCATGGGGCGCCAGAGGCAGCGCAGTTTCCAGCGGTACAATCGCCTTCAGCGGTACGTTATAGGAGATGAACAGCTCCGCGTCGGTGAGTGCAGCTTCCAGCGATTTCTCTACCGCATCTGTGTATTCCTGGCGCACTGCCGGAGGAGCATGCTCCAGCTCTTCCACCATGAACGCCTGCGAACTCTCTTCCTCGCTTAAAGGACGAACCACCGCATCCTCGCCCAGTTTGGCCAGCATCTGCTTGTAATTTTGGCCGTGCAGCGGGTTTTCCGGCTCAACATCAGAGAGCTGCTTGTAAAGATCACGCGCTTGGGTAAGTTCACCCTTCTGCACATAGGCATGGGCGAGCAGTTCCATCACCTCATTCATGTGGGAGGTGTCCCCGGCCTTTTGCAGCAGGCGCAGCATGAGAGTGAGCGCCTCGGGGCTGGTGCGAATGCGCCCGATCAGCGGATAGAGCGTGTCATGCAGCACGCGGGGGCCATGTGCCAGCAAACGGTCCGCATAACTGTCATAAAGCTTGAGGGCTGATTCCAGGTGATTGTTGGCCAGATACCATTCGGCCAGCGCGCCTATACCGCTGATGTCCTGATGAACGCTGACTAACTTGTTGGCCAGCGTATCCAGACCCTCTACTTTTCCGCTTCGTAATTTGGCTTTCAGCAGGGCGCGCAGGGCATCCGGACGGGAATCGATGTCTGGCACCTGCTCCAGATATTGAATGGCCCCCTGGCTGTCGCCGGATTCAGCGGCAATCATGCCGCGCAGCAGAAGCGCCTTTGCATTGGCTGGATCGAGATTGAGAACGCGGCTGAGAGCTTCATCGGCGGCATCAAAGGAGCTGCGCGAATACAATGATTCAGCGGCACTGTAATAAATGTTGCGTGCATCTTCTTTTTTGCCCAGCTTGATGTAGAGGTCGGCAAGCTTCGACTGAGTGGTGGTGTTCTCGGGGTCCAGTTCCAGAATCTTCTGGAAGACCTTCGCTGCCTGGTTGTTGTCCCCTGATTTAAGCAGTTGATCGGCTACCTGCATGTACTGGCTGCGGGCATCGTTGAACAGGCCCTGGGTCGTATACAGCTCTGCCAGCTTGGTAATGGTTTCAGGCGTGGCGGGATTCAGCTTGGTCAGCTTCTTATAAATGGCAATGGCTTTTACGGTGAAGCCATTCTGGGCATACTGGTCGCCTACGCGCTTGAAATAATCGCAGGCCCTGTCATTCTGCCCCACCCGGGCATCAAGATCGCCAATGGTGTTAAGGACGGTAAGATCCTTAGGATCTTCCCTGACGACCTTTTCGTACTCAGTAATAGCGTTTTGCAGCTTGCCCTGCTGGACAAACTTCTCGGCTGAACTGAGTACCTTTGTTTTGTTAAAACCAAACCCGAGTGCCATAGAGTTACTGAACGAAGGCCATCCTACCGCAGGTGGAGATCACTGTAACAATTCGGTTAAAGTACCACATTAACAAGGCCAAAACCCAGCAGCAAGGCAGATTCCCCCACTGTAATCAGTGGTTTACCTTACGAGGGTACACGCTCTAGCGGAACTGGGCGTGATTCCTGAATTCCTGCACTACCAGTTCCAGAAAATTCTCGTTATCCGGCGGCCGGGACTCAGGACCGATTCCCAGCTTGCCGCCAATCATCTCGGCGATACGGACCGCGCTTTGCTTGCGCACCTCAGGGGGGATATCGAGGCGGCGTGCCAGGAATGTCTCAATCAACTCAATTTCCTGTACGCTGAGCCGCGTGGCTTGGTATAAAACCGACTCGGCTTTCAGGGATGTGTTGAAAAACAAGTCTGATTCTTTCTGGGTCCTCTCATGGACCACGATAGTACCTGCCACCAGATCGCCCAAACGCTGATTCCTGGAGTTCAGCAGCATGGTGACAATACCGGCGCCGTAGAAAACGGGGAAGAAATCCACCACGCGCAGGAAGTTGCGGGCAATCGCCTCAAAAGCGTCAATGGGGCGGCCTGTATCTTTGATCACGCGAATTCCCGCCCAGCGTTTGCCCGGAGTCTGCCCCTTCCAGAAGGCCTCAAAAGCGGCGTAATAGCCCCAGAACAGGCAAAAATAAGCAAAGATAATGAGCGCACTTACCCAGACGCGATAGTAGCCCAGCCGCGAGAACAAGGCGCCTGCCAGAGCAGTTTCATCGATGATCAGCAGCGTAAGGTAGACGATGAACTGGATTACGGTATCGGCAAAAATTGCCATAAAGCGGCTGCCGAGATTGGCTAGTCCAAATTCAAGGTGCACCTGCTCCGGTGTATCAATGGTAAGCTTGTCAATTGCCACAATGATTTCTACCTACTGGTTGGAAAAGAGAAAGAGCCATTGGCTTCGCCTGGAACACCTGCTCGACCAGAGTCACAAGCAGGGCCTCCGCTCGCTGACGCGCTCCGAGCTACAGGAACTTGGACTATTGTACCGACAGGCCGCCGCTGATCTGTCTGCGGTGCGTGAAGATCCTACCGCGCAGTATTATGCCCGCTCCCTGAATCTTCTCCTTGCCAGGGCTCACAATACCATCTATTCCGGTAAAAAATCGAGCCCTGTAAAAGGGATTTTTCACTTCTACAGGTACACGTACCCTCGGATATTCCGCCAGCACCTTCCTTTAGTAACCGCTGCCTTCCTGATCTTTGTAGTCAGCGCTCTGGCAGGCATGCTGGTGAGCATTACCCATCCGGCTTTCCTGCAATCCGTGATCCCGCCGCACATCATGGACAAGATTGACCGGCATCAGATGTGGACGGACTCGATTGTCAATATAAAGCCTGCGGTGGCCAGCGGTCTCATGACTCACAATATGGCCGTGACCTTCCTCTGTTTTGCCTCGGGCATTACCGCCGGGATCTTCACCCTGTACATGGTCATTGTGAATGGGCTGCTTCTGGGTGTGATCGGTACTGCCTGCTGGCTGCATAGCATGAGTTTGCCATTCTGGAGCTTTGTTGCGCCGCATGGTGTGGTGGAGATTCCCAGCATATTTATTGGCGGCGGGGCCGGTTTCAGGATTGCCCAGGGAATGCTCTTTCCCGGCTTCCTGTCGCGCCGCGACTCGCTTACTGTTGCCGGCCGGGAAGCCGTGCGCTTGATGGTGGGAATCATCCCTATGTTGATCGTTGCTGGAACCTTCGAGGCATTTGTGTCTCCCTCAGGCATTCCGGCACGCTGGAAGTTCACCGTCGCGGCGGTCGTGGCGACGATCTGTTACGGATACCTGCTTGCGCCACTTAGAAGCCCGGAAGAAGAACTCTCTAAATCCCACTGAACTACTGTAACCACATTCCCCGAATTCACAAGCAAAGCTGCCGAGCATTTTGACGCACTGATAGCTCTCTGGGAGGAAATGCATGACGCGAATGGCTAAAGTCAGCACGACCGATGCGCAAATTGATGCCGCCCTGGAACGCGCGCGAGAATTTGCAGCAGACGATCGCCGGGTAATGAAAAAATAAGAAAAGGAGTGCAATGAAGTACAGGTTAGCATTCTGTTTTTGCTTTCTTCAGTTTTATTTCTTTGCCCTCTGCTCGGCTAAAACCACTCCAACCCTCGACGAAATCCTGCTGCGCGTGCAGGAGCATGTAAAAGAATTCGAATTCTCCCTGCCGGACTTCGTCTGCAATGAAACCATCACATCAAAAGAGATTCTTCGCGGACAGGTTGCACATAAGACCATCATTGACTCCGTCTTCAGCGGTAGGCAAAATAACGACGGCGGAACGCAACAACCATTCACTGAAGCCCGCACCATCAGGATGATCGATGGAAGACCGGCAGGCAAAGACGAGCAACTGAAAGCTCCGGTACTCTTCGGCGGAGGCTTCAGCTCTATCCTTGACGCCACTTTCTCCGATAAAAAAGCCCAGTATCACAACTACAAACTCATTGGCACGGAGAAGCTCAATGGCAGGCCCACGCTGGTGATCGAGTTTGCAACAAAGAAAGATCAGACGGAACTGCTCTTCGAATTTCTGGGAAGAAAATTCATCTCTAAAGATGTGGGCAAAGCATGGCTCGACCCTGAAACCCTGAACGTAATCCGACTGGAACGCCGATATTTGAACTTGCCGCCGCTCGATGGCGTGCTGGCCGTATCAGTCGATTTTGCAAAGATCGAAATTAATGGAAAAACATTCTGGATGCCCCGGACAGTCAGGGTCGAGCAATCGCAACCCGGTGCGAAAAAGCCCGTGAGCATTCAATATATTGCAGAGTACTCCGATTATCAAAAATTCAACGTCTCTTCTCATATCAAGTACTGAGTCACAGCCAATCCAGCACTGACTAAACCCCGAATCCGGCATTCACATCCCCAAAAATTTAGAAGTGCGCGCAATTTAGGCAGCTTGCCTATAAAGACGCCGTTTGCGGTTTGAATTGCCTGATACACGCAGCACAACTGGAAAGGAATTTGCGGCTTAAAATAAAGTTCCTATTCCTATATTTTCTTCTTCGAATTTCTCACCTACATCAATCAGACCAGCATTTCTGGCGGCATTTCCGGAGAATCGGTTTAATTTTATTTTCCTGCCGCACATGAGAGCGGTCTAATCAAATGTCTGCTTTGGACCTATAGTTCAAGAGCCTACGGATACCTGCCATGGACGCTATTGACTACAAAATTCTGCTCGAAAATATTTTCCAAAAAGCCGGGCAGCTTCTTCAAGTCCGCGATTCTACCGAGGTAGAAATTGCGAAACTGAACCAGTTGTTCTGCGCCACGCTCAATATGGTGCCTCACGATCAGCGGCTCTTTTTCAAGAGCAGGATGGTGGAGATAGGCGCTATGAAAGATTGCGGTCTGAACGAAGGCATCAGGAACGTTCTGCTGGCCGCCGATGGCTGGATGACCTGCACCATGGTCAGGGATATGCTGGTCAAGATCGGCTTCGACTTCAGCTCGTATGATTCTAATCCGCTGCCCTCGATCTGCACCGCTTTGCGCCGGTGGAAGCCGGAAGAAGTGGAAGCCGGAAAGGTGAACGGCGTAAATGCTTATCGCTGGAAACGGCGCATTGCCTCTGTGAAACGGGGCGCTGAATCGGCGGATGTGCTGGAACTTGTGACGGCAAAGCTCTCCTCGTAAAGCTCTCTTCTGCGCAATCATGCGTGGAAATAGAAACCTCCTGCTCATCGCAGGAGGTTTTTTGCTGGGGTACGTGAGTAAGCTACTGTCTAGGAGGCTTGCTGGTGGCTGGCGACGGCTTCTCCGTCGTCATGCCGCCCTGCTGCGGGGCCGGAGCCACGTTGGTGGCCGGAGCCGCAGGCTGCTGAACTTCATTGCTGTTGGCGGAAGGTACGGCATTGGTTGCGCCGCTCACGCCGCCATTGCCATTCGCTGCACTGGCAGGAGCATTCGCAGCCAGATCGCCGAGACCATTCTTCAACAGGCTGATCTCAACGCGTCCACCGCGAACCCGGGTCTTCTTGCCTTCGGCGGCCTGAATGGGAGCATTGCCCATGCCCACCGTGTAGATGCGGTAGACCGGCACTTCATGGTTCAGCACCAGGTAGCGAACCACTGACTGCGCCATCTGCCGGGAGTTATCAATGGCTGCGCTGCCGCGTCCCGGAGAGAAGCCCTGGACTTCAATGATGTAGCCCTTCTGGTTCTTCAACGAGGTTGCCATCTCATCGAGTGCGTCCTTGGCCTTCTTGCTTAGGACTGCCTGGCCGGGACGGAAATGAATTTCAGCCTGAGTAATCGGCTCGTATGTGTCAATCTTGGTGACCGCCTGCTCCACCGTAGCGAGACGAGTGGTAGCCTGCTGCGCGGTCTGCTGTGCCTGGGTTGCGCGATTGCCGGCATCCAGAGCATGGGTATCAGCATCATTGGCCTTGCTCATCGCATTGCGGATGCCTTCGGTTGCACGCCCGTCCACATCGGCGATCATCTTGGCATTCTTGGCCGTGAGTTCATCAAGCTCATTCACGCGGCCGCGGATGGGATCAAGCTGCCGGCTGACATATTTCTTGCGGGCAAAGGGGTTCAGCTTTCCCCAGAAACCTTCATGGCGCTCATACTTCAGGGGCTCGTGACCGGTCGCGGCCGGGTCAGCCGGTTGCGCCTGCTGAGTTTGCTGGCTCTGGGCCTGATTCGCCTGCGATTGCTGGTCAGACGAGCTATTGGAATTCTGTGCTGCCGCAGGGATCACTAGAGCGGCGGCGAGGGGTAAGGACAACAGGTAAGACTTCTTCATTGCGGAAATTCCTCCGAACCGGGGGTCGTAACATTCCGGGCAGCTCTGGTATCAGTAAGCTTCTCCGGGTTGGCGTGTTACACGCTGCACTCTTCTCTAATACATTCCGATTGCCAAACTCGCGCTGGACGAGATGAAACTTTAACCTTTATTTTCAACAGGTTGCGGGGACGCAAAATTGTGGGCAGGGTTTACTGGCAGGTAAATTTTGCTCTGGTGGTTCGGAATGCACAAGCGTCGAGGTCTGTGTCGCTGCTGCACGGGGGCCTGGTCTCTATTCTTGGTCTTCCTCACTGCATGCGCTGAGTGTGCTCAGCCATCCACATGGCTTTTACCCGGTTCGGGAGTTTGGCGAAGAATCACTCGAATATTACTTTTCCGCAATATGCGCCGGGGTATATTCTGCACACGATGCTGTAACGAATTTGGCCCTTATTTCACAATTCTATGAGGCAGAATTCGTCTGTCTTTAAGTGGTTGTGGAATGCTCCAGATGAATTCCTGCAAGCGTCAGTTAAGCGCCAGATGTCCAGGCATTCTTTCTGAATCAACTGTGAGCGGTCCAACTCTGATAAGGGGAATTATGTCCTTCTGGGACCTATTCGAATGGTGGAACCTGATTTTTACTCTGCCATTTTGTATTGGCCTGATACCTCTGTTTCTCCAGATTTTTGGTATCGCCCGCTCTGGAGTTCATGGCCATCACTTACCTCACCTGCACCACGGAGATGTCACCCATGCTCCTTCCGGTCACCATGCTCCAGTAAGTACACACGCTGCAGGTCACTCAGCCGATGGCAAAGGTCATGGAATCTTTTCCCGGCTATTCAGCGGGATGAGCCTGGGCGATGTTCCGGTAATGCTGACCGTTTCGATCTTTTGTTTCATCTGGGGCGCGAGTGGAATGGCCGCCAACCAGATCTTCTCGCGGATATTGCGCCCCCCGGCACTTTATATTTGGCCTTCACTTTTGTGCGCGCTCTTCGTCACTTATGTTTTTAGCCTGGGATTAACGCGGACCATCGCGCGCATCATGCCGCAATTGGAAAGTTACGGCACAGAGGAGTCACTGCTGGTCGGACGTACCGCACGCGCTGCATACGCAATTGACGCCAGCCCCGGTTCCGCCTTTCTTCTGGACGACCGGCAAAACCGGATTCAGGTGCGCTGCCGTAGTCATAACGGCTCAGTCATCGCGAGCGGCGCAGAGGTATTGCTGCTCGAATACGATCCCAAGTCCCGAATTTTTATTGCGGTGCCGCTGGAAAAAGAACTGCCCGCCGGCAATCCACCGCAAATGCAAATGCAAATGCAAATGCGAAAGCAAAACCGAATTCAAAACAGGAGTTAAAAAAATGGCCAACCCACGTTTTGTCGTTGAAGAAGAGAACCAACCTGTAACAGCTTCACGCGGTGAAGATCACGGCTCTGGCGCAGGCATTGCCGTCCTTCTGGTACTGCTGGGGCTCATATTCATTGTTGGACCGTTCTTCGTTCAACAGATTCCAGCGCTCAGCAAGATGATTATCTCCGGCGTGGGCGTGGTAGTGCTCATTGTCGGCGGAATTCTGCTCACCATCACCAGCATGTTCGTAAAAGCCACCATGAACCAGGCGTTTGTGCGCACCGGCATAAACGGCCCCAAGGTGATCATTGACGGCGGAGCGATTGTGGTCCCGGCAATCCACCGGATTGCATGGGTCAGCCTGGAAACCATCCGACTGCAGATTGAACGCACCGGCGACCAATCATTCATCACGGGCGACAGCTTGCATGTGGACGTGGTGGCGCAGTTCTTCATCCGGGTAAACCGCACCGATGAATCTATAAAGAATGCCGCCGCTTCCCTAGGTGGCCGCTCCGGCCAGGATGAAGCGATCATGAAGCTTGTGGGCGACAAGCTGGTTTCAGGCTTGCGCACGGTGGCCGGCCGCAGCAATCTCGACCACCTGCACAAACAGGTAGATGAATACAGCGCAGAAGTGAAGAAGATTGTGGAAGAAGATCTGGCCCACAATGGTCTCTTCCTGGAATCGGTGACTGTGACCTATTTGAACCAGACCCCGCTGGAGAACCTGCATCCGGAATCGAACGTGTTTGACGCGCTGGGCGCTCAGAAGATCGCTGAAGTAACCAACAAATCTCGAGTGGCCATCAGCCAGGCCAAAGCTGTTGCCGATCAGCAGGTCAAAGCCCAGGAAGTGGAACGCGACCAGAAGGTTTTTGAGTTGAACGTGACGCAAAAGAACGCACAGGCGGAGTCTGAGCGCAAGGCTACTGAATACGCAGCAGAGCAGGGCCGGCTGGCGAAACTCGCACAGGTAGCGGCTGATCAGGCAGTGGCGGTCGCTGAGGTGGATAAAGGAAAAGCCGTGGAAGTGGCGGCGGCCCAGCAACAGCAGGCGGTACAGGCGGCGCAGATCGAAAAAGAAAAATCGATTGAAATTTCTCAGCGCAAGAAACAAAGCGAAATTGCCAACGCCGAAACCCAGCGCACGGCGGCGGAAACCGCCCGCATCCAGGCGGAGACAGAACGCGAAAAAGCCAATCAGGCCATGCTCACGGTGCAAAAAGAATCAGAAGCTGAGCGCCAGAAACGCATTGCTGTGATCCAGAAGCAGGCGGTCGCCGAGCAGACGAAGATTGAACGCAATATGCAGGCTGACGTGAACGCCTATGCGACCACCAAGAGTGCTGAAGCGGAAAAGAACGCAGCCGATAACCAGGCCGCGGCCAAGTTGACGCTGGCAGACGCGGAAAAACAGGCCAAGTCATTGCAGGCCGAGGGCGATCAGTCCATCGCCATGATTCCAGTCAATGTAGCCTCTGAGCAGGTCAAGGTGGATCAGGCCAAAGTGGAAGTCTTGAAGCTGGAACTGGAGACCAAGAGCGCCAACCAGCGGCTGTCCTTTGAACTGGAAGTGCAGAAAGCCAAAATCGCGGCTGAGCGTGACGTTCGTATCGCTATGGCAACGGCTATGGGGAATGCGCTCTCTGCTTCGGAATTCAAGATCTATGGCGACCCGCTGACGGCAGCCAGGATGCTCGCCATGTTCACCTCGGGACAGGAATACGCCCAAGTAATCGATGGCTTTGTTCAGCAGGCGCCTCCACAGGTCACCGATCTGGCCATCGCTAGTATCGCAAAATTCAGCGAAGCGGCAGCGGCCACGGTGAAAAAGCTCTTTGGACAGGACGTGCCGGCCAACGTAATTGCCCAGGCCGTCCAAACCCATTTGAAAGAGACTGCTACGGTGACTAACTCAGGCGCAGCGGCAGCAGTTGGAGGTAATGCTCAGGGCAAGCGCTAGAGCTCAAACGGCGAGGATGGTTTATGCTGAACGCCCATACCCTCTGCCCGGCTACTTGGCCGGAGCGGGTGGCACTATGAATTCGCTCAGGTATTGCTCCAGCTTGCCCCTGTTCTTCTCGCGATACGCAGCATAGTCCTGAGCGATGCCGTTATCGGCGGCATTGAGCAGCACGTAAGGCTCGATCATCTCCGCCTGCTTGAGCCGTAGCAGAGTGGCCAAATCAGGGTCCTTCGGCACCGCCAAGGTTTTCTTCTTACTCTGAGCGCTTTCCAGAAAGACCGTTGCCGCCAGATTGAGGCAATCAGCTTCCTCAGCCAGGCTGTGCCGGTATTGTTTCTCTCGTGGGAACTGTTGTTTGAATTTGTCACCACGCCATAGTGCTTTGGAAAGGCTATATGCCATCCACATAGAGGAGCTTTCCTCCGGCTGTTTTGGATCTATGTTGATCTGGATGTTTTTCTCGTCAGTCTGGCTCACGCTGTTGGGTACCTTGATGGAGACGCGGTTTAGTTGCACATGGTTCGTATGGGCCCACTGTTGCAGTCCCCGCCAGGTAATCGGGTTGTAGGGTTCGGCAATCACCGCCTGTATCGCCATCTTGCGGCCTTTCTCCATATCACCACTTTTTGTAAGCATGTCCGCGTAATACCTGTAGGCCGTCTCCTGGTTGGGGTCAACTTCGATGGCGCGTTGATACCAGACCGCAGCGTTGGTGAAATCGTTGGCGGCAAAATAGCTGTCACCCACAAATAAGGCTGCGGAATAATTCTTAGGATTTAACTCAAGCGCCTTCGAGTAGCTCTTGATAGCTTCAGGAAAGTCCCGCCGCGCAAAAGCAGCTTCTCCGGCGCGCATTGCCTGGTCTTCCGGGCCGCCGGAATAACGAAGCTTGCCGTCAGCAGGAAGTAATTGCAACAGGTTTTGCAGCAAGGTACTGTGATTGCCAAGTTCCTGCGCCTTCAGCAGCACCTCCCTGGCCCGCACAAGTTCTTTGGCAGAAGCCTCCGGGTCCGTCACTGTAGCGCTATGGCTCACCAGACATGCCCCGAGCCCCATTTGCACGTCAGCATCTTTCGGGTCCTTTGCAGCCAGCTCTTCAAAAAGCGGAAGAGCTTTCAGCTCTTTGTGTTCGTTGAATAGCGCAACAGCTTTTTGCCGCTCATCGGCATAAGACTGATCGCTGCCCGTCTGTGCCAACATGCAAGACGACAATAAGCAGATGGCCAGGACCACTCGGCCAATATAAATAGACATGGCGCCCCCTAATTCGGAGTCTCTGAATGATGAACGATGATAGTACGGATTTTTGCGAGGTTTACTATTTTGTGCCGTACAGGCTGAATGAGAGATTTCTCACTGGGGGCTGCTGACGGCCTTCTTCCGTTCGCTGCAGAAAGCCCGGTGCTGCTCCTGGGCGTAGTTGTCCGTCATGCCGGCAATGTAGTCGCACACCACCCGGTGCAGCGGTTCGTGCAGCATCTTCTCCTGATAGCTGGCGGGCAGCTTTTCCGGAGACTTGATAAAGAAAGCGAAAACCTCGGCGATGAGCCGCTCGGCTTTCTTCTTATCGGCTTTCAGCGGAGCGCTGAAATAGACATTCTCGTATAGGAATGCCTTGATCTGTTGGCGCTCCTTTTCTATCTCAGGACTGAAGGCGACCACCCGGTTAGGATGGCGGCGCACCGCCTCGACGGAATCCAGATACGTGGCTGCCAGCGCCTTTCTGGTGTTGTCGATCAGGTCGCTCACCAGTCGGTCCACAAGCCGCTTCAGCGTCTCATTGAACTTCAGTTTGTCTGGTGCTTTGGGATAGCGATGTTCTGCCTCGTCATAGAGCAGCGCAAAGACCGGCAAGCCAGTGCGTACCTGCCGCACGGTAATGATGCGCGACTCCAGTCCATCATCGAGGTCCGCGGTATTGTAGGCAATTTCGTCGGTGAAATCGATGAGCTGTGCTTCCAGCGGCGGACGCTGATCCAGCAGGTATTCGCTCAAATGCGGGAACACCTGGGGATCGTAATCGCAGGAATGCTTGATGATGCCTTCACGCACCTCAAACGTAAGATTCAGGCCGGGAAAATCGGCATAGCGCTGCTCAAATTGCTCCACCGTGCGCAGAGCGTGGAGATTGTGATCAAAGCTGTCGCCATGCTCGTGCATGGCAGCGTTCAAAGCATGCTCGCCGGAATGTCCAAAAGGTGGGTGCCCGATGTCATGCACCAGGGCCAGCGTCTCCACCAGGTCGTCATTCAAGCCCAGTTCAGCGGCAATGGTGCGGGAAATCTGCGCCACTTCAATGGTATGCGTAAGCCGGTTGCGAAAATGATCAGAGTAGCGGCGGGTAAATACCTGTGTCTTGTTTTCCAGGCGACGGAAGGCCCGGGAATGGATCACGCGGTCGCGGTCACGCTGGAAATCATTGCGATAAGGATGCCGTGCTTCAGGATAGCGCCGCCCGCGAGTCTCCTCCGGACGCAACGCATAAGGAGCAAGCATGGAATTGGTGATTTGCAATTGGTAACTTGTAATTAAACAAAGTTTGAGCGATTGCGCTTTAAATTGCAAATTCTAAATTGCCCAATTTCAAATCTTCTTATTCCTGCTTCTGCTGTGCCAGCTTTACCTTGGTGGTCTCAAGTTTCTTCTGGACGCGGCTTACGTCCTGCTGATCCACGTCACCCGGCGCGGATTTGTTCCACTCATTCAGGGCGCGCTCCCAGTGCGTGGCCGCCATCTTCCAGCGCGCAGTCTTGGCATATAGTTCACCGAGATGATCCTGCACGGTAGCGTCATTCGGAGTCTTGTCGGCAGCTTTGCGCAGGTTCTCTTCAGCCTGATCGAAATTTCCGAGCTTGAAATAGGCCCAGCCCAGTGAATCGAGATAGGCTCCGTTCTGCGGATCGAATTGCAGCGCTTTCTTGATCAGCGCCAGCGCTTCTTCCAGGTGCACATTGCGGTCAGCCAGCATGTAGCCCAGGTAGTTGAGCGTCATGGTGTTGTTAGGATCCTGCTGCAACACCTGCCGGAATGCCTGCTCGGCCTGTTCATATTTTTTCTGCCGTTCGAAGAGCGATCCTTTCAGGAACAGAATGTATTCTTTTTCCTCCGGACGGGCTGAGAGCTTTTCCGCTTCGTTCAGCGCATCTTCTGCTTCTTTCCAGCGCTTCAGCCGGGCATTGATCTGTGAAAGTCCAACATAAGTTTCGCGGTCCTCCGCTGATCCTTTGATCAATCCCTTCGCCACCTTGAGGGCTTCATCGGCTTTGCCATTGTCGGCAAGCTGGGCCGCCAGAACCAGCTTCAGGCCTTTATCGTTGGGCAGCTTGGCGACCGCCTCCTGGGCCGTTTTGGTGGCTTCAGCCCACTGCTTCTGATCACGGTAGGAATCAATGATCTCCTGGTAGCCGCGTGCGGCCTCATCTCCGCCCAGATCGACAACCTTGCGGAAAGTCTCCATTGCCAGCAGCGGACGGCTCTCTTCCCGGTAAATATTGCCCAGCCGTTCCAGGAACAATGCCCGGTTGTTGCGTTCGCCCGCGCTGTACTTGTTGTCAGGATGAGTGGTGCGCGCCAGCAGCTTCTGCAGAAGATCGGCAGCCTCGTCATATTTGCCCTGCGCTTCCAGAATCAGCGCTTCATTGTAGGGAATCTCGAGCGAATCCTGCACCAGCGACTCAGCCTTCTTCAGGTTGCTCATAGCCAGATCGAACTTGCCCTGGCGTCGGTAAATCTCTGCAATGCGCAGGGCTGCCTGCGCATCTTGCGGATCGGCTTCCTGGATGGCGTTGTATTCCGCCAGCGCCGCGTCGATCTGGCCGTCATTGGCCAGGTTCTGCGCCAGTCCGCGCATAGCATCCAGATTGTCCTTATCTTGTTCGATAGCCTGCCGGTAGGCGGTGATAGCTTTCTTGTAATCTTTCTGCTGCTCGTAGGTATACCCCAGCGCGGCGAATATCTTTCCCGTGCGCGCACCCTCCGGCACCGCGCTCAGCGTCTCTGCCGCCCGCTTATTGTCGCCCTCTTCGTTGTAGAGGTAAGCCAGATTCGTAACGGCTTCTTCAGAATGGGGATCGATCTTTACGGCGGCCTTGAACTCGTTTTCAGCTTTCAGCAGGTCTTTGTTCAGGATGTAGAGCTGTCCCAGCCGCAGGTGGTTATCGATGTTCTCCGGTTCAATCTTTACGATGGCTTCGTACTGCTCAACCGCCAGCTTCAGCACTTCCTGTGACTGGCTGCCCGACTGCATATCTCCCAGCGACCGCAGGTAAATGCGGCCCAGCAACTTGCGCGCCTCCAGGTTGTTGGGATCGCGCTTGATGATCTCCTGCGCTTCCAGAACCGCGTCACGAATTCTTCCGGTCTTGGCATAAAGTTCCGCCAGTCCGGCATTCAGATATTCAGATGAGGGGTCATTCTCAATGGCCAGCCGGTACTCTTCAATGGCCTTATTGGCATATTCGGCGCGGCCATACA
This sequence comes from Candidatus Angelobacter sp. Gp1-AA117, assembly GCA_003223515.1. Lineage (GTDB taxonomy): Bacteria > Acidobacteriota > Terriglobia > Terriglobales > Acidobacteriaceae > Angelobacter. Next base: position 66,905 of record QHVI01000012.1, read on the forward strand.
TGGCCACCATCTCTTCATACATGTGCGCCAGGCCATAGTGATAATAGGCCGCTGCGCGATCGGTCTTCTTGGGTGCAGCCGCCTGGGTGCCGGTTTTGCTGGATTCTGCAGGTTGGGAAGCCACCGGCGCATCGTTCGCGTCGCCGCTGCCTTTCGGGTTTGCAGAGGGAGTCTGTTGACCTAACATCGGAAGTGATGCCAGAACTAGAACGGCAGGAAGAAAGCGAACTTTATGAAATGTCATAAACTTACAGAAAATAACCCCTTGATTGGATGCCGCGGAGTAGCTGCGCGCTTTGCTTTTTCTCAGCCTTAATTGTAGCCGCTACCGGCCGGCTTTGCAGGCGAGAAAGCGGAGCAGTTCTAGTGACGGAAGTGACGCACTCCGGTAAAGACCATGGCTAATCCGAGCCGGTTGGCCGCGTCAGTTACCTCCTGGTCACGCACCGAGCCTCCGGGCTGGATAATGGCCATAGCCCCTGCTTTTGCAATCTCTTCCACGCCATCAGGAAAGGGAAAGAACGCGTCTGAAGCAGCTACGGTGCCCTGCAGCGGCAGCACTGCCTTCATCGCGCCGATCTTGCAGGAATCCACCCTGGACATCTGCCCTGCTCCCACGCCTACACTCTGGCCGTCCCTCGCATATAAGATCGCGTTGGACTTCACGTGCTTGCATACTTTCCACGCAAAAAGTAGCGCGCGCATCTCCTCCGCAGAAGGCTGCCGCTGGGTGACCACCTTTAAATCCGCCGGCGTTAGAGGACGAACATCGGCATCCTGTACCAGCATCCCCCCGGAAACATACTTCATTGTCAGCTTCTCCGGACTGGGTTTGATTTCCACCAGGCGCAGGTTCTTCTTGGCTGCAAATTTCTCCCGTGCCGTTGCATCGAAGCCCGGCGCTGCAATGGCCTCCACAAACAGTTTGGCCATCTCTTCCGCTGCCTCGCCATCGATCACGCGATTTACCCCAATCACTCCGCCAAAAGCAGAAACCGGATCGGCCTCCAAGGCGCGTACGTAAGCCTCGCGCACAGTCTTGCCCGTGGCCGTGCCGCAGGGGTTGGTGTGCTTGATGATCGCGCAGACGGTCTCGTCAAACTCCTGGGCCAGATCCCAGGCTGCCTGCAAGTCAACAATGTTGTTGTAAGAGAGCTCCTTGCCCTGAATCTGCTTGCCATTGGCAACGCCCATGCCTGAGCCATCCGAATACATGGCCGCTTTCTGGTGTGGGTTCTCTCCATAACGCAAATCCATTACTTTGTTCAGCGAGAGGCGCAGCACTGAAGGGAAGGCGCTCCCAGCGCCCTGCCCCATCTGGAACTTATCGCCTTCGAGTGAAACCGTGGGCAGGGTAGCGGCAATGGCGCTGTCATAAGCGGCTGTGGTGGCAAAGGCCTTCTGCGCCAGCCGCCAGCGCGTGCCCAGGCTCAGCTCGCCGCCGCATTTGCTCATCTCCTCGGCAATCGACTGGTAATCATCGGGGGAAGTCACAATGGCAACGTCGTGGAAATTCTTGGCTGCCGAACGAACCATCGAAGGCCCGCCAATATCGATGTTCTCGATCACCTCTTCAAAATGCACGCCCGGCTTGGAAGCCGTTTTCTCAAAGGCATAGAGGTTCACCACCACCATATCGATGGGCTGGATGCCGTGCTCCTTCGCTGCCGCTACATGACTGGGGTTGTCGCGTATATGAAGAATGCCGCCATGCACCTTGGGGTGCAGCGTCTTCACGCGGCCATCCATCATCTCGGGAAATCTGGTGAGGTCGGATATGTCTTTTACAGGCACACCGGAATCACGCAGCAACTTGGCGGTTCCGCCGGTCGAGACCAGCTCTACTTTCATCTCTGCCAGCTTTTTGGCGAACGCAACCAGACCGGTTTTATCGGTCACACTCAGAATAGCGCGCTGAATTTTGGGCACGATGGTCCTCGGGAAAAGGTGTTGAAAGAAGTACTGATTAAGCTATCAGAAATTCAACAGAATTTGGGCGGGAGCCTGTCACTGCCGCGTCAGCGTGATGGTGGGCGGTATGCATGTGCTAATTCGGGCAGTTGCCTGGATTGTATTTGCGGTACCGCTTGTCGCCAAGCCGGAAATCTCCACCGCAACAAACTCTGGATTGGGCGCGGTGTGGAGAGATAGCGAAGCGCCTGCGGCTGAGCCGTCCAAGGCCAATTGCGTACCAAAAAATCCAGCAAGTGTCGGGTCGCATATACCTGTATTCGTGAAAACTACAGAGCCGGTCAATGGAAAACTGCCGAAAGCTGTGGTGGCGCTTCCCTGAGTATCTATCACCAAGGTGGCCCCCACAGTTCCGCTGCTGGTCTTGACTGAGCCTTTGTAGGTGCCTGTGAATGGACGCACGGCGAAGCCGGTTACGGTCCCTGAATCCGCGCAATCACGGCCGATGGTATAGGAGCCGTTGGAAATCGTCTGTCCGTCCTGACTGATGGTCGCATTGATGTTCATCTGATCTGTGCTGGGAGCGGCTGTGAGTTTAAGAGTGAAGCTTCCACCTGAATCTACCTTGCCGGAGAGAGTGGCAATCAGGGAGGATAAGATCCCCTTGAGACATGTATTGGTGAGATTCACGTCTGAGACGGGTATGTCGAAAGATCCAGTCGAATTATTACGCAGAAAGCCCCGCAGGAAAAAATTGTTGGCCGGAGATGATTGGGAGATCGCCGCGAATTCGTAGTTCCCGTTGAACACGATGCTCACCGGCTGGCTGGAAACCATCGGCGAGCTACCGCCGCCGCAACCACTGAGAAGAATCATAATGGCAAAGAGACACAACGAAACGCATGTTCTCCACATGATGCAGCCCCCACAGAGGGTCAATCATACTTCGAGAGAGCGTACATATCTGAAAAAAATGCAGCGATGTGCAAAGTTGGAATTCGTGAATCGAGAAAAGCGGCAGACAGGGTTAATCGCTGTCACATTGGAAATTTCTTAGCAAGATGCCCCAGGAGAGATAAGAACGATCCGGTGCTGTCAGGCTCGCTCAGGTTCGCGCACACATCAGCCGCCCCAGGTTTCCACGCACCTGCAGTCCGTCAGAGCGGCCGCTGAAATAACGCGCATTGATCTCATCGCTGCCAAGATCTTCGGGAAGGCGAAATCCGTTCTGCTGCAAGTGCTGGGAGAGCCCTTTCGGCTCAAAGAAGCTGACGAACGGTTCACCGGCAGCGGCCACGCGGCTGGCCAGCGCGTCAAAGGCCATGCGGTTGAAGAAATCCAGCAAAGACCGTGGCACGGCATAATCGAAAGCTATGCCGTTCTGCGGCGAGCACTCTGGATGAGGTTGATATTTGGCTAACTTACCCAATTACCAACTTACTCATTTACTCATGGGCTCCGCGATTTTGGGCTTGGCCTTCAGCTTGACCTGGCCGTCGCGCATCTCCACGGTGTATTCCACCTGTTCACAGCCATATTCTTTGCGGAGTTGCGAGGTCTTCTGCTGCACGAATTTCCTGAACGAATCCAGACTTCCGGCGCCGTGCTCGCCGACTTTTTTCTTGGTCTCGACCAAAGCCTTGTAGAGCGCCTCCACCTTTGCCGGTTCCGCATTCACGTCAGAGCAGTGGACGCGGAACTGCTCGCCTGAAGTGCTCTCCCGGACTGGCGCATGCTGATGTTTAAGCGCGGCTTCAGCAGCATGCTGCTGTTCCACGCGCAGGCCCTGGATTCCCAGTATGGCATCCTGGGGGCGGCGGTATCCCTCTTCCTTGATTCTGAGCTTCTGCTGCCATAGCGCCGAGAAAAGGGCATAGCGCTGCTGCATGGTGTTGAATCGGAAGCGCTGGGCAAAGTTCAGCTTGTGCCCGTCGGAGTGTTTCTTCAGCAGGTTCTGCACCCGCCATTCGATATCGGTTGGAGGCTTCTTGGAACCACCACCGAAAAAGATGTCGTACTCCACTTTCAGACGACGAAGATTGTCATCCAGTGCTGATAATTCTTCGTCAATAGTCACGCGCAGGCTCCGATCCGGGGAGGGTCGGTTACGACGCGGACTATACCATAGGAAGGAATTACGCACGGGTTACCACGGTAATCGGGAAGGAAAATCCTTTTGCCTTGTTAAGGATACACCCATTTGCAGACTTGCCAAGCGAGCCTTGCTGCCGGGCAGAAGGATTTTTGCCTTAGGGCGCTTTCCTGGAGTTGCTTTGGTCAGGAGGTGCAGAACTGGATTCCCTTTCAGACGGCCAAACACAACTGCTCTGGATTGCATCTAACAATTCGTTATGGTTGCCAATAGCGCTGCTACGTCCAAAATCCGGATTGTGATTGCTGATGATCATGCTGTCCTGCGGGAATCTTTGGGAGCTTTACTCGCTACCCAGCCGGATTTCCAGGTCGAAGGACTGGCCAGTAACGGCCAGGAGGCGCTTGCCCTGACGCAGCAGCACCCTCCAGACGTGTTGGTGCTTGATCTGTTCATGCCGGGCGGTGACGGATTTGAAGTCCTGCGGACACTCGACCGGGGCGGCAGCCGGGTTGCCGCTGTCGTACTCACCGGCTCAGACAGCGAAATGGATTATGCCCAGGTGGTAAAGCTCGGTGGGCGCGGCCTTGTTCTCAAGAGTGATGGCCCGGAAAAACTCTTTGCCGCCATCCGCACCGTGGCCAACGGAGAGCTGGCATTCTCCGATGAACTCGCGCAGCAGGTTCTCACCACCATGACAGCCGAATCCAAGACCTCCAGCAATGCGCTGGCCCGGCTTTCTGAACGCGAACGCCAGATCGCCTACTACGTGGCCCGTGGCATGAAAAACAAGGACATCGGCCAGCAACTCACCATCAGCGAAAACACGGTCAAGCGCCATCTCCAGAGCATCTTCACCAAAACCGGCGCCCGCGACCGCCTGGAACTGGCAGTGATGGCGCTGAGCGAGATCAGCAAAGCTGCATAAGAAGCATTCAGCCATCAGCACTCAGCATTCAGTCCTGAAACATTGCTCCAGAAACAAGTATGCCGCGACTTGCGCGAGTCTCCGCGAATAGATCAACGAGAACCCCCGAACCTGAATTCAAGCTCTAGAAATGATCAGCGTAATCAGCGGCAAGAATCTAACTGCTTCTGCCAAATGGCAAAGTGGGGTTTACGATGATGTTCAGGGACTGAATGCTGAGTGCTGATGACTGAGTGCTTATTTCGCAGTTGCCGCCATCTTCTTCACCATGGCCAGCACCAGTTTGCGGTCACTTTCATTCAGGTTGGAAGAATAACGGCGGATCTGGCTCAGGAAGCGAACCTCTTCTTCGGTGAGCGCCGGCAGGTTTTTGGGATTGCTGCCGTTGGTGTGGTTCTCGGCAAAGAACTGTCCCAGGGGCAACTCCATGGCCTGGGCGATTTTGGCCAGCGTATCAAGAGAGGGAATGGTATGTCCGTTTTCCACTCGTGACAGGTAACAACGTAGTAAACCTGTTCGTTTTTCGATGTCGCCCTGCGACATCCCTTTTTGCATTCTGTAGTTTCTGATTGTCTCGCCAATGTTCATGAACAAGCTCTCAAGGGTTGCTGCCGGGGGTTGCGTGAATAGTAATCAGAGTAGAAGGTTTGTGCAAGCACAATTTTTGTCATACCTGCACGTAAGGTTATTTCTCAAGATTTAACCAAGAATTTCTTACACGAATTCTCGATTTTCCCCCAAAAGCTTTCCTCTGTATTGCAAATCCTGAAATCCTTTGCCGTTCGCGAAGAAAATCTATTGATACTCCGATTCTTGATTCCCTTCAAAAGCTTTCCTCCGTGTTCCTTTGTGAAACCTCAGTGACCTTTGTGGTTAGGGTTTGGTTTAAGTTGGGTTTCTGTTGCGGCTGCGCTCCGCACTCTTGAGGGCTCAAAACGCAGCATCCTGCACGAGATAAAGCTAAGAGCTAAGAGGTACCTTTACCCCATCAACATTCCACCGTTCACCTTCAACACATGGCCAGTGATGTACCCGGCTTCTTCGGATGCCAGGAATCTCACTGCATACGCCACATCCATATCCGAGCCTGCGCGCCCCAGCGGAATCATCTCGTTCACCTTGGATTTCAATTCTGCTGAGAGTCCTTCGGTCATCGCCGTTTCAATGTATCCCGGTGCTACGGCATTCACGGTAATGTTGCGTGAAGCTACCTCCCGCGCCATCGACATGGTGAACCCAATCAGCCCCGCTTTTGACGCCGCGTAATTTGCCTGGCCTGTCTGGCCTGTCTGTCCGAAGACACTGGTGATGTTGATAATTCTGCCCCAGCGCTGCTTGAGCATTGAGCCGATGGCTGCCTGGGTGCAGTAAAACGGACCGCTTAAGTTGGTTTGCAGTACGGTGTCCCAGTCGGTGCGCTTCATGCGCAGGAGCAGGGTATCGCGGGTCACTCCGGCATTGTTAACCAGAATGTCAACTTTTCCGAAACGCTCAATCGCGGCTTTCACGGCGGCCTTGGCTTCATCTTCATTGCTTACATCCATGCGGAAAGCCGCCGCCTGCCCCCCTGTACCTTCGATTTCCTTGGCCACTTCAGCCAGTTTTTCCTCATTGCGCGCACCAAGAGCCACAGAGGCTCCGCCTTCGGCCAACGCCAGCGCACACGCACGCCCTATTCCCTGCGAAGCTCCCGTAACCAGCGCCACCCGCCCACTCACTCCTGCCATGAATGAAATCTCCTGGAGAAAAGTAACCGCGAATTATAGAAGAGTTAACGTTTCTCTGCCCTGAATCTGTGCTGATCCGTTCTATCTGTGCTATCTGTGTTGAGGTTTTGATTTTTCGGCGACAATCAGCATGCATCAGCGGAAAATAATCTGTCTCTGCCGAAATTGCACAAGGAGATGTACGAGGATGTAGAGGGGCTGAGTGCTGATTTTTCACATCGCACTTCGCCGTCGCTCCACAAACGTCGGCTGTGCCGGAATATCATTCCGGAATAGAACCTTCAGAATCGGCGGGGCCACCAGCGTGGTCACACCGGTCATGATAATCACCAGCGCGTAAGCTGAAGGCGAGATGATGTTCATCTGCAAACCGACCAGGGCCACGATCAATCCCACTTCACCCCTCGGCACCATGCCCACTCCAACCTTCAGCGCATTTTTCCAGCCGGTGGCCATCACCGGCAGGCTGCATCCAACCAGCTTCGACAAAAAGGCCAATAGGGAAATCACAATGGCCGAGATGATCAGCTTGCGATTGAACACTGCCAGGTTCAGCCGTGCTCCCATGCTGAAAAAGAAAAACGGCGCGAGAAATTCGTTGATGGCGAAGGCGCGCGGACGCAGGTTCCAGCGCGGCGAATATTCCGCAAATGCCAGCCCGGCGAAAAACGCACCGATAATCGCAGCCATGCCGATCTTTACCGCCGCATACGACAAGCCCAGGCAGATGGCCAGCGCGATCACCAGCGGCGCATCCTGGGTGGACATTCTCTCCAAACCCGGCTCCATTCTGCGCACCACCCGCGGCGCATAAAACATCATGAGCAGGGCAAACCCGATGGCCTCAATGGATGCGATAGTCAACTGTGCCCAGGGCAGCCCGGTGGTGCTGACCAGGCCAACTACCACGCTCAGCAGGATCATTCCCAGGATGTCATCAAACACCGCCGCTCCCAGGATGATGCGCGCCGGCAGTGTTTGCAGCACGTGCATGTCCCCTAATACGCGCGCTGTGATTCCCACGCTGGTGGCCACCATGGCGGCAGCCACAAACACCGCTTCATGAGCGGAGTCATGCACCAGGATCATGTAAGTGAAGCCAAACAGGAAAGGCACGGCGATTCCGGCCAGGGCTACATAGAGTGAGGTACGGCCAACGCTGAGCAGGTCTTTGGGTTGGGTGTCAAGACCCACGGTAAAGAGCAGGAAGATTGCTCCAATCTCCGCAATAGAATAAATGGCTTCATCCGGCGTCACCAGGTTGGTGACAGAAGGACCGACCAGCACACCGGCAAGAATCTCCCCCAGCACGGCCGGGAGTTGCAAGCGTTCAAAGATCTCTCCAAAGAGCTTGGCCCAGACGAAAATGAAGAAAAGCTGAAAAAGAAATGGATCGCCAGCGTGCATATCGTTCTTGCTCGTAGGGCCTGGCCAAAACCTTACACCTCTTAAGATGCCATTGACGAGAGAAATCCAGAGTAGCTGCTGGAATTACCAAGCCGCTGTAGAGCGCTCCTGATCATGGGCACGGAGCCGCTGTCCTGGAACTGTGTTGTGCAGACTTGACTCGGCAGCAGCAAGCTCCGGCTGCAACTCAAAGCCAACTCTCGATTTTTCCCACAGCAACCCTGCCTTTTGTCATCCTAAGGTTGGAACTATGAGAAGACTGAACTTAAAACATAAAGTAGAACGAATGCGTCATCTGCGATTGGTAGACTCGCTGATCGGCGCTCTGTTGTCTGCCATTGCTGCTGTGGGTGTAAGCGCCGTAGCAGCAGGGCACAAGTGGGTAGTTGTTGTCCCCCTGGTGTTCACCGCGATTCTACTGCTCATCTCGTCCATCTACGGAACTCGTGCCGGTATCATCGGCACGGTGCTGGCCGCCGTGATCTTTGCCTTCTTCCTGTTCAACCCTGTAGGCAGTCTTTCTATTGGCAATCAGACAGCCAAGGCAAACCTTGGATGGATGCTGCTGCTCGGTATTTCTTTTTCGTTTTTGTTCGCGCCACCTGGCGGGCTGCACCGCCATTAACTCCGGATTGCCCGTTCTCTGGAACAACAGAGCTGGGCAGCCGGGCATCCTAAAGAAATTCAGATACAGCGAATCGGGTCAAAACCCGAAACGCGGCAGGAGGAGTTCCATGGCCACGGCACCATCACTGCCCTCCACCCAACCGCGATGGGCGCGTTCGCCTTTTTACTTCAACTCGGCCTCGCACCTGTTGCGGATCGGGAAGGAAAAGGCTACTAACTTACAGGAGCTGCTGGAAGCGATCCGGTCTTGTCCGGACGCATCCATCTTCCAGCACACCTTCCAGACGCTGGAAGAGCACCACTTCATCAAGGAGGGCTTTTCCAACGACTTCTCTCATTGGGCGTTTGCCGCCTGCAATGAAGTCGAACTGGCGGAAAGGCTTGCCTCTCTCGACATTCGCGAGTTCACCTCGCTTGCCGCTCTGCGCGAGCGCCTGGTGCACCTGATTGAGGCACACCTGCAGAAGAATCCGCGCGCCGCCACCAAGCAGGCCATGGAGCCTTTCTACCTTATGGCTGCCGACCTGGTAGTGGTGCCTACGCCTTACGTGGCCCGCAACCTTGAAGAATTTACTGACGGGCTGCGCAAAGTCAGCATTCATGCCATCTATTACCACTTCATTGATGCCCGCCTGCGCCTGAAGCTCAACAACAACGATTTCTCCGTGTGGCTGGAGCAGGAGCTGGACCTTGCACAGGCTGCTGACCGTATGAACCGCATAGATATCTACACGTCTACGCTGGAAACTGTGCGCCGCAGCATTCTGAAAGTGATTGAAGCCGAAATGAACCGCGCATAACCGCAGCACCGTGGGAGAAGATTCCGATGAAGAGAAAAGACCTGGACCAGAACCTGCAAATCAAAGAAGCCGGGGACAACCAGCAAGTGGAAAATCAGCCGGGCGCCAGCGAGCCTTCCAGTGCGCCTCCACCCGGACAGAAAGAGCGCCGTTTCCGGCAAACCGATTTGCCGGCGCATTTCATCGAGCGGCGCAAGCACCCACGCATCAGCACCGAGCCGCCACCACCAGCCGCGCCCCCGCGGCTGGAAGATTATGCCTCCATCATCGGCCGTCCTGAACTGGATGAGATTCGCTTCCTTGCCCGTCATCTGCGCAGCAAGACCGTCAAGATGGTCAACTCCACCGCGGTGGGCGGCGGTGTGGCCGAAATTCTGAACCGGCTTATCCCGCTGATGAATGAGCTGGAAATCCCCACCAAATGGGAGGTAATTACTGGCGGCAACGACTTCTATGAAGTTACCAAAGGCTTTCACAATGCGCTGCATGGCGGTGAGTACAACCTCACCAAGACCATTCAGGAAATCTTCATGTCTTACAACGAGCAGAACCGTCAGCGCATGGAGTTTGTGGAAGACCTGTTCGTGATTCATGATCCTCAACCTGCCGGGCTGGTCCGCTCCAAGTCGGACACGCGCGGACGCTGGATCTGGCGCTGCCACATCGATCTCTCCAATCCTCATCCCGGTGTATGGGACTTCCTGAAGCCGATGGTGGAGCAGTATGACGCCGCCATCTTCTCGGCCCCGGCGTTCACGCGGCAGCTCTCGATTCCACAGTATCTTTTCTATCCCTCAATTGATCCGCTTTCGGAGAAGAACAAGGAATTGGAGGAGAGCTATATCAACAAGGTCTGCGACGATTTCGGCATTGATCGCTCGCGTCCGGTCATTACCCAGATTTCCCGCTTTGACCGCCTCAAAGATCCGGTCGGCGTAATCGAGGCTTACAAGCTGGTCAAGAAGTACGTGGATTGCCAGCTTGTGCTCGCCGGCGGCGGCGCAACCGATGATCCGGAAGGTGCCGTCGTATTGCAGGAAGTGATGGATGCCGCCGGAGACGATCCTGATGTGATCATTCTCAACCTGCCCCCGTGGTCGGCGCTCGAGATCAACGCGCTGCAAAGGGCCTCGACCATCATTGTGCAGAAGTCACTGAAAGAAGGCTTTGGCCTCACCGTGACCGAGGGTTTGTGGAAAGAGAAGCCCGTGGTGGCCGGGGCTGTGGGAGGCATTCCCACCCAGGTCATCCACAAGCTCACCGGAGTACTGGTGCACTCCGTGGAAGGCTGTGCCTACCAGATTCGCTATCTGTTGACACACCCTGAATTTGCCGTGCAACTCGGCAAAAACGGCAAAGAACACGCGAAGGAAAACTTCCTCATCACCGTAAACCTCAAGCGCTGGCTGTTGCTCTTCCAGATCATGCTGGGCATGGCACGGCCAAGCAAGACTATCTAATTCGACCAAACGTGAATGCCGGAATACGGCGCGAAAGCGCCGCATTTTCATCTCAGGATTTATCTGTGTCAATCTGTTGAATCTGTGTTGAGATTTTGGCCTTTCAGCGTGAATCAGCGGCCAAAACTGCCCTGTCCGGCAGCAGGTCCGCATACCAGAACCCATCCCTCTGCATGCGCTCGCCCGCTATCACCGGAATCTCCCGGTCAAACATCGGTCCTGCATAGACAAACGAATGAAACTCGCCATTCTCCCCGCAGGGATCGATTCCCCCTGGCAAATCACGCAGAAGCTGTTCGTCGAAATCCCGCCCGGCAAATTCCGGCCCAAGCTTCTTCGGATCGATGCATACCAGCTTGGCTTTCAGGCCGCCCCGGATCATCTCTTGTGCAAGTTGATCCGTAGGTATCTGCCAGACCGGGAACAGCGGTTCCAGGCCCGTACCCTGCAACTGACGTTCCCGGTAGGCGCGAATGTCTTGCAGGAACAGATCGCCGAAGGCAATCGCCGTTACCCCCTGCGCTACGGCTTCATCGCACACCTTTTTCATAGCGCATTCATAATCAGTATTCGAACACGGCCAGGGCAACGGCACGGCAATCAGGGGCAGGCGGGCGGCTTCAGCCTGCATCTCGACCAGTTGGCGGCGCGAGCTATGCATGGCCACCCGGTCAAAAGCCGAATTGATGGTGGTAATCAGTCCGGCAATCTCGCAGTCCCCCTGTTGCCGCAGGACATGCAACGTCCAGGCACTGTCTTTTCCGCTGCTCCATGAAAGCAGCACCTTCTTTCTCGTCATGTGAAAATCCCACCGTACGATGATGTTATTTGACAGGAAGATTGATCTTCGGTTCCAGCTAAACAATTACTTCTGACGAGCCGATGACCGGAGTCTTACATCGGTTTGAGCCGAATTTTTTACTCAAAAGGAATTTCCACTTCCGTATAAGTGCCAGGCCGCGCGGCATCGACAGCTTGAGCAATTTCTGTAAGTCTCTTGCGGACAGCACGCCAGCGCCCTTGGGTTAAGACAACTAACGCAATCCTCCGGCTTTCCAGATTCTGCTGGTAACGTATGCTTTTGTCAGATGTAACCATTACATGAAAACCGGTCTCTTCAGCAACACGAAGCAACTCGCCGTTTTGTAGTCTATCCCAGCCTTGTTCCCGCGATTCGCGGACAGTATGCCCAATGAGGGCACGGGTCAGGCCGCGCGGCACATTGTTATCGAATAGAACCAGCACGGCTTAGGATGCCACGGAGTCGAGCGTACGAGCTACAAAGTCCAGGACGGCAGCAATCTCATCCCGAGAGACAGGGTATTGTTCGATGATTTCATTGATCGTCATACCATCTTCAAGGTTCTCGAAAATAAGCTTAACGGGAGTCCGCGAGTTGCGGAATACCCATGCACCGCTCACTTTCCCCGGAATGCTCTCTACAACAGGGCATTTTGACCAATCAAGGTTTTCCATTGGAGACGCTCCTTTCCTGCTAGGATACCGTTTGAAAGCAGTGTTCGCTACCGACTGAATTGGTATCGCCGTCTCGATAATCCGTAAGGTTCGGATCCCAATCTGCCATGCCGTAGGGCCTGCCCCTCAAGGTTCTCGGTTTGGAGTTCCTTTAATAAATCAAATTTGCCCCCTTACCTCAATCCCCAAAAGGTGAGCGGGGTGCTCCTGAATGGCTTAAAAATGCTACATTCTTAAAGGAAATGTCTGCCCCGAACTCAAGGTTTGTCCGCGCCTGCCGCTGCGAATCCGTGGATGTTACGCCTGTCTGGCTCATGCGTCAGGCTGGCCGTTACATGGCTGAATACCGCGCCGTACGCAAGCAGCATTCTATCTTAGATATTTGTAAGACCCCGGAAATCGCCGCCGATGTCACCATCACCGCTGCTGAAAAGCTCGATGTGGACGCCGCCATCATCTTTGCCGATCTCCTGCTGCCCCTTGAGGTCATGGGTCTGCCCTTCCGCTTTGCTGCCGGAGAGGGCCCGGTGATCGAAAAGCCGCTGCGTACGAAGGCCGATGTGGACGCCCTTCAGACCCACCGCAGCTCCGAGTTGGGCTACGTTGCTGAATCCATTCGCAAAGTGGTAAAGCATTTTGGCGAGAAGCTGCCGGTCATCGGTTTCTGCGGCGCTCCCTTCACTCTGGCCAGCTACATGATCGAAGGTGGCGGCTCGCGCAACTACATCCATACAAAAAAGATGATGTACACCGATCCGGCTGCCTGGCAAATTCTCATGCAGAAGCTGATCGAAGTACTGGCTTCTTATTCCGCAGACCAGGTGCAGGGCGGCGCTGATGCCCTCCAGATTTTCGATAGCTGGGTCGGCTGCCTGAGCGTTGAGGACTACCGCCGTTACGTCCTGCCGCATACTCGCGATCTGGTGCAGCGGCTCAAGGCTACCGGTGTACCCATCATCTACTTTGGAACGGACACGGCGACATTGCTGCCCTCTATGAAAGAAGCCGGAGCACAGGTTATGGGTGTGGACTGGAGAATCCCTCTCGATCAGGGCTGGCAGGCGCTGAACTACAAAGGCGCAATCCAGGGAAACCTCGATCCTGTGCTGCTGTTTGCGGATCAGAAGGAACTGCGGGCCCGCACCGAGGCTATTCTCCAGCAGGCAGGTGGACGCCCCGGACATATCTTCAATCTGGGACACGGCATCCTGCCCGAAACCCCGGTCGACAATGTTCGCGCTCTGGTCACTTTTGTAAGAGAATTGAGTGCAAAGTATTCCGCTTCGGGGGCTGTGCGATGACACAAAATCAATTGGCCGTTTTGCTGCTGGCCCATGGCAGCCCGGATTCTCCGGATGACGTTCCGGAGTTCATGAAGTACATCACCGGCGGCCGTCCTGTTTCTGATGCGGTCATCGAAGAGGTACGCCATCGTTATTCGCTGATTGGCAAGTCTCCACTCACCGAAATCACCCTGGCTCAGGCCGAAGGCATGCAGCGGGAGCTGGGACTTCCCGTCTATGTGGGCATGCGCAACTGGAAACCATTCGTCGGCTCTGCCGTTCGCGAGATCATGGATTCAGGCGCCGGGCACATACTCGCTATTTGCCTCGCGCCGCAGAATTCTTCTACCAGCGTCGGCCTGTACAAGCGCGCGCTCATGGCCGAATTGCAACCGGAAGCTTCAGTGCACTTTATCGAAGAGTGGCATGACCATCCATTATTGGTGCAGGCGTTTGCTGAGCGCCTGGAACCGGTGTGGCGCAAGGCCAGCACAGAGTTGGGTTCACCCGCTCCGGTGATCTTCACTGCCCACAGCGTGCCCACGCGCACCATTCAGGCCGGCGATCCTTACGAGCGCCAGACCAAGGAAACGGCGCACCTGGTTGGCCAGCGCATCCAGGGGCTTCCGGCTGAGTTGCGGCATTTTGCTTTTCAGAGCCAGGGTATGTCGGGCGGACCGTGGCTTGGGCCGACGGTTGAAAGTGTCATCCTCCACCTGAAAAAAGAAGGCCATCGTGGGGTAGTCATCGCACCCATCGGCTTCGTCTGCGATCACGTCGAGGTGCTCTATGACGTGGACATCGGCTTCAGGCAATTTGCCACCGAAGAAGGACTGAAGTTCTGGCGCACCGAATCGCTGAATACCTCTTCCACGTTTATCTCTGCCCTGGCTGATCTCGCCTCCAGGAACCTGGCCGTTTCTTCCGGACAGAAAGCATGAAGCGGGTCGCCATTGTTGGCGGCGGCATCGCCGGGATCAGCGCAGCTTATTACCTGCAGAAAGCAAAACAGAACGGGGCCGGTCTCGATTGGACATTGTTTGAAAAATCCAGCCGGCTTGGCGGTGTGATCCGCACGGAATACCGCGATGGCTGCGTCCTTGAAGCCGGGCCAGATTCCTTTCTCACTGTCAAGCCGGATGCCGCCCAGCTATGCCGTGAATTGGGGCTGGGCGATCAACTCATCCCATCCAATGACTACCAGCGTCGCACCCACATTCTCGTAAAAGGCAAGCTCGTTCCCATTCCTGACGGACTGCAGTTCATGGTGCCAACGCGCATCATGCCCATGGTGACCACTGGGTTGTTTTCACTGGGAACCAAGCTGCGTATGGCCAGTGAATGGTTCAGCACCGCCGGCAATGGCAACCAGGATGAATCCGTGGCCAGCTTCGTCCGCCGCCATTTCGGCCAGCAAATGGTAGACCGCATTGCCGAGCCTCTGCTGGCTGATGCAATCGTGGCTGCGCTTCCTAAAGCCGCATTGCGCGCGGAATCAACCATTACTTCTCTTAATCTTGCCAACGGCAAATGGCAGATAATTTCAGAAAAAGGGACCGAAGATTTCGATCTCGTGTTGCTGGCCGTGCCTGCACCTTTTGCGGCATCATTGCTGAAAAACCTGAATTTAGAAATGAGTGCCCGGCTGGAGAAGATTCAGTACACCTCTTCAGGCGCTGTTGCTCTCGCATACTCCAGCCCTAAGCTTCCGCCGGGCTTCGGGTTTCTCGTCCCGGCCAGCGAAAATCGCAAGATGCTGGCCTGCACCTTCGTGCACAAGAAATTTTCCTATCGTGTACCTCAGGGAACAGCCTTGCTGCGCTGCTTCTTCAGCAGTTCGCGCACACCTGAGCTGCTCTCCTATAACGACGATGATCTGAAAACCATTGCGCGCCAGGAACTGAAAGACATTCTCGGGCTTGATCTGGAACCGCAGGTCGCCTGTGCCTTCCGCTGGGCTACCGGCCTGCCACAATACGAAACCGGGCACCTCGACCGTGCCGCCGAAATCGAAGCCCAACTGTCGAAACTCCCCGGCTTGCACCTGATCGGCAATTCTCTGTATGGAGTAGGCATTCCGGATTGCGTAAAATCCGCGCGCCTGGCAGTCGAGAAGATCACAAACTAAAGCAAAACCAAAATTGCTGTAGCCTGAAAGGAACGTGTAGCACAGCCACCCCTGGCTGTGCGGAAGGCTACACCTTTTCTGGTTTTGCTTTAGCGGTAAAGTTTTCTTACGCCGCTGGATGTTCCAGGATCTCCGCCAGCGCTTTCAAGCGTTTCGAGTCAGCCGGGGTTTTCGCCCCATCGGCGTCTTTCTGCAATGACGATGCCTGATCTTTCAGCTTCGCCAATGCAGTATTGCTCATGTGCGAACTCTCTGCGCCTTGAATCGCCTTTTCCAAAGCTGTAATTCTGTCGGCAGGCAGAGCCTGTGAGCGCGACAACTGATCCACATACGCCTTGGCCACAGTCAGCGATGACGGCCACTCCAGCTTCTGCTGGTTCTGTACGTTCAGTTCATTCACCTTTACGGTTTTTGCCGCGTTGATTTCGTTCTGCGTCAGAAATTTCGTAGGCGTCAGTTCAAATATGTCCAGACCGCGCGCAATCTCTGAAGCATAGATGTAGCCGTTGTACCAGTAGGCCGACCAGTCGCCGCCCAGCACCATCATCTTGGGATCAATCGGCCCGCGGTCAAAGTAGGCAATCTCAAACGGGTGGGTCGCATCCGTGAAGTCCATGATGGAGATGCCGCCCTGGTACCAGGCCTGCACTTCAATATCGCGGCCCGGCACGGGAACCAGCGAACCATTGTGCGCTACGCAGTTCTCCGTGTCACCCTGTGCCGCCGGCATCTTGTAGTAGCCCTGGAAGGCCAGTTTGCCGTCTTGCACGTTGAAGATCGCGTCCGCGCCCCACACGTTCGGATCGTTCGGACGGCAGCGCGGGCCCAGGCCGCCACCCCATTCATCTGTGAACACGACTTTGCTGCCATCGTTGGAAAATGACGCCGAATGCCAGTAGGAATAGTTCGGATCATTCACTGCATCCACGCGCTTGGGATTTACCGGGTCTTTGATGTCGAGCAGAATTCCGTTGCCGGAGCAGGCGCCTGCCGCCAGCCCGATTGCGGAATACACCGTGATGTCATGGCACTGGTTGGTGTCCTTGGGCTTCTCCGGGCCTTTCTTGCCATGAGTGCCGCCATTATTCAGGCCGTTGATCGCGCCTGTGCGGGCATCCATGAATACGCGAGGATTGGAAACGATCTTCGCGTCCTGCGGCGCAGCTACAGGAACCTTGATCACGTCGATGCGGAACAGCGCGCTGTTCGGATCTTTGCCGGTCTCTTCATCCAGGCAGCCAGCCAGTTCTTCCGGCTTGCGCACGAACGAGGTGCCTGAAACATAGATGTAAACATTGTCTTTGTCGTTGGGATCGATCACCAGCGTATGCGTGTGCGAGCCGCGGCAGGTCTGCACCGCCGCTACCTGCTTCGGGTTCCTGATGTCGGAGATGTCGAAGATCCTCACCCCACGGAAGCGGTCCTTCTGCGCCACCGGTACCGGGCGCTTCTTCTTATCTTTTTCTTCACTGGCCGGCGGAGGAGGCTCAGGGGGAAAGCCTTGTGTGCCGCAATCGATGCGTCCATTGGCCATCTCTACCGACATGAACAGCAGGTTCTTGTAAACCGAGACATCACCCTGTCCGCCGGGACACACCAGGGAGGTTACGAGTTTGGCTTTGCCGGGATTGGAGATGTCATAGATGCCTACGCCATAAAAATTCCCCTCGAACAGGTAGTTGCCCTGGAAGGCCAGATCGGAATTGGCGAAAGCAAGCTGCGCGAAGACCAGCTGCATCGGCTTAGGCATCTTCGCAGTCTCGGTCCTGCCCAGCTGGCCCAGGATCTTCTGCACTTTCGGATCGTCAGCGTTGTTTGAGCCGAGTTGAAATGCAGCCGGCTTCTTCACAAGCTGCAGGTGCTTGATGCCCATGGCCGTTTCCCCGGCGTTGTAGAGGCCCGACGAGAGCTTGGCGCGCGGATCGTTTACGTCTGCCCCTTTCATGCCCGGCGGCAGCGTGGGAGGAGGCTCCGGTGCAAACGGATTTTCGTCTGCCTCGTCTGCAGGTTTCTGCGCGGTGGGCGATGGCTGCGCGGGCTTCTGCTCCTGGGCCAGCATCCAACTCGTGCCCAACAATAAAACCATGGCGGCCATCACCATGCAAAAAGCAAATCTGTGCACTCGGTTCATCGGTTCTCCTCTTGATCTCTTAAAATAACGGGCCCTTCTACGTGAGGGGTAAAACAGTGCAAAATGAAATACACATAAACTATTTTTGCTTCCTCTGCGCCCTCTGCATTACTAAACGTCGAATTCTTCTCTGCTTGCGACGAATTCTCCCGCGCAGCAAAGGATGGGTGCGGTCCATAGGGAGCAACACACCGCCAAATTCAATACACATCAACTACTTTTGTTACCTCTGCGTCCTTTGCGTCCTCTGCGGTAAAAGGTTTTGGTTGTGGCTCGCCACGCTGCGGTTAAAGGTTTTCTAGCAGCTCGAATTACTTCTTCTTCTCCAACATCGTTTCCATCACCCTGATCTCGGCCCGCTGAGTATTATCGGCATCCGTGGCAAAGTCAAACAACTCGGCATCCTGCCCCGCGCCTGCCGTGTCAAATAAATCCTTCACCATGGCCAAAGCGCCATTGTGATGCTGAATCATGCCTGTGAGAAACAAATGATCGAACTCGGCGCCCTTAGCCTTACGCAGCGCCTCCATCTGCTGGGGTGTAAGCATGCCGGGCATCAGCATCGCATGATGCTGCATTCCTTCCATGGACATGGAAACAGGTTCGCCGCGGGCCGTGAGCCAGCGCTTCATGAACTTGATCTCGTCCGCCTGCGAGCTGCTGATGCGCGCGCCCAGGGTGCGCAGCTCTTTGTTCTCGGTGTGCGACACAATCAGCGCCGTCATCTCCACAGCCTGCTGATGATGCAGGATCATGCCCTGCATGAACTCCACATCGGCGTGTGCGCGTGGCGGCAGCTTTCCCGTGGTGTCCGGCGGCAGCGTCTTGCTAGGCTTGCCGGGCGCTCCCGGCTGAACCACGACAGGTTGTTCCGGATCACCCTGCTGCGCGTAGGCAGTCGTAGTACTGGCGGCAAGAAGCAGGGCGAATACCACTGCAAGCCAGGAAAGATGCTTGTGTGAGTTGCTCAACATTTCAACAGAACACAGCATATTAACATTTTCAAAGATACTCCCGCGGAGCGCCGCGGCTCCGCCCTCCGAATCCCAGTAGACCAGGTGCAGGCCGCCAAAGATCAGGTTGAACCCGGTGATCATCGGCACAACGAGGGGTGCCATGCCAGTGCCACTCGATCCAGAAGCAGGGCAAGTTGGCCGCCACCAGCACCCATTTCGAACACAACGATTGAAATTTCAGGAAGTGTATTTAGGGCGCATTTTTATTAATTTGGAACGAAATTTCCACAATACCCAAAAAGTGCCTACAAGGTCGGAATATGCAAATATCAGTATCTCTGATGTCTCAATCTTAACGTCGCACTAAAAAATGGCAGCAGCCTGTTCAAAGTGAAGGCGCATATTAGTAAGTCTCGTATTTGCAAAAGCTTCCGTGCCCAAAATTTTGTTCTTGCTGGATACACTCCCGAGTGAAATTATGTCGGCAACAAATTTCAGGGCATACACCAGAAGTCTGACTTCTATATGGGGCGAGTATCTGTTTGCTCCAGCGATTTCAACGCAGGAGGCGTTCAAGCGGAACGCTTTGAGCATGTGCAAACCGGAGCGCAGACCACATTTCGATGCAGTCTTTCCGGACAACTAAGATAACACGCTGTATTTCTTCACCAGTTGCGTCCAACAGAGGAATGCTCGAGAGATTTAGGCGCCAAGAAGATGGAGGAGGAGAAATGGAAACTTGCAGCAGCCTCGATGGCAATACAGCGAATTCTGGCGAATCCGTCTCAAGAACTGTTTGGAAGGTACTTGAAAGGGTTGAGAAACGTTCCAAAATTTCCTTGAGTTCCTCGTTAGTTTCGAAAGCCGAATTCGGAATAATGCGATACCGGCCCGGCTCCAAAGTCAAAATCCGTGCCTCAATATGGCCTGAACCGGTTAACCAAGAAAGTTCCCTAACCAGATCCTGTCCAATCGTGATCCGTCCTGATGCAACGGCGGATTCTGTCCAGACGAATGATTGGCCCATAACCCGATTTTACCAGAAATATTACTATCTTATAAACTCCAGTATTTCAATAGAATATAGAAATTTCTCTTGACTTTTCAACCAGGATTATCCATCATGAAATTGTCTTTTAAGTCACCTCCCGATAGGCGAACGAATAGCGAAATTGCAACTTGTAGAATATACTCTGAGAAAGGGGATCGACTCATGAACCAAGCGAAGTCAGTGTCTCCGCAGGCGATCATGGCCGCTGCGGTTCTAGACGCAAATGCAAGAGGCGCATCTCTTGAAATTGAAGGCGTATCCGAGCTCTTTTTGGAACTTGCAAAAAAAGGAATAGGCTTAGGGGAAATTGCACTTCGAAAAGTTCCGGGAGGTGTGTATTCGGATGACGCCGAAGCTTTTGTCGGGCGGTTCCTTGCTGCGGGATACGCAACGGCACGCAGTCCGATCACATTTTCGGAAAAGGGAGTAGATATCTGCAAGAAAATTGTTGAGAAAGAGTGCAGTCAGAACTCTGCGAATCTGGAAAAAGCATTATCTATTTTGGGACTTTCAGTCCCAGAATTTAAGTAGTACCGAACAAATTTGCGGCGGCTCTTTGAATTTGATTTCGCTCGGTGCCTGGCAGTCTCGCTGGGCACATAACCTTAACTGTCTGTCTTTGCATATTGGTTCGTTCTAAAATCTCCTTTAGGGTTCGAGACACATCGAAGAAGTTTTCTGCTTTGTAACATCCCGAAGCGTCCTTTCGAAGTAGCTTCGTGGCGCTGTTCTGCTGGAGTTGATAAACTTTCGGATCGGGCAGGACTACCTGTATCTGCCAAACTCGTTTTTGTCCGATCGAGTTCTGCGCAACTTTTTCTTCCCAATCACCTGGTCGTGTGATGTATGCGAGCTTTCTATCGCCGATGAGCACATCATTCAGCCAGTTATCGATAACAGGCGGCAGAGTCGTTCTTTCTTTGATACTTGCAGGTACCTCATAGACACACACGTAGTCGGCATCTCCCATTAGCTCTTCCACAAGGTGCTGAACCATTCCGTTGCCGGTACCAATACCCCTTACGATTGAGGTTAGCTCTTCGTCGGCGAGAGCAAACACATCCTCAAGCGACAGACTAAGGCGACGATCATCCACAATGCCCTTTACTAAGCGAGTAAGCATTCTTTCCGCAGTCCTTTTCCTGGGGCTCTCATAGCAATTGAAATACATTGCATCTCGGGCCAGCATGAGGTGCTCCATATGTCCTAAGGCCTCTTCATCGTAGGTGAGGATAAAACTTTCTTGATCCAGCACAGGTCTCATAAAATCGATAAGCGCAGCTGTATTAATAAACCCCATCATTAAACCAGTCATATGGGCATCGCGCATTAAGTAGTCCATCCTATCTACATCAAGGGATGAGTCAATAATGTCACCAATCAAGTGATCAAATCCCTTCAGGCTGGACCGATCGGTACCAAGAAGAGACAGGATATGAGCATCGTCAACTCCTATGGACCGCAAAGTCGGTGCTAAAAACTTTTGCACATAAGTTTCCGTATAGTGTTTGTCTGGGTGTTGCACATCTAGTGTAATTCCTGCGTAAGTATCGAGAGCATGACCAAACGGTCCATGGCCGATATCATGCAAGAGAGCTGCAACTTGCGCCTTCAAAATGAGATCATGGCGTTGCTGAGCAACCTCAGGTTTAAATTTGATTGGTTCCTTCTCTCCAATAACGTAATACACTCCCCGATCGAGAATGCCGTTAAGCGCTCGTTCTGCATTTTTCGCAACACCCAAACTGTGAGAAAGCCGCGAATGCCGTGCAGAGGGAAATTGCAAGAAGCTGAATGATAATTGCTTTACGCGAGCGAGCCTCTGCAAAACTGGGTGTGACGCCAGGGTTGCCAGTGCCTTGTCTAGGGCGATATGCCCATAAATGGGATCATCGATCCCTTTTCTTTCGATTGAATCCGGAATGGCATTCGTGAGCCAGCGTTGTCCCAGTTCTTTTACAACAGCCGGAAAACACCCTGCTTCCATCTCCGCCAAACGCGCTGATATTCTAGCTCGTTCGTCCTCACATGTCTGCTTCTCGCGGCGGGCTTCAGAAATGAGGGCAGCAGCAGCAGCCTCAACTGACTTTGGCCGATTTATCTTCATCATCGTTTTGCCAGTCCCATAAGTGAAGTCTGTATGTTGCTTTTGACCACCAGATTAGGAGTAACGACAAATAATCGAGAATGTCTTCAAATCGATAGTCAACATCACGCGTTTCGATATGTGCAACAAACCTTTTGGTCCAATGAGCCCTTAGACGTTCATTAAACTCTTGACGACCAAAGCAATAAATCAGGGCAACATTCATAACCAGAAGCACAAGGAAGCTTAGGAATGCTGGTAAAATATAAAGAAGAACATGTAGGAAATTTGAAGCTGTATAAGCTTCGATTGCCAATCTTTTCCACAATGAAATAGTCCCCCCAACTAAAATGGCAATTGGGAAAAGCGGCGCGAACTTTCGCGAAAACCACATTATGATTGCAGCAACAGCCTGGAACTGACGTTAGCTCACCACGTATAGGAATCCAAATGGTATGTTATAGCCGAGGTCAAGCTGTATCCAACAAAAAGAATTGACGAGGTATCTTGAATATATATGCCCTTTCCAGACTCCGCTAACAAAGCTCGCTCTTGATCTCCTCAACTGATTTCAATGCCTTGTCTTGACTTTGCCACTATTATGTGGCCAATGATCACAAATGTCTCAATTCTCCACCCGGGATGCAGCTAACCTGACTTTCGCAGTTCGCGAGTATTTTTCCGCTATTGGCAGTCGGAAGTAGTAGTGTTTGCAATGTCTCTTTCCTAAAAACTACCAGGTGAAGACCTACCCTCTTTTCTGTGTGCCGCAGTTCTGGCATGCTGCGGCTGGCGATGTTTTTGCGCAGCACAAACCGCAAGAAAGACGGCAAGGATCACCGCTATTTCAGCATTGTAGAGAACCGTCGCTTGCCAGGTGGCAAGACGGTGCAACGAACGGTGTTGTATCTGGGGGAGATCAAC
>QHVI01000033.1 GCA_003223515.1 Candidatus Angelobacter sp. Gp1-AA117
GTACGATCTCAGCCAGGGGTGGCAGAGCTTTGGCCAGCTTTTCCCGCGAGCGAAGAACATTCTTGCGCTTCATTCTAAGCAATGAAACAACAAACAGTTAACTGGATCAAGAGTTTACTCAGGGGGAGAATCAACTTTATAAAATTATGTAGAAACTCCAGCGCCAGCTTCGCTGGCTATCCCAAAAATCACACGGTCAGAGCACTCAATGGTATCCTTCGCACCATCCAGATGAATGGAGCCATCGCCGTTGCTAAGCGTCAGCAACCCGCCTCCGCCGTTCAGGGCGGCCGCGGAGGGTATTTGATCGAGTTCGCCCGCTGACAGTGAGAAGCCTGAGTATTGATCGGCACGTTCTGCGGTAATCTAATTCTTGTCCATGCATGGCGACCAGGAACAATACCCCTTCAAGACCCTGCCCGACTATCTTGCACCGGGGCTTGAGTTAGTTTTTATCGGAATCAACCCCGGCCTGTACTCGGTTGAAAAAGGACACTACTTCGCGCGTTCCACCAGCCGGTTCTGGCCTGCATTTTCTGCGTCAAAGCTGAGCACGCGGGTCAGAAAAGGCCTGAACGCCAGCGTGCTTGGCCCTGAGCATGATGTAGAACTTCTGCGGTTCGGAATAGGGTTAACTGACACAGTGAAAAGACCCACGGCAAACGCGGCTGGACTAACTCGCACCGACTTCGAGACGTGGATGCCGATTCTGCTGAAGAAGCTCCAGAGTTACCAGCCGCGTGTGGCCTGCTTTCATGGAATTACCGCGTACAGGCCGTTTCTTGAGTTGGCGTTGCAATCGCCCGGACGGAAGCCGGTACTTGGCGAGCAACTGGAGAAGGTGGGCCCCACACGGTTGTTTGTAGTCCCCAATCCCAGTCCCGCCAATGCGCACTTTACCGTGCATGATCAAACTTGGTGGTATGACCAGGTATTCCGATTGCTCGCCGAATTAAAGACTCGGTGAGTCAGTTCAGAACGCAAAGTCGGCGGTTGAGGCGTTCTGTTAAAACTGGGCTAACCACAATACTGTTCTTCGCTTACGGAAAATGACGCCTTGAGAGTTACGTGTCAGTGTCGCGCCTACGGCGCTCTATGTTCTGTTTATGACGGTATTCCCAGCCCTTCCGGGCTGGGCTAACTTCTTTCGCGCCTCCGGCGCTGGTCCGGATTTTTTGTCTTTGAATGTTTCCGACCGAGTGTGGCTTTTGAGCAGCAAATACGATCACGTCGAACAGCCCCCGCACCATAAGAGCGGATGCCTGTACCTCGTAAGCCTTTCCGGTAGCTATGTCGAGGTACATGAGATCTTTGACTAGCGGATGAGTTGTAGGCAGTACAGAAACCAGATCGATCTTAGAAGCATTCGCTTTCGAAAGCTGTTTTTGAATGGAAGCAGTAATGGTCGGAATTACAGCTTGCAGTCCGTCATCGTCAATCCACCTGGCGCTGAGCACCAGGTTCCAGCGGTCGCTCAGTTCCTGTTTCGGAAGGCACGATCATTGCAAGCGTAAACTCCCCCTGTTCAGAGGACAGTTTCAGTAAAGCTGAGATGATCTGTTCCACAAATGGATTGGTTACACCGTTTTGAAAGCCATGTTAAAACTCCGTTAGGTTTCGTCCTGATGCTATCCAGTACAGCTTTTGCTGTTTGGGCAGTATGTTGCCCTGGAGCATCGTATCGTTGTTCAGGGTCCCATGCCACAATCTTGGACCAATTACTAAATAGGCCGCTATTTTTATTGATGTCTATCTCACGAGTAATGCCTGCCAACACCTTCAATTACTGCAAGTTGTGCACTCTGAATGCTTGCTTTGGCTCCAAGGGATATTCAGATAACCCAAGTAAGCGGCAGATCCTCGCTTTTAATGCCAGTTCCACAGCGTACCCGGCCAGGTACACGCAACCATCATAGAGTCGTGCACCGTAAAGCGCCTCTGCTTCGCGCAGGCGCAGCCTTGCAAGTTGCTGCAATTGTTGCCGAGGCATCGGGCTTGGTCGTGCCATTTTCAATACGATAAATGCTTCTATGCACTTCGGCTATCTAAATTCGTGATATACGGAGTTCCAGAAAAATTAAAAGCCGCCAGTAACGCTGGCGGCTTTTGGCTTATTGCTGGCTGTTAGTTGCTAATTGCTATATAACAGCGCGCCTTCAGTCTTTTCCAAACCATCACCGATCTGGCGGTAGAACAGCCGCTCGCCTTCAAGGTAGACCTCGATGAAGGCCGGCCTGGTGTTGATCGTTCCCTGAATGAGCGCTTCAGAGAGCGGGTCTTCGATGTACCGTTGCAGAGCGCGGCGCAGAGGACGCGCACCGTAGCTGCGGTCAACCAGGGTCTTGTCGAGCACCCACTTTTTGGCTTCCTCGCTCACGGTGATGGTGATGTGACGCTGGGCCAGGTTGCCATTGAGCTGCTGCACCAGCAGTTCAAGAATCTGAATCAGATCGGCATCGACCAAGGCATTGAAGATGATCACTTCATCCAGACGGTTCAGGAATTCGGGATTGAAGGTCTTCTTCACTTCCTGGCGCACCATTTCCTCAACCTTGTCGGTGACCATCTCTTCCTTATCGATCTGGAAGCCGAGTCCTTTGCGCTTCATCAGGTGACGCGCTCCGATGTTGGAGGTCATGATGATGATGGCGTTCTTGAAGTCCACGGTATTGCCGAGGCCGTCCGTCAACTGGCCATCTTCCAGCACCTGCAACAGGATGTTAA
The DNA here is from genome assembly GCA_003223515.1 of Candidatus Angelobacter sp. Gp1-AA117. Lineage (GTDB taxonomy): Bacteria > Acidobacteriota > Terriglobia > Terriglobales > Acidobacteriaceae > Angelobacter. The sequence continues at coordinate 2,725 of QHVI01000033.1, forward strand.
AGACATCCGGATGGGCCTTCTCGATTTCGTCCAGCAGGACGACCGAGTAGGGCGATCTCTTTACCCGTTCGGTAAGCTGGCCACCCTCTTCATAGCCCACATATCCCGGAGGCGAGCCGATCAGCTTGCTGACCGAGTGCTTCTCCATGAACTCCGACATATCAAAGCGGATCAGAGACTTCTCGCTGCCGAACAGGAAATGCGCCAGCGTGCGCGCCACTTCGGTCTTGCCCACACCCGTAGGCCCAAGGAACAGGAACGAACCAATAGGACGGTGCGGGGACTTGAGTCCGGCACGCGAGCGGCGGATGGAGCGGGCCAGGGCGCTGATGGCCTTGTCCTGCGAAATCACGCGCTTGTGCAGCTCTTCTTCCACGCGCAGCAGCTTCTGGGTCTCTTCTTCCTTAATGGAAGTAACCGGAACGCCGGTCCAGCGGCTCACGACTTCCTCAATATCTTCACGGTTGACTACACCGGTAGCCGACTCATCCAGATGATATTTCTCGCGCAGTCCGCGCAGGTTCTCGCGTTCCTTGCGTTCTTCATCGGAGTAGAAGCGCGCCTTCTCAAATTCATGGTTGGCAATCGCATTTTCCATGCGGTGCACAATGAACTTGATGCGTTTCTGCACTTCGGTGATCTCATCCGGCAGCGAAGTCTGGCGCAGCTTTACGCGCGCACCAGCCTCGTCGAGCAGGTCAATGGCTTTGTCCGGCAGGAACCGGTCAGGGATATAGCGGTTGGAGTGGTACACGGCGAAGTTGATGGCCTCGTCGGTGTAGCTCACCGCGTGGAATTTTTCGTAACGCTCTTTGATGCCATAGATGATTTTGACCGCTTCATCTTCATTGGGAGGCGGCACCTTCACGGCCTGGAAACGGCGCTCCAGCGAGCGGTCTTTCTCAATGGACTTACGGTACTCACCGGGAGTCGTGGCGCCAATACACTGTATCTCGCCGCGAGAGAGCGCGGGCTTCAGGATGTTGGCAGCATCGAGCGAGCCTTCCGCCGAGCCGGCCCCCACCAGCGTGTGCAACTCATCGATAAAGATGATGCAGTTCTGGTTCTCCATCAGTTCTTTCATGATGGTTTTGAGGCGCTCTTCAAACTGGCCGCGATACTTGGTTCCGGCAACGATCAATGAAAGATCCAGCGCCAGAATGCGCTTGTCCGCCAGGAATGACGGCACATCGCCATCGGCAATGCGTTGAGCCAGACCTTCAACGATGGCGGTCTTTCCCACGCCGGGTTCACCGATCAGCACCGGGTTGTTCTTGGTGCGGCGGCAGAGAATCTGGACAACGCGCTCGACTTCGCCTTCACGTCCTACAAGGGGATCGAGCTGGGTATCCATGGCGGCCTGGGTCAGGTCGCGGGAGAACTCAGCCAGCAGAGAAGATTCACGCGATGAGCCGCGCTGCGGCTGCGCTTTTTCCTGGGTGCTGCGGGCCAGTTCCTCGCGGATGGCGCTCAGGCGCAGGCCACGCTCATGCAGGATCTCAGCGGCAAAGCACTTCTCTTCACGCAGCAATCCCAGCAGGAGATGCTCCGTGCCAATGTGCTTGTGGCTGAGGCGCTCGGCCTCTTCGGCGGCGTAGGCCAGCACACGCTTGCACTCATTGCTGAGCGGGAGGTCCACTGAGGTAGAAACTTTCTCCCGAATGGTGGTGTGCCCTTCAATCTGTTTGCGGATGGATTCGACCGAAGCATGGGACCGCAGAAAGCGGTTGGTCAATGCTTTGTCCTCGCGCAACAAGCCCAGCAACAGGTGTTCGGTCTCTATATAAGGAGAGCCGAACTGGCTGGCCTCGTAGCGCGCAAAGAATATTACGCGCCTGGCTTTCTCTGTATACCGCTCGAACATATTTCCCTCACCCAGATGCCGCCCAGTCACCTCAGCCGGAAAGCACCTTCTCTTCCCCTGGTCCGAACCCCGGGCCTGCCAGGAAGAAGCTTAAAAGTCTGGCGGCCCTGGCAACAAATGTAATATCGGCCAGACCAGACCAAATCCAAATACTAACCCGCTAAAAAAATCGGGTACTGCAAAACACGTCCTTCCACGCCCAAAGGCTTCAACTGGGAAGCGATTGGGGAGGCACCTCCTCAACCTGGCCCTGATTCAGGCGCAACACGCGGTCACAACGCCGCGCGAAATCAAGGTTGTGAGTGACAATGAGTGAGGTAAGCCGATGCTCGTGGTGAAGTCTCTGAATCAACTCAAAAACCAGTTCTGCTGTCCGGTTATCCAGATCGCCGGTGGGCTCATCTGCCATCAGGATCTTCGGTCCGGTGATCAAAGCCCGCGCTAACGCGACCCGCTGCTGCTCGCCGCCTGAAAGCTCTCCTGCGCGATGATGCCGGCGGGCACTCAGTCCCACCTCATCCAGCCAACCGGACGCTTTGTTCATGGCTTCCTGGTAGGCCATTCCTCGCATCAGGAGCGGCATAGCGACATTCTCCTGGGCCGTAAATTCCGGCAACAGGTAGTGAAACTGCCAGACAAAACCGATCTCGCGGTTACGAAAATCGGCTGCGTCATCATCGGTCAGTTTCCCCACTGGAATCTGCGCGCAGTATACGTCACCTGCGGAAGCCCAATCAAGAGTTCCGAGGATGTGCAACAAGCTACTCTTGCCCGCGCCCGACTCGCCCACGATCGCCAGCATTTCTCCCTTCCTCATTGTGAAGGACAAATTTTCAAAGAGCACTAAATCCGTTTGGCCCGAACGATAAACTTTCTTCAGCCCGGAGACACGTAGGATTTCAGGTTCCTGCTCTATTTGATGCACTGATACCCCTCATCGGTGCAACACCCCAGCCTGGGCCGGTTCTCCTCGTGATTTGTTTCCAGGAACATACAACCTTTCATCTTAATTAGAACCCAAAACCAGCCGTTTTGCCCCTATTACTAAAGGGTAAATCGTTCCCCAAAAGCAAACTTTTTTTTCAACCTCAATGAAAGTCCCTCTTCCTTAGAAAAGGGTGACTCTTCATTAAAATCGGGCTCCTTCATTCATAACGCAACGCTTCCGCCGGAACCACGCGGGTTGCCGACCATGATGGATATAGAGTCGCAACGAAGGAAATCAGTAAAGCGACTGTTGCAACTGACAGGCCATCCGTGAGGCGCGGCGCAAAAGGAACATAGTCAATCGAGTAAACCTCCGCCGAAAGAGTAATCAGGTGGTACTTAGCTCCGGCAAACGCTACTCCATATCCAAGAAGCAGCCCTACGACTGTCCCGATCACGCCAATCAGCATGCCCTGCAGCACAAAAATCCGCCGCACCTGGCGCTTGCGCGCTCCCATGGACATCAGCACCGCAATATCCCTGGTTTTTTCCATCACCATCATAATGAGGGAAATCAGGATGTTCAGGGCGGCCACCATTACAATCAACCCGATAGTGATAAAGGTGACTACCCGCTCCATGCGCAGCGCACGAAACAGAGCTTTGTTCTGATCCATCCAGTTGGAGGCCACAAATCCTTTGCCAGCAGCCTTTTCCAGTTCTGTGCCCACATCAGGAGCTTTATAGATGTCGTCGATCTTGAAGTCTATGACAGAGATCACATCTCCAAGGCTGAAGAGCCGCTGGGCGTCCCCCAGCCGGATAAAGGCCCAGGTGTTGTCATAGTCGTAAAATCCAGAATCAAAAATACCCGCCACCTTGAAGCTCACGAAGCTAGGTACAGGGCCAAATGGGGTCAGCTCCCCTTGAGGGCTGATGACCCGCACCACTGATCCAACGGCCGCACCTAAGGTGGTCGCCACGTCTTTTCCTAAAATTATAGGCGGAATTTCGTTGTGGCAGAGGTCGTCCGTCGAGGCGCAGGTGTGCGGGGCGAGTTTCTCCGCAGAGCCAAACCGTATGGTTTTTAGTAGCTCGCTCACCCGATTTTCATATTCTGGAATTACACCTTTCAGTATCACGCCACTGGCCCGTGATCCCCGCGAGGCCAGCACCTGCTCGTAGATAGCAGGGGCGGCCGCTACCACGTGAGGCTGCTTTTCCAGCCGGGCAAGAAGATCATGCCAATTGCTGATGCCGCTGGAGTCCATGCTCTGAAGATTCACGTGCGCCGTGGAACCCAGAAGACGATCCTGAAGATCCTGACGAAAGCCGTTGTTGATGGCCAACGCGATGATGAGCGATGCCACTCCCGCTGTCACCCCGATAATGGAGATGATAGTAATCACACCAACGACGGCCTGGCGGCGCTTGGCGCGAAGATAGCGGGAAGCGACAAAAAGTTCAAACCTCAAGCGGTCTCTCCCGCGCGTTTAGAAAAAAACGGGACCAGGGGCACAGTTCGCTGGTACCGGCGATAACTTTCTCCAAAGCGCTTGATCAACTCTTCTTCTTCCATCCTGATCATCAGCGGGAATGTAAGCAGCGTGCTTATGGCCAGCAGTATGAAATCAAGCAGCAGACCGCTGCCCAGCGTCCAGCCGGCAAAGGTGCAGAGATGAGCTACATAAATAGGATGACGCATGCGCGCGTGGAGCCCGGTCGTGACTAAGGCGGGCTGCATCTCCTGGGGACGAAGCTCGGCCTCACCGATAAAGTTAGCGATGCCAAACTCTGAGCGAATTCGGATGTAAGTGCGCACTCCCATGGAGAAGAACAGGGTAGCAATGAGCCATGCCCAAGGGGTGGAGTAAAGCTGTGCAGTGCGCCAGGGCGCAGTGATGGCCAGCAGCGAGGCGATGGTCACAATCCAGAGTGGAAGCAGAATGCGGTAAGGCGAGCGCCGCATCCGCCGCCAGCGCGGGGCTAAAGGATGAATGGCGAACCAGAACAGGGGAATGCTGCTGTAGATGACGGCAATGATCCACGATGTCAGCAGCACGATCTGTTGCATTAAGGCGATTGTAACAGCGCAGGAAGAAAAACCTTACCGCTGATGACGCTGATAAAGGGATGAACGCTGATTGGTATTGTGATGCTAAAATGTATCACATGAAAAAAGCTTCGGTGCGTGACCTACGGTACGACTTCACTAAAATTGAACGGCTGTTACAACAGGGAGAGGAAATCCAAATAACTAAGCGACGCAGGATCATTGCGCGGCTAGTGCCGGAAAAGGTTGCCGCTCCCAAGGAAATGCCCGACTTCCTAGCGCGGCTACGTGCTATACCCGGGAATAAGGCCCTTAAAATTAGTGGCGCAGAACTCATCAGAAAAGATCGGGACAGATATTGAGAACATATCTTGACGCCAGCTTTCTTGTATCTCTTTACAGCGTAGATGCAAACACGGTGGCAGCAGCACAAGCGATGCAGAGTTCCAAGGGTGATCACATTGTTAGCACGCTTGCCGAACTGGAATTCGTAAACACCTTGCAATTACGTATCTTTCGAAAAGAGCTTTCTCCGGCAACAGTCAAAGCAAATCTCGGGCTCTTCAAAGGAGATTTACAATCTGGTGTACTGCAACTCGTATCCTTGCCTCAGCAGGCTTTTGAACGCGCACACCACTTGTCTGTGCAGACTACTGCGCAGTACGGAGTGCGAACAGCAGATCTCATTCACATTGCAGCGGCTCTCGAATTGCAGGCGCAGGCCATCTATGGTTTTGACCAACAGCAGAGAAGGCTTGCGAAGGCCCTGCATTTACAACTCAACTGAGAGCACTCGCCAGAAGTCTTAACTTCGATGCTTCTGCGGGACTCTTTCCACAGGCACTGAAGTGGGCGGGTTGCGGTAGAGTTGCCAGGTGTGCCAGAGAATCCTGATGCTGGCGAGCACCGGAATCGAAAGGAAGACGCCTATTACTCCGGCCACCTCGCCCCCGGCGAGCACGCCAAATAATACCGCCAGCGGATGCAGTTCCAGCCTGCCGCCCAAGATGCGCGGAGATGTCACGTAATCCTGTATGCCGCGCCACACCAGCAGAAACACGAGCAGCACGAAAAGATGAGAATAGCTGGAGAGAAACGCCACCGTTAATACCAGCACGATGCCGAGCGCCGGCCCAACCACCGGAATAAATTCCAGTGCTCCGGCCGCCGGACCGATGGCAAACGCATAAGGTACACGCATGATCGAGATCACAAATGTGACCACCACCATGGCCAGGGCCGCGAGCAGGAGCTGTGCGCGAATGAAGTGCCCCAGCATGGAATTCATCTCTTCCAGCGTAGAGGCCGCGATCTGGCGGTTGCGCTCGCCCTGGACCGAGTTGATGATGATCTGGCCGAACTTGCGCCCGTCTTTGAGAAAGAAGACTGCAAGAATAGGGACCAGCAGCAGCCACCACATGTTCTGAAGAGTCCTGATCGCGCGGAAAACAATCTCCTGAGCGCGGCCTACGATCTCGCCGCGATGAGCGTCCATGTAAGCCTGGATACGTCCAATGGTCAGCTCGCTCCAGCCATGCTGTGCTCCTACCTGATGGATCTTCTCCGTAAGATGTGGGGACTGCTGCATGAGCGTCTGCACCTCACCTAGGACGGTAGGACCGGCCAGCGCGAACACCAGCACCAGCAGGGCAGTGAAGATGGCATAAACCACGGCTATGGCCAGCCCCCGCGAACCGCGGAACCACTGCTCAAGTTTAGATACAGGAGCTTCCAAAAGGTAGGCAAAGAAGATAGCGAACAGAAAGGCGATGATTACCCGCCATGCCGCATAGAGAAACAGCAAAGCCAAGCCGAAAACCAAGGCCGTAAGCAGAACCTGGGCGGTCTTTTTATCGAGGAGCTTCAAGGGCTTAATGTTAGCAGGAGTCGCGGCACATGGAGCCCGAAGCCGGTACTCCGTGAATCAGACGAGCACAGAAATGGGTAAATGGGTAATTTAAGAAGCATCTCGGATTCCTTTGCGTCCTTCGTGCCTTTGCGGTGAGGTTCCGGGAAGATAAATTAATTGAGGAAGAACTGCCGGTAGAGCGTGTCTCTTTGAGCAGGACGGAATCCGGCATCGCGGATGATGCGGCGCAGCTCTTCTTCCGTAGTGCAGTTGGTCACACCGGCCGAGCGAACCACGTTTTCTTCGAGCATGACCGAACCTACGTCATTGCCGCCAAAACGCAGTCCAAGCTGGCATACCTTCAATCCCTGGGTTACCCAACTGGATTGCACGTTCTCGAAGTTCGAAAGATAGAGCCGGGAAATCGCCAGCACCTTCAGATATTCGACAGCTGTGGCCTCGTCCCACTGCCTGCCACCCAGCGCGGTATTTTTTGGCTGGAAGCTCCAGGGAATGAATGCCGTGAACCCACCGGTTTCCTGCTGGAGATCATAGAGCCGCTGGAAATGATTGATGCGATGTTCATGGCTCTCACCTACGCCGAACATCATGGTGGCCGTGGTGCGCATGCCCAGCTTGTGCGCTGTCCGGTGGACATTCAGCCAGTCTTCGGTAAGACATTTCAGCCGGGCGATCTTGTAGCGAACCTCGTCGTCCAGAATCTCAGCCCCACCGCCAGGAATGGAATCCAGTCCGGCATCGCGCAGCCGCTTGATCGTGTCTTCAATGGTAAGCCCGCTCACCTCGGCAAAATGAATGATCTCCGAGGCTGAAAAGCAGTGCAGGTGAATTTTGGGGAAGCGCTGCTTGATGCCGCGCAGCATCTCCTCATACCACTCAATCTTCAGGTCAGGATGCAGGCCACCCTGCATCAGCACGCCCGTGCCGCCCAATTCGACCGTCTCGCGGATTTTTTCGTAGATTGTCTCAAAATCCAGAACGTAGCCTTTGGAGCGCCCCGGACCCTTTACCGGAGCATAAAAGGCGCAGAAGGTGCAGTATTCGGTGCAGAAGTTGGTGTAATTGATGTTGCGGTCGATGATGTAAGTGGCCACGCCTTCAGGATGCAGCTTGCGCCGCAGCGCGTCCGCTTCCATCCCGATGCCAATCAGGTCATCCGACTGGAACATCTCCAGGGCTTGTTGTTTTGTCAGGGACATTCGTCTTGATTTTAGCATTCAGCCCCGCATTCAAGCGTGATGAAGCTGAGAGAGATGCACGCCATGAGAATTGGTAATTTGGTAATTTAGTAAATGGGTAATTTGGTGTTACCCAACTCCAATGTTCGAGCTATCCAGTTATTAACGAATCACCGTAATCAGCGTTCATCAGCGGCAAACCAACCTGTATCTGCCAGAATGCACTACCGGTTAAGAAGGATGTTTTAGAGGCTAGGAGCTGAATGCTGGCTGCTCTTATGCTACCTTCGCTGGTTCGTTTTTAACATCGGGAATCACGGGTTTGCCTGCACGTTTGCGCTTCCATGCCCAGAGCGCCGCTCCCAATCCACCTGCAACTGCAAGGCCGATGAGCGTCCAGAACAGCGGCTGGTAGAACTTATGGAAGAACCCGAAGATCTGCCTGCTGTAGATCGATCCAAGATAGGCCAGCGCGGTGTAACGAATTGCCCGCGCCATTCCCACTGCAACGAAGAATTTGCGCCGGGAATACTTCATGGCTCCAGCAGCAATTAAGAAAGGAGAGTAGGGCACGGGCGGAGGCAAAAGGCCCGGCACAAAGAGGCTCCAGAATCCGTATTTCTCGAATGTCTTGTAGACCTTCTCCGCCTTCTGTTTAGGGATTTTCTTTTCCAGCGCCTCTTTGCCGCCTTTCCGTCCCAGGGCATAAGTGACGTAGCCACCCAGCAGGCCACCAATGGTGGCCATCAGAGCGTAATACCACCACCACTCCTTCTCATGGGCTGAGAGGATAATCGTGGCGGCGTCCATACTGCCGGGCATGGGCACCACAGAGTTGTCGGCCAGCCCCAGGAGGATGAGGCCGACCCCGCCCAGGCGCAGCACCCAGCCCCCAAACCCGGTTATCAATACCATGAGCATCCGTATGCTTTGATGCTGCGAAAGCTTCAATCATTCCTAAAGAAATGTTGGCTGATTGGAGCGGTTTGCTTTTACGGGTGGCTGGCAAGGCTGGACTGGCCGACAAAGCGCAGCTCCGGCGCCGGGGGCAGCACATCACACTCTGCGGCGTAGCGGTAGAACAGCCGCAGTCCCTGCAGGTTCTCAGCATCCAGAGAATAATCGATGTTGCTGGTCAGGTATTCACGGATAGTCTTTGCATCGAGGTGCAGCTTCTCTGACCAGGTGCTCGCGATTTGCGGGATATGCTCCAAGCCCTGATCGCGGGAGTGCTGAAACACGCGGGCGATATTGACCTCGGCTGCGGCATGCTGAAGTGCAGCCTTACGCACCGCCCAGAAAGCAAAAACGAAAGGCAGATAAGTCCAGCGCCGCCACTCCTCGGCCAGATCATAGACGTGGTAGCCCTGAGTCTCAGCCTGGAGGGCAGGATCGCCGATCAGCATTCCGGCATCATGCCAGCGCAGCATTTCTTTCAGATGGGGCTGCTGTGGGGTAAACCCGGCATCCACTCCCACGAACTTTTTCAGAAAGATCTGCACCAGAGCCGCGGAGGTGCGCGACGAACTGTCCATGGCCACGCTGCGGATTTTTTCCACTGGGACTTTGCTCACCAGCAGGATAGAGCGAACCGCATTCTTCGATGCAATCGCCAGATCGGGAATAATCACCAGATCAGGGATCGAGGTATAGGCCGCTACCGGAATGATTCCAATCTCGGCGGTCCCGGCCTTCAGTTCTTCCGCGCAATGCGAAGGAATTGTGTAGCTGAATTGAAAATGCTTTTTGAGTGTCTCCGCAGTTTCACCATGCTCAAAGTCCCACATGAGGGGAGCGGTATTGAGGAAACTGATGGCTGAAATGCGGAGCATAATTTCATTGTAGCAAGCGGCATTTTGTGCGTGATTTACCACAGCGTGGCGAGCCACAACCAAAGGCTTTTACCGCAGAGGGCGCAGAGGACGCAGAGGAAGCAAAAGTAAGTTTATGTGTATCTGATTTGGCACTGTTTCAGTTCCTTAAGACTTTTTCGGTCGCCAAAGCTGGGTTGGAAGGGGGGTAAAAGCAGCATGAAATTCTTCGCAGGAAAACAAAAATTTTGGATATAGCAATGCAAAAAATGCGAAGGACGCAGAGGTAACGAGGCCATCGAAATTTGACATACCCGATTCATTCCGTGTAGATTCCGCGAAGTTCACCAGCAGGGACCATGGCTACAACGATTCCGGGAACTTCCAACATTATTTACTGGCTTGCACTGTCTCTTACTCCCGGACTGGGGCCGACTCGCGGGCGTAAGCTGGTGGAGCACTTCAGCAACGCCCAGGACATCTTCCACGCTTCATTGACCGAATTAGAAGCACTGGGATTGCAGGCCCAGTCGGCACAGGCCATTGTGACGGGAAAATCGCTGGAGCTTGCCAACGAAGAATTTGCCAAAGCCGCTTCGGCAAAGATCACATTGCTCAGCCGCGACGACCAGCGCTGGCCTGCCCGCCTGAACGAGATTTACGACCCGCCCATTATTCTCTACATTCGTGGCAATGCCGGGATCATTGCGCAGCCCGGAATTGCCATCGTCGGCACGCGGCATCCTACGCCGTATGGCATAGGCATGGCAGAACGCCTGGCCTGCGACCTGGCTGCGCGTGGCCTGGTAATTTTCAGCGGCATGGCGCGAGGCATAGACACGGCAGGCCATCGCGGAGCATTGAAAGCACCGGGCAAGACCGTTGCCGTGTTTGGCACCGGAGTGGACGAGATCTATCCCAAAGAGAACCGCAGAGTGGCGGAGAGTATTCTCTCCTCCGGCGGGGCGCTGATCAGCGAATTCTCATTGCAGACATTTCCTGCGCCGCAGAATTTTCCCATCCGTAATCGCATTATCAGCGGGCTCTCGCTGGGCGTGCTGGTGGTGGAGGCCGCCGAGCACAGCGGCAGCCGCATCACGGCGCGTAATGCGCTGGAGCAAAGCCGCGAGTTATTCGCGGTACCCAGCAATGTGACCTCCCGCAACTCCTGGGTGCCGAATACTTTGATCAAGCAGGGAGCCAAGCTAACTGCAACATGGGAAGACATTTGGGAGGAACTGCCCGCCACTATCAAGCAGCAACTTGAATCCCAGACCGGAGGTGCAGCATCAGACAGTAAACCGCAGACCGGCAGCCTATTCGCAGAAGAAAAGCTCTCGCAGGCTGAGAAAAAGGTCCTCGCCGTCCTCAAGGAACACGAGTCAACCCACATTGACGAGATCATCGAAAAGCTGGAGGGAAAGGTGTCGTCGGCGGAGATTTTTACTGCTCTCTTTGAATTAGAGCTGAGTGGGAAGATAAAGCAGATGCCGGGGAAGAATTTTGTTAAAAGTTTTTAGTACTTAGTATTTGGTACTTAGTAAAACCCGGAAACCCGGAGAAGGTGAGATTCATGCGAAATTACAGAGACTTGCAGGTGTGCGCGAAAGCACATTCGCTGACGCTGGATCTTTATAAAATTTCCCGAGCTTTTCCACGCGAAGAGATGTACGGTCTCACTGCTCAGCTTCGACGCGCGGCAGCTTCCATCGGGGCTAATCTTGCTGAAGCCTGTGGTCGGCGCACCAGCAGCGAGCTTGCCCGGTTTGTTCGGATCGCAATGGGTTCTGCAAGCGAGCTTGATTATCATCTGCTCCTGTGCCGCGACTTGGAATTGATGAAAGAAGAGGATTTCAACCGCACAAGCAAGAATTTAGTGGAAGTGCGAAAGATGCTCACCGCTTTTTTGAGCAGCATCGAAGAACAAATCGAGGTAAAGGCCAAAGCGGCTGCAAAGGGGTAAAGAAGCTAAGTACTAAATACTAAGTACTAAATACTCATGGACACGCAGTTTGTGCCCGTGAGTCAATCCATGTTACGAATAGTGAAACGGAAACCATAGTGCCAAAGTCCCTAGTCATCGTCGAATCGCCGGCCAAGGCGAAAACCATCAACAAGTACCTGGGAAAGGACTACGAAGTTGAGGCTTCGCTGGGCCACATCAAAGACTTGCCTAAAAGCAAGCTGGGTGTGGACATCGAGGGCGACTTCTCCACCGAGTACGACATCATCCCGGGAAAAGAAAAAGTTGTGGCCAAGCTGAAGAAGCTGGCCAAGACCGCCATTGCCATTTATCTGGCGCCTGACCCGGACCGCGAAGGTGAAGCCATTGCCGCCCATCTTGCCGAAGAACTGCACGATGGAAAAAAGAAAAAAGACAGCACGCCCATTCACCGTGTCACCTTCAACGAAATCACCAAGAAGGCGGTGCAGGAGGCCTTCCAGCATCCCCGCAAAATTGACCGCCACCTGGTAGACGCGCAGCAGACCCGCCGCGTGCTCGACCGCATTGTGGGGTACCAGGTTTCGCCGCTGCTGTGGGACAAAGTCCGCCGGGGCCTCTCTGCCGGGCGCGTGCAGACCGTGGCACTGCGCCTGATCGTGGAGCGCGAACGAGAAATAAAGGCATTCGAGAAAAAAGAATACTGGACCCTTGACGCGCACCTCTCGGCCAACAAGCCGCCGGCCTTTGATGCCCGCTTTGTGGGGCGTGGCGATGAAAAGACCGAGATTCCCAACGAGGAAGAGGCCACCAAGATCCGCACGGCGCTGGAAAAGGCGCAGTGGTCAGTCCGCAACGTAGAAAAGAAGGAGCGCCGCCGCAGCCCCGCGCCTCCATTTACCACCAGCAAACTTCAGCAGGATGCCTCGCGCAAGCTGCGCTTCAGCGTGAAGCGCGCCATGATGATTGCCCAGCGGCTGTATGAAGGCATTGACATCGGCGAAGAAGGTTCTGTTGGCCTGATTACCTACATGCGTACCGATTCAGTGCGCGTATCGAACGATGCACTCACTGAAGTACGCGAGATGATCACTGGCACATACGGCAAAGAGTTCCTGCCGGAAACGCCAAATACCTACAAGTCGAAAAAAGAGGCGCAGGAGGCCCACGAAGCCATTCGTCCCACTGCCGTGGCCAAGCATCCTGATGAAATCAAGAAATATCTTCAAGAAGATGAATACAAGGTCTACAAACTGATCTGGCAGCGCTTCGTGGCTTCGCAGATGAATCCCGCGGTTTTCGATCAGACCAGCATTGATATAGAAGCCAAAGCGCCAGCCGAGTCCTTCACCTTCCGCGTGACCGGTTCGGTGCTGAAGTTTGAAGGCTTTCTCAAGGTCTACGAAGAATCCAAGGAAGGCAAGGACGAAGAGGACGAGGCGCTCAAGCACAAACTGCCTCCGATGGAAATCGGACAGAAGCTCACGCTGAAACAGTTGAATCCGGAACAGCATTTCACCGAGCCTCCACCGCGTTACAACGAAGCTTCTCTGGTGAAAGAGCTGGAAGAGCAGGGCATTGGACGTCCTTCGACTTACGCCACGATTCTTTCGACGATCCAGGAGCGCCAGTACGTGCAGAAGCTTGGCGGAAAATTTCTGCCGACCGAAATCGGCCTGGTAGTGACCGATCTGCTGGTAGAAAACTTTCCTGATATCTTCGATCCGCAATACACTGCCCGGCTTGAAGAAGAATTAGACGAGATCGGGGAAGGCAAAGAGAAGTGGACTGACGCGCTCGCAGGTTTTTACAAGAAGTTTGAAAAGGACCTCCGCTACGCTGAAAAGCACATGGAGAACATCAAGCGGATGGAGAAGCCCACAGAAGAGAAGTGCGAGCGCTGTGGCTCTCCGCTGGTGATCAAATGGGGCAAGCACGGATCTTTCTTTGCCTGCAGCTCTTATAAAAAGGATGATCCTGAGAGCTGCACCTTCACCAAGGAAAATCCCATCGCACTGCCGGAACTGGATGCGGCAGAGATGCCGGAAACTACCCAGGAGGAATATTGCGAGAACTGCGGGCGCGTGATGGTGCTCAAGCGCGGGCGATTTGGCCAGTTCATGGCCTGCACCGGCTATCCGGACTGCAAGACCACGCGCCGTCTCGATGCCGCGAAAAAGGTACCGGATGTCCCTCTGGAGGAGACCTGCCCGAAATGCAACCGCAACATGGTGCTGCGCCACGGCCGTTATGGGGAATTCATCTCCTGCAGCGGATACCCGGAGTGCAAGTACATCAAGCAGAACTTCATTGGAGTAAATTGCCCGCAGTGCGCTGACGGCGAACTCGTCGAGAAAAAAGCGCGGCGCCGCGGAAACATTTTCTACGGATGCTCGAATTATCCGAAGTGCGAATTCACATCCGCGTATAAACCGGTGGCTGAAAAATGCCCGGAATGCGGCAGTCCGTACCTGCTGGAAAAGCATTTGAAATCCGGGTCGTTGCTGGTCTGCCCGAATAACAATCGCAAGGCTGCGGACGAGGAAGAGCAGCCCAAATTGAAGAAGCGCGGCAAGAAGGGCAAGGGGGAAGAACCTGCTGTTGCCGCCGCCGTAAAATGTGATTATTCACGCCCGATTCCCAAGCCGGAAGCCGTGGCGTAATCAGGAGCATATAATGCCAAGTAAAGGTAAACCCACTGCAGCAGATTCACAGCTTATTCTTCGACTTTATGATCTTCGCCGCGAAGCCGTGATGCGCAAGGCCCGCGCGTTTCTGACAACCGAGTTCTGGCCCAGCAGTTACGATGAATTCAAGGCCATCGCCATGGCATTCGGCACCGAGCACAATGCCTATTTTCGCCAGGTCTTTTCATACTGGGACATGGTGGCAGCCATGGTGCTGGCAGGAACGATCAACGAAGATCTTTTCTTCCAAACCAATGGCGAGCCGTATTTCTTCTGGGCCAAATACAAAGATTTCGTGCCGCAAACCAGGAAGGACTTTGGGAATCCCGATTTTCTGCAGTATATAGAAAAGCTGGCAACCAAATCGACGCAAGCCAAAGAGCGAGTGAAGCGCATTGAAACCATGTTGAAAACTCGCGCCGCCCAGATGAGCGCAGCCAAAGCAGGGAAATAGATTTTCTTTTTTATCGTCGCGAGCGCAACGAGGGAACCCTATGTAACGCAAGCCCTGAAGTACTAAAAAGGTTCTTTCAGTTCAAAGAAAAGGCCGAGTCTCAGCGACTCGGCCTTTTTTTAATGGGTCAGCAGCTTCCCGATACTCTCTTCTCTCGGATGATGCGATCTCCAGAGAAAGTATGTATCCCGATCGCGATTGAGCGACCCGTGCTGCATGCCGGTTCTTTCGCTCCGCTGATTACCTTGCAAGCATCATGCGTGCGCTTTCAACAGTTCCGTGAGAACACCTTGTAACAGTATGGTGGAGCAGACATCCTCGGGGTTCCTCCACTCCGTCCTCCCTCCTACGTCGGTCGGACTGCGGCCGGAATGACAAGAGGGGTGTGAATTCCCTACACCTCAACCTAAAATGCTCTAAAGGCCTCTTCACGATATATATTCGCGAATATACGCATTCTCGATATGGCCCAGATCCACAGCGGTTCCATCGAAGATCACTTTGCCGTCGCGCAGGATCAGGAAGCTGGTATGCACGTCACGAGAGACGGCGCCATCGAGCGGTACCATGTGCTTGGCTTCGGGATCATAACGATGGGTGGCCAGGGTGAATCCGTCCTGAAGGCGGTGTGTGACCAACAGCGCGCTGGTCTTATAAACGTCGCGCTGCTTCATGATGAGTTCAATGATGGTGGTAGAGGTGATTGGGTCAAGGCCACCCGTAGGCGAGTCGTAGAGCAGCACTTCGGGATGCGTGATGATGGCGCGGGCAATGCCTACGCGGCGGCGCATGCCTCCGGAAAGCTCTGATGGAAGCATATCCATAGTGTGTTCCAGTTCCACAAAGCTCAGCGCCTCGCGCACCCGCTTTTCAATCTCATCTTCAGGCAGCTTCTCCTCCATCAGCCGGAAGGCCACGTTTTCGCGCACGGTGAACGAATCGAAGAGAGCGCTCTCCTGAAAGACGATTCCGACCTGGTTGCGCAAATCAAACAGCTCTTCTTCGGTCATGGTGGTCACATCGTGTCCAAGGACATAGATGTGTCCGCGGTCCGGCTTCATCAGCCCCAGAGCAAGCTTCAGGATCGTGCTTTTACCCGAGCCAGCTACGCCGAACAGCACCTTGGTCTCGCCACGTTTGAGCTCAAACGAGATCCCATCGAGCACGACCTGGTCTTCAAAGGCGATGGCCACATCGTCAAAGATGATGGTCTTGTGGATCGTATCTATCGGGAGGTGATTGCTAGCTGCCATGGGAAGAATCAGGCAAAGGACAAGAGCAGTTTGGTGAGAACCACGTCTACCGCCAGGATCAGCACTGAAGCGGCAACCACGGCCTGGGTGGTCGAGCGGCCCACCCCCTGGGTGCCTCCACGGGTACTCAGGCCGTAATAGCAGCCCACCGTGGCAATGATGAACCCGAAGAAGAGCGGCTTGATGAGGCCGGTAATCACATCGTTGTACTTGAGCGCCTGGTAAGCGCTGTTCCAGTACTGGAAGGTGTCGAGACCGAGAAGAAGGAACGAAATAATGTAGCCACCCACCAGCCCTACCAGGTCAGAGATGATGGTCAGAAAGAACATCATAAAAACCGTGGAGGTTACCCGTGGAGTGACCAGCTTCTTATAGGGATCAGTGCCCAGCGCCCGCATAGCGTCAATCTGCTCGGTTACCTGCATGGAGCCCAATTCGCTGGCCATGCCTGAGGCATTTCTGCCGGCGACCATGAGGCTCGTAAGCACCGGTCCCAGTTCTCTGACCATGGAGACAGAGACCAGTTGGCCGGTCAGCGACAGAGAGCCAAACTGCTGCAGGGTGGCCGAGGTATTCAGGGCAAGCACCATTCCGGTGAACGTTCCCGTAAGCACGACAATGGGAAGCGAACCGACCCCGATCAGGTCAGCCTGCTGAATGATATCTGCCAGGTAGAGAGGACGCCGGAAGAGATTCGCAATGGAGCGTGCAGACAGATGGGCATATTCCTGCACCGCCAGCGCGTTCTTTTTGGCTATAGCTGTGGGAGAAAGAAGCTCCATCTATCAGGAATATAACAGAGCAGAGCGGGATATGTAATCGGGTGATCTGGTGACCGGGAGATCGGGTGATCGGTACGCGAAGGATACTCCATCGTGAACCGCCGAAAGCATTTTGCCTACACAAAGTCACAACCCGCGCAGAATCACGCGGGCTGCAGGTGAAATCAATTTTGGAGCACTCCGGCTTTTCAGATCTCCCGATCACCGGATCCCTCGATCCCCGATTCTTCTAGGCTCCGTGTTCCTTTGCTCGCTTCCTGATCTCTATGTTCAGCCGCTTGATCTTCTGGTTCAGCGTTGAGAGCGGGATGTGGAAACGCTCAGCGGCGTCGGTCTGGTTCCAGCCGCATTTTTCCAGCATCTCGAGGATAATGCGCCGTTCGCAATCTTCAATAATCTCAAACAGAGAGGCATCAGGACGGTGCTCGAGCAATTTGCTGCTTGCGCCGCGGCCTACGATCTGGTCAGGCAGAAGATCAATGCCGATGACCGGACTATTGGACAGCACTACTGCCCGTTCGATCACGTTTTCCAGTTCGCGCACGTTGCCGGGCCAGCCACAGTCCATGATCGGCCGCAGGGCTTCCGGCGATATCTGGCGCACCGACTTATCGTTCTCGCGGGCAAACTTGATCAAGAAGTGGTTTACCAGCAGCGGGATGTCTTCACTGCGGCTGCGCAGCGGCGGCAGATCGACGGTGATCACGTTGAGGCGATAGAACAAGTCTTCCCGGAAGCGGCCTTCACGCACCAAGGTACGCAGATCGATGTTGGTTGCGGCAATCACGCGCACATCCACCTGTATCTCATGGATGCCGCCCAGGTGCATGAACTTCCGGTCCTGAAGCACGCGCAGAATCTTCGACTGCGTCTCCAAGCTCATGGTGCCGATTTCATCGAGGAAGATGGTGCCGCCGTCGGCAACTTCAAACAGGCCCTTCTTGGAACTTACGGCACTGGTGAACGCCCCCTTCACGTGCCCGAAGAGCGTTGATTCAAGCAGATCGGTGGGCATGGAGCCGGTGTTGACCGGAACAAACGGACGGTTCCTACGCGGAGAGTTGGCGTGGATGGCCTTGGCAATCAGTTCTTTGCCTGTGCCGCTCTCGCCCTGGATGAGCACCGTGGAGCGGCTGGGCGCAACCTGCGAAACCAAGTCGAAAATCTTGAGCATGGGTTCGCTCTTGCCCACGATGTTCTCGAAGTTGTAGCGCTGCTTGAGGGCACGCTTCAGTTGCTCATTTTCTTCTTCAGCGCGGCGGCGGCCCACGGCAGCGCGCACATCAGCCAGCAGTTTCTCGTTGTCCCAGGGCTTCTGGATGAAATTGGTGGCGCCGTTCTGCATGGCACGCACGGCGTTGTCGACGGTTCCGTAAGCGGTAATCATGATCACCGCCAGTTGGGGATCGCGGTCGCGAATGTCGGCGAGAATCTCCAGACCGTTGCGATCAGGCAAGGCAAAATCCAGCAATATCAGGTCGAAAGGACGCTCGCCCAGCTTCACCAGCCCCTGCTCGCCGGTCTCAGCGGACTGCACGGAATAACCTTCAAACTCCAGCAGCGTTTCCAGCGATTCGCGAATCGCTGCTTCATCATCAATAATCAACACCGAACCTGAGTGTGTTGTCTCCACTGGGTGGCGGCTCAAAACGGCGACTTCAGACATTTACAGCCTTTCTCATCAAAGGAAATTCAAGGTGAAACGTGGTGCCCTGGCCATGATGGCTTTCCACACGGATTTTTCCGGCATGTTCCTGGATAATGCCGTAAGTTACTGAGAGACCCAATCCTGTACCGCGCGACTGGCCTTCACGTGGAGAGGTCTTGGTGGTGAAGAATGGGTCATAAATCTTGTTGATATGCTCGGGCGCAATGCCTGAACCGGTATCGCTGATGCTGATGTTCACGCCCGCGCCGTTGGCGGTCTGGATGCGCAAGGTTCCACCGCTTCCGGCCATGGCGTCTTTGGCATTCAAGAAAAGGTTGAGGAAGACCTGCTGCAACTTGCCCGCGTTACCATGGATCGCCGGCAGGCCGGGATACAGATCGGATTCGACCTTGATGCGCGAGGTCTTGAACTGGTGCTCCAGCAGCGCCAGCGTATCAGAGATGATCTTGTTCACGCTGATATCGCTGAACTCCGTCCCGCCGGTGCGCGAGAAGTTCAGCAGGTTGTTCACGATCTCTGAAGCACGGAAGGTCTGGCGGGTAATCTTGTCCAGCAGCCCTGAGAGCTTCTCATCTTCTTTCACCTGCTTGAGCAGCATCTGCGCGTAGCTGGAGATCACCGCCAGGGGCGTGTTGACCTCATGCGCAACACCTGCTGCCAGCAAGCCGATGGATGACATCTTTTCCGCCTGGCTCAGTTGTGATTCCAGTTCAATGCGCTCGGTGATATCATCCACGATGATAAGGCGGCCAATCACGCTGAACTTGCGCGTTACCAGCGGCGCAATGGCGATGTTGGCGGTGCGTGTGTCGCCCGCCGGGGTATGCAGCCGGAATTTATATAAGTTATGGATGCCGGGGTTCTGGCGCACGCGGTAGAAGTCTTCCATGAACTCGGCCGGGAAGACGTCGCTCAGCTTTTCGCCCAGCACCTGCGCGCGCGACATGGCATACATCACTTCCATCTGCGCGTTCCAGGATTCAACGCGGTCTTCAAGGTCCACCGCCAGCACGCCTACGCTGATCGATTCAACAATGTTTTCGTTGAAGTCCTTGAGGCGCTCGTACTCGGCGGCCTTCTGTTCCAGCGAGGCATACAGGCGGGCGTTCTGGAGGGCAATGCCGATGTAGCCGGCCAGCGTCTCCAGTAACTCAATGTCTTCGCTGGAGAGAAAATCCCCTGCCATGGTCTTGCCCAGCCCGAGCACGGCAATCGTGCGATTTTGCACCGTGCAGGGAATGTAGTAGTTCAAATCGAGCTTGGCGATAGTTTCACGCGCGGTCACGCTCTCGCGCAGCGCCTTGCGGGTATTGTCGAAGAAGATGTGCCCGGCGTAGTACTCGGGCCGCTCTACCGCCATGAAGCTCAGATCGAGCGCGCCGGTGTAAGAAATCCCGAACGACTTCTCCATCCCAAATTCTTCGGTATTTTCAGGATTCGCCAAGAAGATGGCAATGCGGTCCACCAGCAGCGTGCGGGAGAGACGGTCGATCACCGAGGTGAGCATGGCGCCCAGATGGGTTTCAGAACTCAGTTCGCGTCCGAACTCGATCAGCGTGCGGCGGTAGTCATAACGCTTGCGATAGAAGAACCGGTCTACGCGCTCCTGGAACCAGTTCTTCAACGGCTCGAAGGCCAGCGCGGTAATGATGATCGCGGCGATCATTCCGGCGGTGCCCACGTTGGGCAGCTTGGTATGAACGGCTTCCGCCAGCGTGCCTACAGTTACGAAATAGCCACCGACAATCGCGCCCGTGGCCAGCGTATAAGCGACGCCCCGCTTGAAGATGATGTCTACGTCCATGAGGCGGTAGCGCACAATGGCGTAGCCGAAAGTAAGTGGCAGGAAGACCAGCGAGAACGCCGAGATCTTCATCGCCGGTGTAGCCAGCGCGCCACGCAGGAATGGGATCACGTAAAACAACGTGAATGGAGCAATGGCCAGCACGGTGCCGCGGGAGATCCACTTCATCTGCTGGCGCAGAATGGGAATGCGGGCCTTGCGGTAGGTATCCCACAGGATGGCTGCCGCAAGGCTGAAGTAAACCGTGAGATACAGTATCTGCAGGCGATCAAGGTTCCAGAGCAAAACTTCCGTGGCTTCAAACTGCACGATGGCCCAGACCTCCACCAGAAGCAGCGCCACGCCGGGCAGGTAGGTGAGCGGCAGGAGCCATACACGCTTCTGCACAAATCGCTTGTTTTCAGGGAACGTCAGGGCGAAATGCAGGAACAGGGCGGGTTGCAGACAAGCTGCTACCGAGTTAGCCCAGAAGATGATCAAGTCAAAGGCGTTGAACTTGCCGGTAAAGTGGAATGAATAAAGGACAAATGAAACCAGGCAGAAGAGGTAAAAATGCGTCGACTTGGGAGCCGTCCAGCGGCGCAACAGTACGTAGATGCCGATTCCGAGATAGATCAGCGCAATCAGGCGCAGGCCCAGATTGATGGATTTATCTACCGGGGCAAGAATCACCTCGGTGGTTACGCTCACGCCATTGCGATCAAGCTCATACTTCGGTTTTTGCCACACGCCGCTTCTGTAGAGTTGCCGTTCAAGATGCGCAGAATTCTTCAGGGGCTCGTCCGCGATAGCCAGGAGGTGGTCGCCAACTTTGATTCCAGCTCGATCCGCGGGCCCGTCCGGCACAATGCGCTTGGCCCTGAATACGCAGCTCCAGGACACCCCGTCTTCAGGTTGTCCTTCACGGTCAGAGATCAGCTTTATCGTAATGGAACCAGTGGCGCTGCTCGTCTGGCTGTCGTTATTGCGGCTGATCTCGTAATGCGCAACCGACCCTGCGCCAATTTTGTTCCATTGCTCCCGGAGGTCGTTATACGACGTAACAGCATGGCCATTTACGCTCAGGATACGGTCACCGGGCTTGATTCCCGATCTTTCGGCAGGACTGCCTGCTGGAACGTGGTGAACCTGGATCGCGCCGGTTTCGACCCACAGCGCGCCATCCTGCGGAATAGGGAATTGCCCTTCCTTGCTGAAATTGATGCCGGCAAAGACCACCGCCGCGACCGTCACAAAGGCCAGGATCAGCGCTGAAATCCGGAACTGGAAGTCTTTTCGCATCCGTTGTGTCGTAAGACGATTTACTCCCGTAGAGCCGAAAGCAGTCGTCTTCTCCGGTAATTGAAGCAACTCAGATGCCATGCGTAGCGAGGTCAACTTGCTGATAAATCTTGTGAATTCAGTATTTAGAAAATTATAAAGAGAGGCGCAGGTTGATGCTACAAATTTTGGAATTAAGGTGTGATTTTTTGTATTTATGTAATCTGGACTAAGGGTATTCCCGTACAGCCGGGGGCGGTTGTGCCAGACGAATCTTGGGCATTAAAAAATCGCGGGACGTCTTTCAACGTCCCGCATTCAGAAGCGACAGAGGCGATATCTAATAAGTTGGAATAGCGCAGCACCGCGCCGGTTGCCCTGCTCAGGAAATATGCCGACCCAGGAATCTTGGATAGAAATCGACGGACATAACGTGCGCTACCTCCGCGCAGGCGGCGGCCCTCCGCTGGTGCTTGTGCATGGGTTGGCTGGAGGCTCGTTTTGCTGGCGTTTCAATATCCCTGCCCTGGCTGAACATTACACGATTTATGCCGTTGATCTACCCGGCAACGGCCTCTCTGACGCTCCCGCAAACACAGATTGCGGCATGCAGCCCCAGGCCGAGCGGCTGAACGAGTTCCTGGAAAAGCTGCGGCTGGAAGAAGTGAATGTGGCCGGCTCCTCTTTCGGAGGAGGTATTGCCATGTTCCTGGCTGCCCGCCATAAAAGCCGGCTGCGTTCCCTGGTGCTGGCTGCTCCTGTGAATCCCTGGTCTGCTTTGGGACGAAGACGAATTGCCCTTCTTAACACTGCTCTCGGAGGATACTTGCTGCGCCTGGCCATGCCGCTTTCCCGGCCGGTGCATCGCATAGCGATCAATCGCCTGTATGGTGACCCCAGGCGCATCCGAGCGGGGACGGTAGAGAGCTATGGGCGGCTTCTCCAAATGCCGGGAAGAGTGGCCAACGTGCTCAGCATGCTGAAGAATTGGCAGAGAGACATGCAGGAATTAGAGGCAATCATTCCTCAAATTGAACTACCCACATTATTAGTATGGGGAACCCGGGACGGCGCGGTAGACCTGCGCTCCGCCACGATTCTAAAACAACATCTCTCGAAGGCCGAATTGATCACGTTACCTGAGATTGGCCATATTCCAC
Source organism: Candidatus Angelobacter sp. Gp1-AA117 (assembly GCA_003223515.1). Classification (GTDB taxonomy): domain Bacteria; phylum Acidobacteriota; class Terriglobia; order Terriglobales; family Acidobacteriaceae; genus Angelobacter. Next base: position 25,439 of record QHVI01000033.1, read on the forward strand.
CGGAGGAAGTGCCGGAGGAGTTTAACCACATGGTGATGGAATTTGTCTCGCATCCCGAGCGCCATGACCTGCTCTCAGGCACGGATCGCACACAGCAGCGCCTTTAGCTATCACTGGAACTGGAATCGTCGCCACCACCGTCGAATGAACTGCTGTCACTTGAATCCGAGGAGCTTCCGCTGTCGTCAGAAGTGTCGGTCTCTGTGGAGCATGAATCACTGGAAGAGCTATCGCTGTCCATCTGGCAGCTATCATCTGCCGATTGATGGTCACCGCAACTCTCATCCGTTGATTGGCTTTCGTTACAGGAGCAGGTGTCCGTGTCTGAATCGCTGACCGCAACGGAACTCGTGTTGCGGTACCGATTGCTGTCGGTAATCCGGTTTATGGCCTCATAGGTAACCAAGTCGCTCACAAAGCTGTTGGAATTGCTGACCGAAATGTAATTATCTGGATAGCTGCGCGCCGGGGGAGTGATGAGATCGGTCATTGGCTCCTGCTGCCGCCTGCGCAGTACCACACTCGCAGCTACGACGATTACCAATAGCGCGACCAGAAAGATCCAGATAGTGGTGTCCATGATTGTCCTTCCAGGAGAAATTCAGCTTTCACTATCTTGTGAAAACTGCGGGGACGGCGTTTCAATTTTTTTTCGAAATATAAGGGGGTGTTGGTATGACGTGTTGGTAATAATCACCGAGTACTAAATGCTGATTTTGATGACTTTGATCAATAGTCCCAGCAGCAGCAGGCAAAATCCCGCATAAGCCAGGCGCATCATCCATTTGCGCTCATCAGGCCTGGCGATGAGCATGAGCACAAAGGCAGCAAGCCACAGCAGTAAGGCAATTTTGATCATGAGTAAAAGGATTATACGTCTTCAGCCTGCTGCTACAATCCCCGCATGACCGCCCGGACCGTGATTGGCATCATTGCAGGAAATGTCATCTTCATCGCGTCAACGCTGCTGCTTTTTTACCTGGCTCGGGTCGATCCTCATGCTTCCGCCAGCCCGCGATTCATGGTTCTTGCGATTGTCTACGGTGTGGCTTTTGCGCTGCTCTCCGGCTTTGTTGCCGGATGGATCGGCAAGCGGGCCGACATCATCACCGGATTGGTGCTCGCCTGCATCATTGCTGTCCCTGCCGCAATCACGGTGATCAGCCGCCCCGGCGAAGGTGCGGTCTGGTCGCAGACAGCCGCTCTGTTCCTGATGGCTCCTGCTGCCCTCATGGGCGACTGGATACGTAAAAATCGCCAGTTCTCCTGAAAGTTCAAGCTGTTTATACACTTACTATCAGCAACCCGCGGGTATTTACTTACTTCTAACCAACTAAGTTTCTGGGTATGGTGGGTATGCGTCTGTTTACATGGATTTTAGCTGTGGTTGTGTCCTCTTCTTCGGTGCTGGCACAGGAGACGTCCAGTTCCTTTCAATTAGCAAAGTCTGATAACCCGGCCGCTCCTTCCTCAGGAGCTGTCTCCGGCCAGCAACTCCAGGCGGTCAAGCGCCTGATCAAGCGCGAACTGAAGAAGGCCATTGATGGCCGACCGTACCCACTGGCACAAGAGTGGCGGCCACTGACTACACGGGAGAAGTTCAACGTCTTTTTGAAGCGCACCTATTCTCCCGGCACTTTTGCCGGAGCAGGCATTGATGCAATGAAAGATGACTTCCGGCACAGAAATTCAGAGTACGAACGAGGCTGGCGCGGATTAGGACAGCGCACCGGAATCGAGCTGGCCACCAGCGAATCAGACGTCTTCTTTCAGCAGTTCCTGATTCCTGCGCTGCTGAAACAGGATCCCCGGTATTTCCGCAATCCCAGCCTGCCGTTGCCGAAACGCGCTCTGTACTCGATGAGCCGGGTGGTGATTACCCATGCGGATGATGGACACAGCACATTCAACGCCTCGCGCATTGCCGGTGGAGCGATATCACAGGCATTAAGCGACTTGTACGTGCCAGGGCTGCGCCAGGGAATGACTCCCATCTGGAGCCGCATCAGCTTCAATCTGGTCCGCGATGCAGGCTTCAATCTGGTACATGAATTCTGGCCTGACTTGAGGAAGAAGCTGCTTCCCAAGTGGTAGATGCACGCAGCAATCAGCCCCTGAGCGTCCTTCCACAGCGAAGTTCCATGAGACAGATCAAGCTCTTCACCACAGCGTGGCGAGCCACAACCAAACGGCTTTAACCGCAGAGGACGCAGAGAACGCAAAGGACGCAAAGGACGCAAAGGCAACAAAAGTAGTTGATGTGTATTGAATTTGGCGGTGTGTTGCTCCCTATGGAACGCACCCATCCTTGGCTGCGCGGGAGAATTCGTCGCAAGCAGAGAAGAATTCGAATGTTAGTAATGCAGAGGACGCGGAGAACGCAGAGATTTTTTTTGCAATCCTCTGCGCTCTTTGCGTTCTCTGCGGTTATTCACATCTGTCCTGCATAATCGAGCCTCCGCTTTTGAAGAATGTTTCACGGGGGTGCGTGCTCGAAATTACTTGCATAGACAAATAATTGTGAGGCCTATATAATTATCCGGTTTGCAGAAAAGCACATCCAAAGCCGCCATTCGCTCCGTTTTTGTTGGGCGGCTGCTTCTACCCAAACTGGTTGCGAGACTCACTGAGGCGCACGACCATGCGCTGGCTTCCACAGGTCTGACTACAAAGCAGGCATCGATTCTGCTGAGTTGCGACCTGCAGGAAGCCAACACGCCTGTCGACCTTGCCCGCCTGCACGGATTGGAGGTTTCCTCCATCACCCGCATGGTGGAACGTCTGGAAAGAAAAGGATTGTTGAAGTGTGTCCGCAATCGTGAAGACCGCCGGCAGGTGATCGTGCAGATCACCCGTAAAGGCAAGGATGCCCTGCAGCAGGCGCTGCCGATCGCGAGCCGGGTGGCGCACCATGCATGGAAGGGTGTAACAAAAAAAGAAAGAGTGGTTTTGGAGAAGATCGCCGCCAGGGTGATGAGCAATCTAGACCACAGCGTGGCGAGCCATAACTAAAACCTTTTACCACAGCGTGGCGAGCCACAACCAAACGGCTTTAACCGCAGAGAACGCAGAGGAAGGCAAGTAAGCCGCGAATGACGCGAACTGCGCGAATCTCGCGAATCAGAAATGGGACTAGCATTTAGCTGCCCAAGCAGAATTCTTCGCGGCTTGAGACGAATTTGATTGTTAGCAATGCAGAGAACGCAAAGGGCGCAAAGGTAACAAAAGTAGTTGATGTGTATTGAATTTGGCGGTGTGTTGCTCCCTATGGACCGCACCCGCCCTTGGCTGCGCGGGAGAATTCGTCGCAAGCAGAGAAGAATTCAAACGTTAGTAATACAGGGGACCCCATGAATCAGCAAATTGAACAGATATAGTAAGGAGAATTAAGTTGTCACAGCAATTCGTTTCTGCTGAGGGCGCCGATCCCCGTTGCGAAGAACTGAAGGCGGCCCTTAAGTTAGTCAGTGTTTATTCCCACCAGATCAACAATCAGGTCACTGTCATTGTAGGAAATTCTGAACTGGTCTACGACCTGCTGCCTCCTCACACTCCGGCCCAGGAACGCCTGGAAGAGATTGTTCGCTCAGCGCGAAGAATCGCTTCGGTTACGCAAAAGCTGTTGTCTGTGAAAATTCCGGAGTAGCTTTCCCCGAACATAGCTGGCTTCCGGACACCTTCCATAAGGTGCCCGGGAGCAATAGCTAATAGCACTCAGGGCGCAGAGAACGCAGAGGAATGCGTCGCGAGGCAGCCTCACTCATAGCGTAAGCTTTCAATGGGATTTAATTGCGCCGCTTTGCGCGAAGGATAGTAGCCGAAGAAGATGCCGGTACCCGCGGCGAACAGGCTGGCAAACACCATGATCTGGGGTGAAAGCTGCAACTGCCAGTGCAGTGTGTTTTGCAGCACTGACGAAGCCAGTATCCCGACAATCACACCCAGAATCCCGCCTAACATGCTGATAATCACCGCTTCGCTCAGGAATTGAAGCTGCACGTCACCTTCTGTGGCGCCAATGGCCATGCGGATGCCGATCTCGCGCGTGCGCTGCGTAATGGAGACCAGCATGATGTTCATGATGCCTACCCCGCCCACGAGCAATGAGAGGGAGGCGGTGCTGGCCAGCAGCAAGGTAAGAAGATGGCTGGCCTGCAATTGTGCGCGGATCAACTCTTCCGGAGTGCGCAGATTGAAGTCGTCTGGCTCGCCCTGGCGCAGGTGATGACGCTCGCGCAGCAAGCCGATGATTTCCTGCGAGGTTGGCTGCATGGTGTCCGCAGACGCTGCAGAGACGAAGATGTCATCCAGCCAGAATGTCCCCGTGAGTCTCTTCTGCACCGTGGTGTAGGGCAGAACGATGAAATCATCCTGGTCCTGCCCGGTAGATGACACTCCTTTAGCAGCAAAAACGCCGATGACGCTGCAAGGCAGATTATTCAGGCGAATCGTCTTGCCGATGGGATTCTCCTGCCCAAAGAGATTATCCACAACCGTTTGCCCGATGACGCAAACGGGGCTGGCCCGCTCCACGTCTTCCCGGGAAAAGAAACCGCCGAGGCGAACGTCCCAGCGTCGCACTTCCAGAAACCCGGGTGTTACTCCGCGATACTGAGTACCCCAGTTCAGGTTCCCATAGACCGCCTGCATACGTCCGTCTACGTTGGGCACCACCTGCTTGATTCCGCGTATCTGTCGCTCAATGGACAGGGCATCTTCGACGATGAGAGTTCGCGAACCGCGCGAACCTACGCGGACACCGCTCTTGGCGCGGCTGCCCGCCTCGATCCAGATCATGTTATCGCCGAGGTTATGAAGCTGTTCCTCGATTTTGGCCGAGCCGGCATCTCCAATGGCTACAACGCAGATAAAGGCGGCAATGCCAACCGCTATACCCAGAATGGTGAGCGCGCTGCGGATCTTATTGCGTCCAAGCTCGCGAAACGCCTCGGCAAAAACTGTGCGCAGGTAGTGCATGGGCTCCTATCCATAATACAAAAGGAATGGCAGTTTTGATCCTGGCCGGGCAAAGCGGGATAGCATCTTCCCGCGCAGGCCAATCTGCGGTAACCCCATCTTCGTACCAGAAGGCCACAGCCTTTTTGTAATCTCGTTGGCTGTTTCTAATAGGTACATAATTGCTGCTCTTTCTACAGAGCCTAAACAGGAGGAAGCGATGGAAAAGATCAATTGGCGCCGGGTACTGCTGGGAGGAATGCTTGCCGGGATTGTGCTCATCGCCCTGGCAGCCGCTTCTACGGCGATTTTTATGGGGCCCCAAAAGCTGCAAGCGGTTATGCAAGCACTTCGTCCATCCACCAGTGGCAGCATTGCGCTACTCTTCTCCATTTTTGTGTTTCTTGTTCTCGGCATCCTGATGATTGGGGCGTATGCGGCGATTCTGCCACGCTTCGGACCCGGCTCGAAAACCGCCGCAGTGGCCGGTTTGTCGGTGTGGTTGATTGGTGTATGGCTGAGTGCCGTCGCCTTCGTCCTGAAGAGCATAGTTCTGGGTGAGCCCTTTCCGCTGCCTTCCGGACCGATGTTGCCCTGTATGTATCTGGCAATGATGATTATCAGCACTCTGGCTGGCGCTTCCGTCTATCAGGAACAGCGGAGCTAACACGCAGAATACCTGGCGGGAATGCACTGAACCGGGAATGCACTGAACAGAGCAATAGGCGGAATTTTGTGGGCGTTTTCTGCTGCTCTGGGCTGCATCTTATAGTTCAGGAGGCATCCTCTTTGTCCGCGGAGCAGCAAACTGCCAGCCTGGTTCCCGAGGAAACCCGCAGCTCGGTCAGTCTCAAAGCTCCTGAACTGTCCAGACGGCGCAAGCGGTTGAGTATCCGGGAGTTATTGCGTCCACACAAATGGTCGCTGCTGCTCGGCCTGCTGGCGGTTACGGGCGAAGCGCTGGCCAATCTGCTGGAACCATGGCCGCTGAAGATCGTGGTCGATTATGTATTCCGCTCCCGTGATTCCAGCGGCGCTCTAGCTGGTTTCGTGAATTCATGGTTCGGCTCTGACAAGCTGGCCCTCGTCAAATTTGCCTGCTTGGCCGTGCTGCTGATTGCCGTGCTCGATGCACTCTCGACTTATTGGGAGAAGTACCTCACCACCAGCATCGGGCAGTGGATTTCCTATGACCTGCGCCGCACACTCTATGCCCATATCCAGCGCCTCTCGCTTGCATTCCACGACGAGAAGCGCACCGGAGACCTGATCAGTCGCGTTACCAGTGACGTAGATAATATCCAGAGCTTTATCACCTCAGGATTGCTCAGCACCTTCATCAATGTAATCACCCTGGTGGGCATGGTTGCAGTCATGTTCTGGCTCAATTGGCAATTCACCTTGATCGCCCTGTCGGTTGCCCCGGTGCTATTCATGGTGGTCTATACCTACACGCGGCGCATCAAGAAGGCCTCCCGCGCGGTGCGCAAAAAGGAAAGCCAGGTGTTTTCAGTAGTGGAAGAGGTGCTCTCTTCCATGCGCGTGGTGAAAGCCTTTACGCGTGAAGACTACGAGCAGAAACGGCTGGAGAAAGCCAGCCTCGAAGAAGTGGAGAGCGCGTTAAAGGCGCGCAGCCTCAAGGCCAAACTTACTCCCCTGGTGGACGTAATCGTTGCCGTGGGCACCTGTCTCACGCTCTATTTCGGTGCACGCCTGATTTTGAATCAGGCTTTATCGGCCGGTTCGCTGGTGCTCTTCTACCAGTATCTGACCAAGATGTATAAGCCCATGCAGGAACTCTCGAAGATGACTGACACCTACTCCAAGGCGGCTGTCGGGTACGAGCGCATCCAGGAGGTACTGCAAACTGATAAAGAGGTCCGCGATCTTCCCCGGGCCAAACGCGCACCTGAATTAAAAGGAAAGATCGAATTCGAGCATGTGTCTTTCTCTTACTCGCCTGACCAGCCCATTCTCAATGACATGAGCTTCACCATTGAACCAGGACAGGTGGCTGCAATCGTGGGGCCCACTGGAGTGGGCAAAACCACTATCGCGAGTATGATTGCCCGCTTTTATGATCCAGTGGAGGGCGTGGTGACAATCGACAGCACGGATATCAAGCTCTTCAAGCAGAAAACCCTGCGCGAGCAGATGAGCTTTGTGCTGCAGGAAAACGTGCTCTTTCACGGCACCATCTGGCAGAACATTGCTTATGGCAAGCCTGAGGCAACGCGCGAAGAGATCATCCGCGCGGCAGAACTGGCGAATGCGGTGGAATTCATCGAGAAGATGCCGGAAGGTTATAACAGCCTGGTAGGTGAGCGCGGCGTGACTCTTTCAGGCGGACAGCGCCAGCGCATTGCCATTGCGCGCGCCATCATTCGCAATACGCCGATCCTGATTCTCGATGAACCCAGCTCCGGCCTAGATGCCGCCTCAGAAAAGCTGGTGTTTGAAGCGCTCGATCGCCTCATGGAAGGCAAGACAGCCATTGTGATCGCCCACCGGCTGGCCACAATTCAACGCGCCGACTTGATTCTGGTGGTGGAGGATGGGGCCATTGTCGAGAGCGGCAAACATGACGAATTGCTCAAACAGGGCGGCCTGTACGCTGAACTGCATGAATTGCAATTCAATGTTGCAGAAGAGACTGAGAAGCCTCCGAAGCAGCGCCGCCGCGCTTCATAGCTGATTCAATTCCGCAATCCGTTTTTGCAGCACTGCGCTATAGGCTTCGATTTTATCCGGTGAGTACCCTCCGGCTCTGAACGCATCGTGAATCTGCTCCGGAGTAAGCTGGGCGAGAAGTGAACCGATCCACTTCGCATCCTGGCGTGGAATATGCTTTCCCACCCATCGAATACGAATTTCATGAGAGTAATAAGGGAAAGCGAATACATACAACAGTGGCGGCAGGTGCGGGTAATCGAAATCCACGTATGTGGGGGTGATCTTGGATATGAACTTCTGTTTGCGGTACTCCTTCAGATTGTTTTTCGAGGGAGCATCACGATAACGTCTTCCGGGCGTGCCAAAAGAAGATCCTACGTCGGTCACTTCATAGAATTGCTCTCTGGACGATTCGTCCTCATAGATGGCATTGTTATCGTCTTTCAGGTCCCAATTGCTGATAAGGGCCATCATCACTCTCAGGCCATTAAACTCCCGCGTATCTAGAAAGCGGTTCTGCCGCCAATTCCACGTGCCGGCTTTTTTTTCATGCTTCGGATGGCGCTGCAGCCTTACACTTTTCACGTGTCCGGGTGCGGTCACGAACTCCTGGCCGCGGGTGAGATGACCGGGCAGGTTGGTCACAGTCATTTCCGGAAGGTAATAATTTTCGTTGGTAAAATAGCCCACGGCCCATAGCAGGCGCGTCGCTACCGGTTCCGGCTGCGCTTCAGCGCCCATCTTGGCCCGCCATGTCTTGCCGTTTTCATCTTCAACATCAAGTTTGGGACTATGGGCGTGCTTATCCTCTTTGATGAACTTAAAGGTTCCATGCGGCTCGTCCTTCTTGCTGCCAGGACCATAGAACAGGTCTTTTGACTTGATGTCACCAGGGTCTTCCCAGATGATGGCGGACCCGGCTGTCTGCCGGGCGCCCTTTTTATCTTGAGCAGGAAGCTGGATTGAGACGAGAAAAACGACTAGCAGGATTGCCGGCAGGCTCGGGCAACGTCGCATGGTTAGGGTCTCCGGAGGCGGCCACGGATGCTCTGCCGCAGTTTGCTATATTGTACCCGCGCATGAAGATAGCAACCGTGCCGCATCTAAGAACTGTCTGCGCAAAGGAGCGGGATTGAAACTTATCATCCAGCCGGGCGACGGTACGGCACCCCTGATCAAGGCCATCAAAAAAGCCAGGAAAAGTGTTGAGATCGTCATCTTCCGGTTCAATCAGGTCGAACTCGAGAAGGCGCTGATCGATGCCGTGGAGCGCGGTGTCTTCGTCCATGCCTTGATAGCCTTTACCAACCGTGGCGGGGAAGAAACCTTGCGCAAGCTGGAGATGCGTTTCCTGGCCAAAGGCATTACCGTGGCCCGTACCGCCGATGACTTAGTTCGCTATCACGGCAAAATGATGCTGATCGACCGCAAGGAGTTGTTTGTTCTTGCCTATAACTTCACTCACCTCGACATGGACCGCAGCCGCAGTTTTGGCATTGCCACCAAAAACCGCGACCTGGTGCAGGAAGCCGGCAAACTCTTCGATTGTGATACCAAGCGCCAGCCCTATAAAGCCGGGTGCGCCAAGTTTATTGTGAGCCCGGTCAATGCGCGGCAGCAGCTCACAGCTTTCCTGAAGGGGGCGAAGCAGGAACTGATGATTTATGACGTAAAGGTCAGCGACCGGGCGATCCTGCGGGTGCTGGAGGAGCGTTACCGGGCCGGTGTCAGGATTCGGGTGATCGGCGAGATAGCGCGCACCAAGGAACTGGCAGTGCGCCGCCTGCAGGGCATGCGATTGCACGCCAGGGTGATTGTCCGTGACTGTAAGACTGCCTTTCTCGGAAGCCAGAGCCTGCGCAAGCTGGAACTGGAATCGCGCCGCGAAGTAGGCATCATTGTGGGAGGGGCGAAGGTGGTGAATGCGATCGGCGGTATTTTTGAGGAAGATTGGAAGCATTCTGCTCCGGTCAAAGCCGGCCGCAAACAGGCTGAAACCCAAGCAAGAGAGCGTGTCGCCAGAAAGATGGTCAAAGCGGCAAAGAAGAAAATGCCGGTTGCACCGGTGGTGAAGCAGGTAGTTACAGCTCTCAAGAAGCAGGCCAACCTTCCTGTAGACCATAAGCACGTAAAGAAAGCCGTGGAAACCGAGGTCAGAGCCGCGCTCAACAAAGCAGTGAAAAAAGCCGCCATGAAGGTAGTTCATGAAGGCGGGGAAGAAGTGCACTGAATAAGGCCACCACTTCTTTTTGCCAGTATGCAAGTCCGGAAATGGAGCGGATTTGATGCTCAGAACTGTTGCAGCTTCGTTGACACTCTCTCTAACTGAATGATAACTTAGAGAGTTTGCTGGTCGCTTGCATATCTGCCCTATTCACTTACAGCTCAATGGATACGACACTCAGACAATTAGGCGAATTACTGCTCTCCTCCGTTCCTACCATTATTCTTTTGCTTATTGTCTGGGCCGCTTACCGTCTTATCGTCCATAAAAAGCTGGAGCAGGTGCTGGCCCAACGCCATAGCCTGACTGAGGGCGCTATCCAGAAAGCCCAGCAGGAGATTGCAGCGGCAGAAGCGCGCACCAGCGAGTACGAGCAGCGGCTGCGTGATGCCCGCTCTATTGTTTATAAAGCTCAGGAGGCCCGCCGCCAGCAGATCATGGAAAAACATACTGCGGCGCTGGGGCGGGCGCGTGCCCAGGCTGAAGAGATGCTCAAGCAATCGCGGGCTGCACTCGAAAAAGATATAGCTGCCGCCAAGCTGATGTTGCACCAGCAGGCCGACTCCCTGGCGAAGGAAATCATTGATTCCATTCTCAAACCCGCTGTGGCCGTGGGAGGCAGGTAACACCATGCTGTCCCGCCTGACCAAACTGTTTCCTGTGGCTGTGCTGGCCTTTGTCCTGGTATTTCCTGCCAGCCTCGTTTCTGCCCAGGAGCCGACTGCCCCTAAGAGTGAAAACAGCGCCGGCGCCGTGACCCAGGAGCAGCCAGCACATGCTTCCGACGAGGGTGGAGGCCGTGAAGGCAAAGAGGGCAAAGAAGAGAGTAAGGAAGAAGATAAAACCGCAGCGTTTCGCCATTCTGCGGCCGTGAAGGGAATTGCCCGCATTACCGGCCTGGATGAAAGCACGGCCTACTGGTTGAGCGTTGTCCTGAATTTCCTGATCGTCTTCATCCTTCTGTGGTTCATGATGAAGAAGACCCTGCCGGGCATCTTCAGAAATCGCACCGGGACCATCCAGAAACGCATGGAAGAAGCGCGGAAGACGAGTGAGGACGCGCGCCGCCGGCTTTCCGATGTAGAAGGCCGTCTTTCCCGTCTTGACGCTGAGATTGCCCAGATGCGCAGCGAAGCCGAAACGGCAGCCAAGACCGAAGAAGAGCGCATGATGGCAGCGGCTGAGGAAGAGCGCCGCCGGATCGTGCAATCGGCAGAGCAGGAAATTGCCATGGCCGCCAATGCTGCCCGCCGCGAACTTAAGGCGTACGCCGCAGATCTCGCGGTCGATCTTGCAGAGAAGAACATCCGGGTAAACCAGACTGCCGACCAGGTGCTGGTGCGCGAATTCACCACCCAACTGGGAAAGGACGGTAAGTGATGGCTGTTGCCAGCCGCTACGCCCGTGCCTTTGCCGAGGTGGTAATGGACCGCCGCATCGATCCGAATACGGCTATTCAGGAATTGGAAACCATGGCTGAACTGATGAAGTCCAGCCCGGAGCTGCGCAACGTGCTGCAGAACCCGGCGGTGCCTCATTCGCAGAAGCTGAAGCTGCTGGATGCCCTGATTGCCCGTATTGGCGGCTCAAAGATATTGCGCAACTTCATTGCTGTGCTGATCGACCACCATCGCGCCGGGCAGCTTCATGAAGTTGCCGAACAGTTCAAGCATGAGTTGAATCAGCGGCTGGGAATCGCCGAGGCTCAGGTCCGCTCGGCCCGTGAACTTATGCCAGAAGAAAAACAGCAGCTCGAAAAGCAGATGACTGCAATCACCAGCAAAGTAGTGCGCGCAACGTATACGCGCGATGCCCGACTGCTGGGCGGGGTGATCGTGCGCATCGGCAGCACCATCTATGACGGCTCGGTGCGCGGACAGTTACAGAGAATCAAGCAGCAGATAGTCTCAGCATGAACATAAATTGGTAAATGGGTAATTTGGTAAGTGGGTCAATGAGAAGAAAAACCCAACATCCACCACGGAGGCGCGGAGACACGGAGAAAACAATCTAGAAATCTTTCTCCTCCGCTTACTCTGTTCCTCTGTGTTGAAAAAGGTTTTATAAGGTTTATATGGCACAAATCAAAGCAGACGAGATCACAAAACTTATTCGCGAACAGATTGAGAACTATGAGTCCAAGGTCTCTGTGGATGAAGTGGGGACCATCATCTCTCTGGGCGACGGTATTGCCCGCGTTCATGGACTGGAAAAGGTCATGGCGGGTGAGTTGCTCGACTTCGGACACGGCGTAGCCGGAATCGCCATGAACCTGGAAGAAGACCAGGTAGGCGTGGTGATCCTGGGCGAGTACACCGAAGTAAAAGAGGGCGATGAGGTAAAGCGCACCGGAAAGATCATGTCCGTTCCTGCCGGTGACGCCATGATTGGCCGCGTGGTAAATTCCCTAGGCCAGCCCATCGATGATAAAGGCCCGATCAACGCCAGCACCACCATTCACATCGAACGCATCGCTCCCGGAGTCATTGACCGCCAGCCGGTGCGCGAACCGATGGCGACCGGTATCAAGGCCATCGACTCCATGATTCCCATCGGCCGTGGCCAGCGCGAGCTGATCATTGGCGACCGCCAGACAGGAAAAACCGCTGTTGCGCTCGATACCATCATCAACAGCAAAGGCAACAACCTGATTTGTATTTACTGCGCCGTCGGACAGAAGCGTTCATCGATTGCCCAGGTAGTAAAAATTCTTGAGGGTTACGGGGCGATGGAATACACCATCGTGGTGGCTGCATCGGCCTCCGAGCCCGCGCCTATGCTTTACCTGGCCCCCTATGCGGCCTGCGCTATCGGCGAATATTTCCGCGACAACGGAAAGCACGCGCTGGTGATCTTTGACGATCTTTCCAAGCACGCCGCCGCGTATCGCGAGATTTCGCTGCTGCTGCGCCGTCCGCCGGGACGCGAAGCCTATCCCGGAGATGTGTTCTATCTCCACTCCCGCTTGCTGGAGCGCGCCGCGAAGATGTCTGACAAGCTGGGCGGCGGCTCTCTGACGGCTCTTCCAGTGATTGAAACCCAGGCGGGCGACGTTTCGGCGTACATTCCCACGAACGTGATTTCGATCACCGACGGTCAGATTTACCTCGAAACCGATCTGTTCAACTCCGGTATTCGTCCGGCAGTAAACGTAGGTCTTTCGGTGAGCCGCGTAGGTGGTGCAGCACAGATCAAAGCCATGCGGCAGGTAGCAGGTACGTTGAAACTGGAATTGGCGCAGTACCGCGAACTGGCCGCTTTCGCGCAGTTCGGGTCCGACCTTGACAAGGCCACGCAGGCGCAGCTCAATCGCGGTAAACGCCTGGTGGAAATCCTGAAGCAGGACCAGTACCGGCCGCTGTCCTTCAGCAAGCAGATTCTGATCATCTACGCCGGAACCAACGGCTTCCTCGATGATCTTGAAATTGAACGGCTCCGTGAGTTCGAAACCGGGCTGTATAAATATGTTGACTCCATGAACGCCAAGCTGCTGGACAGCATCATGCAGAAGAAGACCATCGATGATGCCCTGAAGGCAGACATTGAAAAGACGTTGAAGGAATTCAAGCAGCGCTTTGTCAGCGAACGCCAGCCTGCCGGTGCAGGAGCGCGGGCCTAGCTGGAGGCCGGCAACTATGGCAAACCTTCTCGATATCCGGCGGCGCATCCGCAGCGTGAAAAACACGCGGCAGATCACCAAGGCCATGCAGATGGTCTCGGCAGCCAAGCTGCGCCGCGCGCAGGAACGTGCCCTGGCGGCGCGTCCGTATGCGCAGATGCTCACCAGCGTGCTGAAGTCGCTGGTATCACGCGCCGAGATTTACGATCCCAATACCGGAGAAGCCCGGCATCCGCTGCTGATCCGGCGTGAGGAGAACAACATCACGCTGATCGTGGTTTCCGGCGAGAAGGGGCTCGCGGGCGCATTTAACGCCAACATCCTGAAGGCGGCTTGGAGTTTCATCGCTTCCAAGCCAGGCAAGAACATTGACATTATTGCCGTCGGACGCAAAGCGCGCGAGTACTTCCGCCGCCGTTATCCCTCAGGGAAGCAGGGAGAAGAGCGTCGCGGGCAGATTCAGGTTGTGGCCGAATATGTTGGGTTGCTGAATCGCGTGCAGCCCGCCAGTGCGCGTGAGATTGGCCAGTTTGTGGTTGACAGCTATTCCAACGGCGAGACGGACGCTGTTTACCTGCTCTACAACGAATTCAAATCAGTGATTTCGCAGCGGCTGGTGGTGGATCACATCCTGCCTGTGGGCAGAATTGGCCATGAAATCCACGAGGTCACGGAAGAGTTGAGCGAGGAGCAGCGCAAGCATCACATCGAGGCTGCCAAACATACCGGTGTAGGTGTGCGTCCGGCAGACACCAGGGAGATGGACCAGCGGGCTGCAACCTTTGGCGCTGCGCGCGTGGATTACATCTACGAAGAAGATCCGGCAGAGTTGTTTGCCCGGTTGCTGCCCAGATATGTGGGAGTTCAGCTCTACCGCGCCATGCTGGAATCAGAGGCCGCCGAGCACGCTGCGCGCATGACTGCCATGGATTCGGCGACGAACAATGCCGCCGACATGATCGATGCGCTCACGCTGGCCATGAACCGGGCGCGCCAGGCAAAGATTACGCGCGAGATCATCGAGATCGTAAGCGGCGCTGCCGCGCTGTAAGGTGAAACAGAGTTTTTAGAGCTATCACAGGCGAGACAGGTAACAGGGCATGACTTTAGTCGTGCCAATAAATTTGTAAACCTTTGGGCTTTAGCCCCTGCTTCTGTGTCCTCCTGATGAATGCGGCAAAGAGCACAAGCCCCCGAAGCGGGCGTCATGGAAGTTGAGAAATATTCGCTGGCGCAGCATTGAGACAAAGCTAGTAGCCAGCAGCTTTTTTGAGGTATACATGCCAGAAAACGCAGGAAAAGTTATTCAGATCGCGGGCCCCGCGGTCGACGTGCAGTTCGCAGCATCCACTCTGCCGCCTATCTATCAGGCGCTGCGGGTGACCAGCGAGGGATTCAATGTCCCTCAGGCGATCAGCGTAATTCTTGAAGTGCAGCAGCACCTCGGGGAAGGCCGCGTGCGCTGCGTGGCCATGGAGGCCACCGAAGGCATGGTGCGCGGCATGAAAGCCATCGATCTTGGCGGCCCTATCTCGGTACCCGTAGGCAAGGGAACGCTGGGCCGCGTGATGAACGTGATCGGCAATCCCGTGGATGCGCTGGGGCCCATTGCCGGAACCAA
The DNA here is from genome assembly GCA_003223515.1 of Candidatus Angelobacter sp. Gp1-AA117. Taxonomy (GTDB): domain Bacteria; phylum Acidobacteriota; class Terriglobia; order Terriglobales; family Acidobacteriaceae; genus Angelobacter. The sequence continues at coordinate 40,532 of QHVI01000033.1, forward strand.
GAGAATGCCTATCCACCGGCAGGCGCCTTCGTTTGAAGAGCAGTCCACCAAGGCCGAGATGTTCGAGACCGGCGTAAAAGTCATCGATCTCATTCAGCCTTTCTTGAAAGGTGGGAAAATCGGACTGTTCGGCGGCGCAGGCGTAGGCAAGACCGTGGTCATCATGGAACTGATCAACAATGTGGCCAAGCAGCACGGCGGCTACTCCGTATTTGCCGGTGTAGGCGAGCGCACCCGTGAAGGCAACGACTTATGGTTGGAAATGAGCGAGTCTGGAGTGATCAAGCCGGGCGATCCGGCCAACTCCAAGGCCGCGTTGATTTACGGGCAGATGACCGAGCCGCCCGGAGCGCGCCTGCGCGTGGCCCTGACCGGACTGACCGTGGCTGAATACTTCCGTGATGAAGAAGGCTCAGACACGCTGCTGTTCATTGACAACATCTTCCGCTTCACCCAGGCGGGATCCGAAGTATCGGCGCTGCTGGGCCGCATGCCCTCTGCCGTGGGATACCAGCCCAACCTCGCCACTGAAATGGGCGAGTTGCAGGAGCGCATTACCTCAACCAAGAAAGGGTCGGTCACTTCGGTGCAGGCCATCTATGTGCCCGCCGACGACCTCACTGATCCTGCGCCAGCCACCACATTCGCTCACCTCGACGCGACCACCGTGCTTTCGCGTCCGCTGACCGAGATCGGGATTTATCCGGCGGTTGATCCTCTGGGTTCGACTTCCCGCATCCTTGATCCCCATATTGTCGGCCATGAGCATTATGAAGTGGCGCAGGGCGTGAAGCGGATACTGCAGCGCTATAAAGACCTTCAGGATATTATTGCCATTCTGGGCATTGAAGAGCTGAGCGAGGAAGACAAGCTGACCGTGTCCCGCGCGCGCAAGGTGCAGAAGTTCCTGTCGCAGCCCTTCAACGTGGCCGCGCAGTTCACCGGACGCGAAGGCCGCTACGTGAAAGTGGCTGATACGGTGCGCAGCTTCAAGGAAATCATTGAAGGCAAGCACGACGACATCCCTGAGCAGGCCTTCTACATGAAGGGCGCAATTGAAGAAGTGCTGGAAGATGCCGCCAAGATGAAAGCCGGAGCGGCTGCATAACATAAATGGCAGATACCATCCAACTCGAAATCGTCACTCCGGAGCGGCTGGTGGTGAACACCCAGGCCGAGGAGATCCAGATACCCGGCAAGACGGGGTATCTGGGCGTCCTTCCGGGCCACGCGCCTCTCATTACCGAACTTGCCGTAGGCGAGATTTCCTACCGTACCGGCAGTGACACCAGGCGGCTTGCAGTTGCCTGGGGATTTGCGGAAGTCCTGCCGCACAAGGTGACGATACTGGCAGAGACGGCAGAAAAGGCCGAGGACATTGACGTGGCCCGCGCGCGCGCCGCCCGGCAGCGCGCCGAAGAAGAGCTGCGGAAGGCCGGTACAGGTGGCGATCCGGAAGCCCAGGCCGCCCTGCAACGCGCCACTGCCCGTATAGAAGTAGCTTCCAAGCTGAATGGACAATTGGCGAACTTCACGCCGTAGCAGTCAGCCATTTGAATTTTGGTGCTTATGAAGAAGCATGACTCAATAGACGATGCATTTGCTGGAATGGCCACAGATGCCAATTATCAGCAACTCACGGAGCAAATATCCACTGAATTTGGAAATAGCGATTTGCATGCCTTGCATCAAATGGAAGAGAAATAGCTGCGCTGCTGAGACTGTGCCCAGTGCTGGTAGCTTTCTTTAGGCCGCACGCGCAGATTGTCCCAGCACCATCCGCTGCAATGTAATTGCATTATGCGCCGCATACCCGGCCTGGTCGTTGTCGAAATAGACATAAACTGCTTTGAGCTTTTTTGCCTGCTCTTCAATCCACTTGGCCCACTCGCCTAGCCGCTCATCGCTGTAGCTGCCCTGGTATTTCCCGGCAGCGGGGCCGTGCAGGCGCACGTATGTCCAGTCGGCGGTGATGTGGAGTGGCGTGTGGTAGCCTGCCAGTTCGTAAATGCAGAAGGCTGCCTTGTACCGTTCCAGAGTGCGGTTGATCTCCGGCGTGAGCCATGTGAGTTCGCGGAATTCGAAAGTGTAGCAGTGCTCCGGAGGCAGAATTTCCAGCAGTTTTTCCAGTCGCTCGGCGTTGATCCTCCATTTGGGCGGCAGTTGAAACAAGATCGGCCCTAATTTTCTGCCCAAATTTTCGGCGCGGGGCAGCAGGTTCTCCAGCGCATTCTCCGGGTCTTTCAACTTTTTGTTATGGGTAATGAAGCGGCTGGCCTTTACGGCATAAACGAAGTTCTCCGGAACAGAGTCTCTCCAGCATTCGAAGGCAGCCACCGTCGGCAGGCGGTAGAAGCTGTTGTTCAGTTCGACGGTATCGAAATGCCGGATGTAATACTCCAGCATCTTCGCTGCTGAAGTCTTCGGCGGATAGAAAGTTCCCACCCAGTGCTTGTAATGGTACCCGGAGGTGCCGATGCGGATGTCGCAGGTCATCACACAGTGCGATGATGTTGTTCATTGCGGTGTTGCCGGAGGAAGGACCTCGATGCCAAGGGGAATTTGGTAAATGGGGAATTTGGTAAGTGGGTAATTGAAGACCAAAAATGCCGCTGCAGCCGCAGCCTTTCATTTATTCAATTACCAAATCACCCATTTACCAAATCAATTAAAGTCCGCCACTCCCACCCGCACCGCCGTTCTTGTTCGTTTCTCCCGCTCGGTTTGGGCTGGCGCCTGAGTCTGGTGCGCCCAGGCGGCAAAGACTTTGTTGCCATACGCGGCTATGCCCAGATAATCGCCCAGGAAATCTCCTTCGGCTGCGAAGGATTCATCATCCAAGCTGTAATTCTGAAAAGTTTTGCCGCCGTCAATAGAACGTGCCAGTGTGACTGTTGTCTGCTTGTTGTCGCCGCGACGATCGTAGAAGACCAGGTTGACTGCGCCGCTCACCGGATCGACTGCCATCCATTGAAAAAACTGATCGGCGCCGTTATGAACAATGTCGTTATTCACTCGCACCGGCTTACCCCAGGTCTGGCCATGATCGCTGGACGAGGAGACAAATACATCCACGTCTCCATTGCTGTAGTCGCTCCAGGCTACGTAGAGGTCCCCATTGCGCGGATCAATGCCAAGCTGTGGGAATCCATTGGAGCGGGAAACGCCGGTCAACTGGAAAAAACCCGGTCCGGTTTCAAGAATGCGCCGTTCTTTGCTGAATGAAACACCGCCATCTTTGGAGACGGCCATCATGATTCCGTCTTTATCATCCCAGATGGCGTAGAGGGTACCGTCCGGTCCGACGATTCCGTAGAAGCCTTCAAGAGCGCCGTTGTCATCACGCGGCAGGCCGGAAGCACTGCTGAGCTTGATAGGCTTCGACCAGGAGACGCCATCATCGGTGGATCGGGAGAACAGCAACTCAGTGGTTGAAAGCGTGAACTGCGTCCAGCCGATGTAGAGATCACCGGCATGCGGCCCGGAAGTAGCGGCCACGATCGAAGGTTTGTCTTCAAAGGGAATGCCGGCAGTGGAATCGTGAGCGATGACAGTAGATGGATGAGATTCCCAGGTGCGTCCACCATCGGGAGATCGCCGCACAAAGATGCCGTTGCGGGTGGCGCCATGTGCCCAGTACTGGCTGGTGCCGAGTTTGTCGAAAGCGATGTAGCAGAGCAGAGCGTGACCAGCCGCATCATAGGCAAGGGAGACGTCTCCGGAAACGCGGTAATCCTTAGGCGCAGTGCCTTCCGCAACAATCCATGTCAGGCCGCCATCGGTGGAATAAGCGGCGCTGGCATTCACCTGCCAGACAACGGTGACCTGTTGCAGGTTCTTGGGATTCACCGCAATGGCCGGCTCGTTGAAGTATCCCGGCTTGGAGTTGATAGTGCTGACATGCAGTTTCGGCGCAGGCGGAAGTTGCTGCGCGAATGCGCCAACGGTTATGAATACGCAGAGAATACCGGCACGCAGATTCATAAGACCAACATTTTAGATGTTTGTTTTCGCCGTGTCTCCGTGACTCAGTGTCTTTGTGGTGTATGTCATCTCCGCTGCAAATTGGCGCTGTAGTTCTTCTGGTTTGGCTCCCTGCGCTCGCAAGGTCCTCAAACTGAACGCATCATTGCGCTTGGCCAGCCTTACATGGTTCTCATCGCGCATCAGCGGACAGTGAAAATATTGTGGCGGCAAATGTCCTAACGCTCGAAAGAGCAGCAGTTGCCGCGCCGTGCTTTTCAGCAGATCGGCGCCGCGTACTACCTCTGTGACCTGCATAGCTGCGTCATCGGCCACTACAGCAAGCTGGTAGGCAGGTATGTCATCGCGCCGCCACACCAGGAAATCAGAAAAGTCACGGCCAGCAGTGAACGTCTGTCTGCCAAAAAATAAATCATCAAACGTGATCGTCTGGTTGTCGGGAACGTGAAACCGCCAGCTTGTTCCCGCCGGGCTTTCCCAATCTTTTGCGCTGGAGATCCGGTTGTGGCAGGTTCCTGGATAAGGCATCTCATCATCGTCATCTTCATGCGGAGCCTGCAGCGCGCGTTCCTGGTCTTTGCGCGAACAGGAGCATGGATAAATGAATTGACCGTCCCGCAACTGCCGCCAGCATTGCAGATAAATATTGCGGCGCTGGCTTTGTGAATAGGGAGCGAAGGGGCCGCCCACATCCGGACCTTCATTCCAGTCGAGTCCCAGCCAGCGCAGGTCTGCGTACATGGCGTTGACGAACTCAGGCTTGCAGCGCTGGTAGTCCAGGTCTTCATTGCGGAAGACCAGCGTGCCCTGAGCGGCGCGGGTACGCTGGTGCGCAATCCAGAAGGTGCGGGCGTGCCCCAAGTGCAGGTATCCGGTAGGAGAAGGAGCCAGCCGGCCACGGTACGAGCGCTGATGGTCCATGCCGGCCCTGGCTTGATGAATGAATTATTTTGGCCTGACAACAACCAGGTTGGGCGCCACCGCTGTGCTATCGGATTTCTTGAATGGCGAGGCCACCTGGAGAATGTCTGTGTTGGTGTTCAAGTCAATTAAATCGATGGTGTTGGTTCCCGCAACTGACACCCAGGCGCTGTTGCCATCCAGCAGCATGCCACCTGAAAACGGTTCAATGGCGCCCGCCGGTAAAGAAACAGTTGCCGCAACCGGAGAACCGGGAAGACCATCCGCAATCAGGATTTTGTTGAGTCCGGCGGGCAGCACCATGGCGCGTGAACCATTGGATGCCACTGCCAATTGGCGGGCGGTGAATGAGCCTACGCCGAAATTCAGCGGGGCAACACTATGCGCAGGGCTAGGAGGCGGACAGAACTGTGTCCCCGATGTAGGTGTGACCGTGACCGTATCGATGTCCAACCCAGTGGAGCTTACGGCCACCATCACATCCTGGTTCAGTATTGGAGCTACCTTCTGATGGGCCGTGGCCAGTGCCGATGATTGCACACTGTTGTTGCAGGTGGTTACTACGTCGAGACTGCCGGAATTGGCAAAAAAGTTGAAATCCATGGAGGCCAGCGAGGCAACATCGACAGGGCTGCCGCCCAGTACGAAATTCTGCAGGCCAAAGAAGGTAGAGAACACGTAAACATTCCCATCATTGGCGGCGATGTATGCCTTGAAGTTGTCTGGATCAAACGATGCCGCCACCGCACCTGCCCGGGTGATGGTTTGAAGCACGCGAGTGGAAAGATCAAATACCCAGATTCTCTGTTTAGTTGGATCAGGTTCAATCGGTACACCGAAACCAGGATCGTTGGCCGCATTCGAAACAATGGTGCGATTCCCATCAGAAGAAACCGCCAGCACCTTACCGACCGCGTCCGGAGCTACAAGCGTGACTTGGGCGGCGGCGGGGTCCAGGGTAGCCAGTCCGGCTGTCGTTCCCAGCCATGCGCGTGTTCCCTGGCTTCCAAAGACTAATGAGTTAGGGACGGCAGGCAAGCCGATCGCCGTACCCACGGCGTGTGTTCCCGTGTCGATGGGAATCATAGTCGCTGAGGTCCCGCTGGGTGGAGCAAAAGAACTGGTTGCGTAAACCGTGGTCGAGGGACTCGTTCCGGTTACATTGACGCTGAACAGGTTGCTGTAAACCGGGCTGTTCACGCCATTACCGCAGGCAGGCGGAATGCATACGGCGACAATACCTGCACCGCCCGGTGAAACTGCGGTGATGGTCAGATTGTTCACCGTGGCGGACGGAATGTTGTTGCTGATTTTGGAAAAGGGGTCACCGGTAAGAATGGTAATCCCGTTTTCATCATCGAAATCGATTCCCAGTGCCTGCGTCTGGGTGGTGCTTAGAGTGGCGGAAGTGGTGCTAGCATTGGCAGAAGTATGCACGCGGATGCGTACAGGCATGCATGTCCTGTAAGGAGCCGGGGTTGAGGTTACGCTGGCAATGCCGGCAAAGATGCCGGTTACACCAGGGTTCCTGGCGGTCAGCACGCCATTGGTATCCACTGTGGCTACAACCGGATCAAGTGATGTCCATGTGAATGGCCCTACCTGGTTCGTGATCTCCACTCCATTACTGAACGCATGGGCGGTCAGTGGCCGCGTCTGGGTCATTGAAGCGCAGAACACAGGCAGCCCGTCTACGGTGACAGCCGTGACTTTTGGGTGGACCGATACGGTTACCGCATTACTTGTTACCCCGCCGGCAATGGCTGTGATGGTAGCGGTGCCTGAAACAAAGTTGCCGCCACTCAGGCCGTTACAAACAATGAAGGTGGCATCCCAGGTGCCGCCACAGATCTCGCCCGCGGTCGAGACCGAAGCGATATTGCTGTTGGAAGACTTGTAAGTAATAGTCGCTGATACAGAGTTACCGGCCGAATTTTGGGCCGAGGCGCCGAGCTGGACGACCTCACCGGCATTGACTGACACATTGGAGGGGCTGAGAACAACTTGTGTAACTGTCTGGTTGGAAGAAGAGGAACCTCCGCCGCAACCCGTAAGAATGAATGTAAGGAACAGGATGAACCCTGTGGTGATGGCAAACTGCCGCATGCGCCCTCCCCGCATGGGCTCCCACCCTTGCGGATCTCTATGTTTAGAATGATAGGTTAAAGATTCAGTGTAGTTTCTCATCCAGATTTCTTCAAGGCTGAGCCGCAGGCCGAAATCCTGAGAGCGTAAGCCCGAAGGATCTCCGCCGAAGTGCCGAGCGCCAGCGAAGGGATCTCGCTTTTCGTTCCTTGTCCGGTGAATCCCTGGAGTCTGAGGCTTTCTGTTATCCTGCTGCATCCAATTTGACACACGCCAGCCGCAGCAATCCTCCCCGATATCGAAAGAATGCACTGGAAGCAGGAAATTGCGCCTTTAGTACTGGGACTAAGGCGTTTTTTTGTAGGTTATCCGCCTGGTATATGGCCGAAAGTTTCACTCTGAGTTGACCGGGATGGCCGCACTTGTTATATTTAAGAGGTTCTGCGAGTACAAGTTAGCTTGCCTGTAGAAGCTGTAAAGATGAAATTGCCCGGGGATTTATCCTTTTATCAGGGCATACCTCGCTGAAACGATCTGCGCTACCTTCCACCAGGAAGGGTATGCAGGTCAGGAAGACGAAACGGAGCGCCTACTGAAGCAAGCTGGGTGTCACCGTCGTTCTCCCCTCTACCGATAGGTAACCAGAAACTTTCCGCCCGTTATGTGCGGAATCATGGCTGTACGCAAACAGCCAGTCCCTGCGAATGCGGGATTCAAAAGCAGGCCCGGCGTGCGTGTGCATGGCTGGGGCCGCGTGTGAATTCAGGCTTAATAAAAAGGAACTATGCCGACATTTAATCAGTTAGTTCGCAAAGGCCGTAAGGCGCCCAATTACAAGACTGCCAGTCCGGCGTTGCAGTCTTGTCCGCAGCGGCGCGGTGTATGCACCCGTGTTTACACCCAGACGCCCAAGAAGCCGAATTCGGCGCTGCGCAAAGTGGCCCGTGTCCGCCTCACGAATGGAATTGAAGTCACGACTTACATTCCCGGTGTAGGACACAACCTGCAGGAGCACTCTATCGTGCTCATCCGAGGAGGCCGTGTAAAAGATCTTCCCGGAGTGCGCTATCACGTGGTGCGCGGCACGCTGGATGCAACCGGCGTCGCCAACCGCAGGCAGGGCCGCTCCAAGTACGGCGCGAAGAGACCGAAATAAATCGCCATAATTGCCAAATTTGGTAATTGCCAAAATTGAACGGCGAAGTGCGGCAGCAAAATTACGGCAGTTTTGGCAACGACGCGAGATTGATAAAGCTTTTGAGGAATTAGAGAACATGCCAAGAAAAGGACACATCGGCAAAAAGGAAACGGTCGCTGACCCGATCTATAACTCCACTCTGGTGACCAAGTTCATCAACTCCATGATGTGGGACGGCAAGCGGTCCACTGCCCAGGGCATCTTTTATGACGCCATGAACAACCTGCAATCGAAGGGTGGCGACGAGGCCATCAAGCTGTTCAAGAAGGCGGTTGAGAACGCCAAGCCGCTGCTGGAAGTGAAGACCCGCCGGGTAGGCGGCGCTAACTACCAGGTGCCGGTGGAAGTGAATCCCGACAGGCGCACCTCGCTGGCCATCCGCTGGATTGTGAGTTACGCCCGCGGGCGCGGCGAAAAGGGCATGGTTGACAAGCTCACCAACGAACTGCTGGATGCAGCGAATGGACGCGGCGCCACGATCAAGAAGAAAGAAGACGTGCACCGCATGGCCGAAGCCAACAAGGCCTTTGCTCACTATCGTTGGTAACGACAGGAGATGGCGATCACCAAAATTGGTAATTGCCAAATGAAAGACAAGATTGAAACCCGAATGCCAATTACAGCGATTTTGGCAATGATGGCAACTTTGGCAATTCGGGTAAGAAGGATTAAGGAAACAAGTGCCTAGACAGGTCCCATTAGAGCGCTGCAGGAACATCGGCATTATGGCTCACATCGATGCCGGCAAGACCACTACGACTGAGCGCGTCCTCTTTTATACGGGCATTACGCACCGCATAGGCGAAGTGCATGAAGGCACCGCCACCATGGATTGGATGGAGCAGGAGCAGGAGCGCGGAATCACCATTACCTCCGCGGCCACGACTTGTATCTGGCGTGACATCCGCATCAACATTATTGATACACCCGGCCACGTGGACTTTACCGCCGAGGTGGAGCGCTCGTTGCGAGTACTGGACGGCGCTGTGGCCGTGTTTGATGCTGTGCATGGCGTCGAGCCGCAGTCGGAAACCGTATGGAGACAGGCTGATAAGTACGGTGTCCCACGAATTTGTTTCATCAACAAGATGGACAAAATGGGAGCCGATTTCGAGCACGCCGTTGATACCATCCGCAAACGCCTCAATGCCCGCCCCGTAGCCATTCAGATTCCCATCGGC
>QHVI01000115.1 GCA_003223515.1 Candidatus Angelobacter sp. Gp1-AA117
CTTCCTGGGTCTGTTTGCCTTCCTCACAACATTGCAAGATTCTGCACCGCAAGTCGTCCCCTAATGCTTTTGCCATCCTCTATGTTGTCGCAGGAGCTTCGCCGAACCTGACAATAGCATAACTTTAATCAGTACGCTATTAACTAAAATTGTATAGCCTCTGCTGCTGTTTCCCTGTATTGAATGCGTGGGTTCACACCCGTCGCTTTCTATTTCGTGAAGGGGCTGAACGCTGAGTGCTGATGGCTAAGTGCTAAAGGGTTATTGTCGAACTTAATTCAGCCCTTCTGATAGAATCCTCGTTTTACGGTAAACACTTATGGCTGCTATTCAACAAAATCGTCCGCGGTACCGTGTGGTATTTGGCAAAGATGCGCAGGACCTGGAATCAAAACTCAATAATCCGGATTTTGTTCCTGCCGGTTATACGCTCACGCATCTGACCTTCAACTCAGCCCGAGCCGAATACCTGGTGATCCTGGAACAAGACGAAGAATAACTGCGATTGTTATTCTGAGCGGTGCAGCAGTTCGGCCAGATGTTGCTGCCAGATCGCTGGCCAGGAGTGGGTACCGTGTCCACGGGTCTGCTCGGTGATCGGGAGCAGGACGTACTTGCCTTTCTTCACCCGCTGAATATCCTTGTCGATGATCTTTAGTTCCGGCGGGTTAATCAGGTCATCGGCAGAATTCACCGCTGCCAGGGGCGCAACGATCTTCTCCAGTTGTGGCTCCGGATTGTAATTTCGCGAGGCATCGAAGTAATACAGCATGTCATTGGCGTCCGTCGTCTGTACGCCGCGTGCGACGCGCTCCTGCAATACCGAATCTGCCTTCTCCCGCGTAGGAGCATCTTTCTGCATCTGCAATGGGCTGCTGCCCATAATGATGAGAATGTCTTCAGCAGCTACCAGCCCGTGCGGCTGCTTCTGGTATTCACCATTGTTCCATTCCGGATCGGTGCGAATCGCGTCCATAATCATTTTGCGCATCATGCGATTGCGCCCGGCAATCTCAATAGGCTGGCTGGCGAGAGGCATGAGCGCATCCATAAAATCAGGATGCTGTTCGCCCCATAACCACGTATGCATGCCGCCCATGGAAGTCCCCATGACCAGACGCAGATGGTTTACACCCAGTCCTTGCGTAAGCAGCCGGTATTGCAGGTCGATCATGTCCTCATACTCATAGTGAGGGAAGCGCATGTGCAGGCCGTCACTGGGCTTGCTCGATTTTCCATGGCCGATGTTGTCAGGCAGGATGATGAAGTACTTCGATGAATCCAGAAGCTGGCCGGTTTCAAACAGCACCTTGGCAAAGTTGTCGGTGAGGAATTGCCGTCCCGAGCCGCCGGTGCCGTGCAGGATCAATACTGCATTGCGAATCTTTCCGGAGGCATCTTTCTTCGCAGTGCCCAGCGTGTAGTAATGCAGGTTGATTTCAGGCAGGCGCTCGCCCGATTTGAACTGGAAGTCTCTCACGACATAGGTGCCCTCCTGCGCCGGATAGTCAGCAGCATGGGCCAGCACACACGAGATAAGCAATAGCAAAACTGTTCGGCAGCTTTTCATAATTCTCTCCTAAGATTTTCTTTGCGTTCTCTGCGCCCTCTGCGGTTAAAGCCTCATTAAAGCCATTTAGTAAACAGATATCGTGGGTCTTTTTGAAATCCAGTGGCACCGTAGAGCGACTGCGCAGCCTGGTTTTCCTCGCCTACTTCCAGGCGCAGCGCCTTGATACCCATCTTCTTGCAGATTCCTTCGACAAATTCAATCACCTTGGTGCCCATCTTCTGCTTGCGCAGCGCCTTGCGGACGTAAATCTCATCCAGCAAAGCGAACTTGCCGTGGAACTCCAGGCTGAAACAAAACGTCAGCACGAAATAACCGGCGGGCTGCTCGTCCAGCAATATCAGGTAGGCGCTGCCCAGCGTGGAATCAAGCAAGGTCTTCTTCAGGGCGCTGCGGGCTACTTCCTCGTCGAAATTCATTGCTTCGTGCTGGTAGAGCTCCCGCATCAGTTCCAGCAGGCGTAGCAGGTCTCTTTCTGAGGCAAGCTGGAAGTGGACATTCATTCAAGCAGCTATTGTAAAAGCAAAATGCGCATAGGCTCTCAGCTTTTCGCCTTTGGTTATCTGTGTTGATCTGTGTGATCTGTGTTGAGAGTTTTTTCCGTAGTTTCCTTTGCGTCCTCAGCACTCTTTGCGGTTTCATGCTCTATAATGTCCAGTCTTCAAATCCCCCTAGGAGAGACTTCATGCTGGACCGCAGGGCATTTCTTGCTGTTTGTTCGCGCTTTGGACTGACCACCACACTTCTTCCCGGCGTTCTCTGGGCCATGGCAGACACAGACGGCAAGGTCACCCGCGACATGATCGATCAGGCATCGATCATCGCTGACGTCAAAATCAAAGACGAATACAAAGAGATGATGCTGGAGTCGCTCAATGATTTCAAAAGCGACTACGAGGCAATCTACAAGCTCAGCATCCCGAATTCGGTGGCGCCAGCCTTTGTCTTTGATCCCATTCCGGCGGATTGGGGCACCAAAGCGGAAGCGCCGAAACCGCCCATGAAGATTTCTTCTGTCAATGTGAATGCCGGAGGAGCGCCAAAAAACATTGAAGATGTGGCTTTTTATTCGGTTCGTCAATTGGCCGACCTGGTGCGCACCAAAAAAGTCTCTTCCACCGCGCTCACGGAAATGTATCTGGAACGGTTGAAGCGTTACGATCCCACGCTGAAGTTTGTCATTACGCTGACCGAAGATCGCGCCCGGGCTAAAGCCAAAGAGGCCGACCGCGAGATCGCCGCCGGAAAGTATCGTGGCCCCCTGCATGGAATTCCCTGGGGAGCAAAAGACCTGCTGGCCGTGAAAGGATACCGTACTACCTGGGGAGCAGGCGGATTCGAGAACCAGACCATTGATGAGGATGCCACCGTGGTAAAGCGGCTCGACGATGCTGGCGCAGTGCTGGTGGCCAAGCTCACATTGGGTGCGCTGGCTCAGGGGGACAGATGGTTCGGTGGCATGACCCGCAATCCCTGGAATACGCAACAGGGTTCGAGCGGATCATCGGCAGGTTCAGCCTCAGCCACGGCCTCAGGATGCGTCGGCTTTGCCATTGGATCGGAAACACTAGGCTCGATCTCTTCTCCCTCAACCCGCTGCGGAACCACCGGGCTGCGCCCCACGTTTGGCATGGTTCCTCGTACCGGAGCAATGGCGCTCTCCTGGACCATGGACAAGCTTGGCCCTCTCTGCCGCGCCGTGGAAGACTGCGCCATGGTTTTCCATGCGATCTACGGGCCTGATGGCCATGATCGCACCGTGAAAAGCGCTGCCTTCCAGTGGGACGCCAATCTTGACTGGCGCAAGCTGCGCGTCGGTTATCTTAAAAACGATTTTGAAATCGCGCCGCCACCGCAGGAGCCTCCGAAGGACGAAAAAGAACTCACTCCGGAAGAAAAGAAGAGGCGTGACGAAGACCGGGTTGCGCGGGAACGCGGCCTGGCCCGCCGCAAGTATGACAAGCAGTTCGATGATGCCGCGCTCGATAAGCTGCGCAGCATGGGCATCAACCTGATTCCGCTGGAACTGCCCAAGCTGCCTTATCAGTCGTTGCGTCCCATTCTGCTGGCCGAAGCCGCGGCCGCCTTTGATGATCTCACGCGCAGCGGACGCGATAAGCTGCTGACCGAGCAGAAGCCCAATGACTGGCCCAACACTTTCCGTACTGCGCGCTTTATTCCGGCAGTGGAGTACATCCAGGCGAGCCGCGCCCGTACCATTGCCATCAACGAAGTCAATAAAGTTTTCAGCCAGGTGGATGTGATTGTCGCTCCCACCGGAAGCACGCAATTGGTGGTGACAAACTTTACTGGGCATCCGGCGGTCATTCTGCCCAATGGATTGCGCGGCGATGATGCTCCCAAACCTATTGTCAGGGACGGAGAGCTTCAGCCCGGTGGGCCGGGAACGCCTACCAGCATCACCTTCCTGGGACAGATTTTTGGTGAAGCCAAACTGCTGGCATTGGCCAAGGCATATCAGGATGCAACAGGGTTCCATCTGAAGCATCCAACATTAGCTGCCAATTCCTAGCTGCTGGCTGCTAGCTTTAGGCTCTAGGCTTTTGGCTCTTGGCTTTTAGCTCCAATACTGTTCACTTAAGCAATACTAGATGTGAATGGAACCTGCGATACTCCAGCGCCGTAGGCGCGAAAGAAGTTAGCCCAGTCCGGAAGGGCTGGGAATACGGTCATAATGAAAACAGAGAGCGCCGTAGGCGCGACACTGACACGTAACTCTCAAGGTTCATTTCCGTTGAGTGAACAGTATTGCTTTTAGCTCTAGATTTTCGGCTCTTGGCTTTTGGTTTTTTGCTTGGACTCGATAAGAATACTGTGTGCATTGCGAGGAGTGTAACAGGGCATGACTTTGTCGTGCCGAATAGCTAGCAGCTAGCAGCTTCTTTTATGACTCTCCAAATCAACGGTGAACAACGCGATCTTCCTGATGGGCTGACACTGCCTGGGCTCATCGAGCATCTTGGTATGAAAGCCGATCGCGTTGCGGTTGAGCTGAACCTGGAGATTGCTCCGCGTTCGAACTGGCAGGACGTCCAACTCAAAAGTGGTGACAAATTAGAAATAGTGCACTTTGTCGGCGGTGGCATACTGGACTAATTCACGCCCTTTCATCCCTGAAATTCTCCCGCGCAGCCGAGGGCGGCTGCTATCCATAGGGCCCAACATACCGCCAAATTCAATACACATCAACTACTTTTGTTACCTTTGCGTCCTCTGCGGTAAAGGTTTGGTTGTGGCTCCGCCACGCTGTGGTAATCACAATCGACTCAGCACTTCCTTCGAGACATTCCCGCCGCAAATAATCACCGCCACAGTCTTTCCGCTGTAGTCGCTTGCATATTTCAGGAATGCAGCCAGGGCCACGCCTGCTGCGCCTTCAATCATCCATCCTCTTAAATCTCTCACCCGGCGCATGGCTGCCAGAATCTCTTCTTCTGAAACCAGTACAGAACGGTCAATCACTTTTGTGCAGACTTCAAGCGTGACTGAATCCTGCTCCAGCCATCCGGCTGTGCTCTCGGAAATTGTCGGCTGCTCGGGCACATTGAGAATCCGTCCGGCCCTGATCGATTCATACAGCACCGGTGAGTTTTCCGGCCAGCAGCCTACTACTTCGGTTTGCGGTGATGCCCATTTCAGGTAAGCGCCCATGCCGCCAATCAGTCCGCCGCCTCCGACGGCAACAAACACTGAGTCGAGATGCGGGATTTGCTGCAGCAACTCCACTGCGATGGTGCCCTGACCGGCCATCACGTCGATATCGTTATAAGGAGAGATGAAGACCTTGCCGGATTGCTGCGCGGCGGCGCGGGCGGCCAACTCGGCATCCAGCGGATTGCTGCCCACCTGGCGCAACGTCGCTCCCCGTTCCTCGATACGTTTTGCCTTGGACGATGATACATGGGAAGAGACGTACACTTCGGCGCGAATACCGGTGCGTCGGGCGGCGGCGGCCACTCCCAGACCGTGATTCCCATTCGAGGCGGCAATGACTCCATCGGCAGCCTGCTGTGGTGTGAGCGAGAGAATCTTGTTGGTAGCGCCACGCAGCTTGAATGACCCTGTCTCCTGCAGGTTCTCCATTTTGAACAGCAGCCGCACGGACTTGTCCGGAGCCAGTTCCGGCATTTCTTCGATTGGAGTTTGGAGAACCGAAGACCGGATGCGTGTGTGAGCATCCACAACGCGTTGTCCTGCCTGCTGCATACTCTTATTCTTACACAGTGAAAACTCAACACCGAGGCACAGAGACACAGAGACACGGAGACACGGAGGAATACAGCAAATTAAAAGAAAATCTTTATGGAGCGCAGCCGCCCTCGGCTGCATGGAAAAACCTTTACGACAGATAGAATGTAATTCTGCTTATGAAGAGACTGATTATTGCCGCCGTTCTCCTGATTGCAACTTTAGCTTTCAGCCAGGCTGCATCCGTCCCTCCCGGCGTGACTGATCCCAAGGTGTTCAATGCCCAGGATTATCTGAACAGCTACGCTGATCTGGGCAGTGGCTATGGCACCACCAACATTGCTGCCGCGAGGGAGCACTGGACAAACTGGGGTCTGGCGCAGGAAGGACGGCGGGCGAGTCTCATCTTTGATCCGCAGTATTACCTGCAAAACAACCCCGATCTAGCGTCCCAGTTCGGAGCCAAGGGTTATCCGGCGGCCTTGCAGCATTTCCTCACGCATGGCCTGGCTGAAGGCAGAAGGGGTAGCCTGGAGTTTGATCCCAAGTATTACCTCGCCAATAATCCTGATCTGCTTGCCGCTCTGGGAAAGACCGGCTATGCGGCCGCGGCTGATCACTTTTTCCAAACTGGGCTACCCCAGGAAGGCCGCCAGGGAAGCGCTGATTTTTCCGTAAAGGCTTACATGAACATGTATCCGGATATCATGGCTGCATATGGTCCCTCCGGATACCGCGAGGCAATCTGGCACTGGCTACGCCGGGGCCGGGCGCAGGGCCGTAAAGGCATAGGCGTTCCAGAGATTTCCTCAGAATGCAGCGGAGCGACAAGGCCGGGCTTCTCCCGCATCTTCATCGCTCTACGCACCGATGGACACCCCGGCTCAGGCACAGCACGAGATCCCTTGGACGGAAGCACCCCACAGAAATTCGATACCGTTTTGCGTGCCCGGTCAGAGGCCAAACAGCAAAACCTGATTGTCTGCATCGGCCCCGGCACGTTTAAAACCGAAGGCAATTTCGATTTCGCCACCAACATGCCTCGTCCTATCGCGAGAGGATTCTCCATCAACAAGAATTGGAAGATCCACGGCGCGGGCATGGACAAAACCATTCTGCAACTAGTCACCTTTATACCCAACTCTTTGAACATGCCGGCGGGCACGGCAACCGGAGTGGTGTTCAGCACCCATGATGACGGCTCTTCCGGCATTGAAATTTCTGACTTGACCATCGACAACAATTATTCCGAATTGAAGGCTGCCGCCACCCGGCAGGGCATCACCGCCCTGAACCTTGATGCCATGCACCTGCGCTCCGACCAGGGCGGCCACTGGGTACACCGGGTCAACATTGTGAATTCGGCGGGAGAGATCAATGAGACCTTCCCTGTTCAGATCTTCTCGGTGAGTCCCAGGGTGCGCTCGGAGAATGACATTGTCGAGTACGTGACCATGAGCGGATGGGGCGCAGGCGTATGTGCAGCCATCGCACTGGCCAATGCCACTGGCGAGGTCCGCTATAACGTGGTGCGGGACTATGAAAAGGCTTATGGGGTGTGGGCCGCAGATTCTATTTCATTCCATGACAATTACGCCATCAATAATCAGGGCTACGGCTTCAACATCGATAGCTTGGATAATTCACGCATTACCATAGAGTTCAACCAGGTCATTCATCCAAAGCTTTATGCTATGGTTCTGGGGGGCAAGGGCAAATTCGCAGATTTTCAGGTCAATTACAACACCATTGTGCTCAACTCAAATTCCGCCATGGGGATCATTCTTCAGGGCAATGTGACCAATGCGCACATCACCGGAAACAGTATTACCACCGACCATCCTTCGCCACGGAATATTCAGGCAATGGTCATCAGGAATAGCGGCAACCAGAACAATACGTACCAGTCCAATTACGTGCGTATGGGCGCCGTTCAATACGATGTGCGGCCTAATTCTACTTACAGCTTGCCCAAATGAAGCGGGAACTTCTCCGGCCTCTAGAGCGTATCTTTTACCGATGATTACTTTTCTTTTGTGGTGCATTCTGCTGGTGCTGTGCTGGCCGCTGGCCCTGCTGGCTGCCGTGCTTTATCCGTTGATCTGGCTTCTGCTCCTGCCTTTCCGGCTGGTGGGAATTGCCGTGGGCGGAGCGCTGGAGCTGGTGAAGGCCATCATCTTCCTGCCGGTGCGCCTGCTGCGCGGACGCCACGCCTGAGCGTTTTTCGATTCAGGCCTTCATCTTTTCGCGAAAGTTCTTCTGAAACTTTTGCACCTTGGGCGCAACCACCAGTTGGCAATAAGGCTGGCTGGAATTATTCGCGTAGTACTCCTGGTGATAGTCCTCGGCTATGAAGAACTTGGTGGCAGGTTCCACGGTGGTGACGACCGGATCGCGATAGGTATGCGCCGCATTCAACTCTGCAATCGCCTTCTCTGCCTCTTTGCGCTGCTCTTCAGAGGTGTAAAAAATGACCGAGCGATATTGCGTGCCGATATCGTTGCCCTGGCGGTTCAGCGTAGTGGGATCGTGGATGGTGAAAAAGACCTCCAGCAAATCATGGAAAGAAAGCTCGGCGGGATCGAAATTTACACGAGTGACCTCCACGTGCCCCGTGGTTCCGCTGCATACCTGCCGGTAGCTTGGGTTATCCACGTGCCCGCCCATGTACCCGGACTCGACTGATTGAACACCCACCAGCCGGTCATAAACCGCCTCCAGGCACCAGAAGCATCCACCGCCAAGAATCGCTGTTTCGGTCATATTGACAGTATAGAAGACCGCCGCGGTATCAGCGCAGCACTGGATACTTCTCATCCAGCGCCAGGTTCAGCTCCAGCACGTTCACACGCGGCTCGCCCAGGATTCCAAACTGGCGGCCTTCGGTGTGTTCCGCCACCAGATGGCGCAACTCAGCTTCGCTGATGCCACGTGCCTTGGCTATACGTGGCGTCTGGAATTCCGCGGCTGCCGGCGTAATGTGGGGATCGAGTCCTGATCCGGAGGTGGTCACCAGGTCGATAGGCACAGGCTTGCCCGGATTCTCCGCGTGCAGAGAAGCGACGTCTGTTTCCACGCGGTCAATCAGTTTCTGGTTGGTCGGCCCAAGATTACTGGGAGTGGAGTTATCTGCCCCATAGTTGCCGGCCGAGGGGCGCGGGTGAAAATATGCCGCACCTGTAAACGGCTGCGCCAGAATGCGTGAACCGATCACCCTACCGTTCTTTGTCATAAGCTGCCCGTTCGCTTTGTCTTTGAATAGCTGCGCCAGCCCGGTCATAAGAAACGGATACACCACGCCCAGCAACACCGTGGTGACCACTGTGTACAGGATCGCTGTAATAAGATTTCTTTTCATGCCAGCCCCACAACGCGAATGATTACATCGATGATCTTGATCCCGATAAATGGCACAATCACGCCACCCACACCGTAAAGCAGCAGGTTGCGGCGCAACAGTGCCTCGGCATTCATGGGGCGGTATTTCACTCCCCGCAGCGCCAGCGGAATCAAGGCAATGATGACCAGCGCATTGAAGATCACCGCCGAGAGCACCGCCGACTGCGGTGTCGCCAGATGCATGATGTTCAGCGCGTTCAACACCGGAAATGTCCCGGCAAACATGGCCGGAATAATGGCGAAGTACTTGGCTACATCGTTGGCAATGGAAAACGTCGTGAGCGAGCCGCGCGTCATCAGCAACTGCTTGCCGATCTCCACAATCTCCAGCAGCTTGGTCGGATTGGAATCGAGATCGACCATGTTCCCAGCCTCTTTGGCCGCCTGCGTTCCCGTATTCATGGCCACGCCAACGTCGGATTGTGCCAGCGCCGGCGCGTCATTGGTTCCATCGCCGGTCATGGCCACCAGCTTGCCTTCCGCCTGTTCCTTCTTGATCAGGTCCATCTTGTCTTTGGGTGTGGCCTGAGCCAGGAAGTCATCTACGCCTGCTTCACGTGCAATGGCAGCAGCGGTAAGCGGATTGTCGCCGGTGATCATCACCGTGCGAATGCCCATGGCGCGAAGCTGGGCGAAACGCTCTTTGATGCCGCCTTTCACAATATCTTTGAGATGAATTACGCCCAGCGCGCGGCCGTTCTCCGCTACCACCAGCGGCGTTCCACCGGCACGGGCGATCGTCTCTACGGTAGCCTGCACCTCTTTGGGAAGATAGCTGCTGTTTTCGCTGAGGTAACGCTGGATAGCATCGACTGCGCCCTTGCGTATCACGCGTCCATCGAAATTCACTCCAGACATGCGGGTATGAGCGCTGAAGGGAACAAACTGTGCCTGGGGGCTGCCCAACTCGCGCCCCCGCAGCCCGTATTGCTCTTTGGCGAGGATCACAATCGAGCGCCCTTCGGGAGTCTCATCCGGCAGGGAAGAGAGCTGGGCGGCATCGGCAAGCTGATCGTTGCTCACACCCGGAGCGGCGACAAATTCTGCTGCCTGCCGGTTGCCGAGCGTAATGGTTCCGGTCTTGTCCAGCAGTAATGTATTCACATCACCGGCGGCCTCTACAGCGCGGCCGGACATGGCGAGAACATTGTGTTGCACCAGCCGGTCCATGCCCGCAATGCCGATGGCTGAAAGCAAGGCGCCAATTGTAGTGGGAATCAGGCAGACCAGCAGCGACACCAGCACAAAAATGGTCTGGGACGCCTTGGAATAAATGGCAAATGGCTGGAGCGTGACCACCGCCAGCAGAAAGACAACCGTAAGTCCGGCCAGCAGGATGTTGAGAGCGATCTCGTTCGGAGTTTTCTGCCGCTCGGCTCCTTCCACCAGCGCAATCATCCGGTCGAGGAATGTCTCACCCGGGTTGGAACTGATCTTCACCTTGATCTGGTCGGACAATACGCGTGTTCCGCCAGTAACTGCAGAGCGGTCGCCGCCGGCTTCGCGGATCACCGGGGCAGATTCGCCGGTAATGGCTGATTCGTCTACTGAGGCGATGCCTTCAATGATGTCTCCGTCACCCGGAATCACCTCGCCCGCTGAGACAATCACCAGATCACCGGAGCGCAGCTTGGAGCCGGGTACAACTTCGGTGCGTCCATCAGGCAAAAGCCGGTTGGCCAGGGTATCTGATTTTGCTTTGCGCAGCGTGTCGGCCTGGGCCTTGCCGCGTCCTTCAGCCATGGCCTCGGCAAAGTTGGCAAACAACACGGTGAACCACAGCCACAGCGTGATTTGCAGATCAAAACCGAACCCTGGGACATGGCGCATGGCATCACGCACCAGCAGCACGCTGGTGATTACACTGCCCACCTCCACTACGAACATGACCGGGTTGCGCATCATCATGCGTGGATCAAGCTTGCGCACACAATCGAGCAGCGCATGGCTCACGATCTTTGCGTCCCACAGCGATTTTGATTTAGTTTTGCTCATGGTCGACAGCACTCAGCATTCGAATGCAGCAAATAGCACCTGGCTCTTGGCTCTTGGCTTTTGGCTCTTAGCTCTTGGCTCTTAGTTCTTGGTTCTCCGATGATCAGATCACCCGATCTCCCGATCTCATTTACTCATTTACCAAATTACTCATTTACCCAATTCCTATAACTCATTCACCCATTTACCAAATTACCCACTTACCCAATTGTTCTGCGCCCTCTGCGTTCTCTGCGGTTAAAGCCTTTTGGTTGTGGCTCGCCACGCTGCGGTTAAAAGGTTTTTCCAGCGCCCGCGAGCAAATGCTCCAGGATTGGCCCCAGGCTCAGCGCCGGGAAGAACGTCAGCGCACCCATAATAATGATCACTCCTACCACCAGCCCGGTGAATAAAGGCGTGGTGACCGGAAACGTTCCCGGGGAAGGAGGCACGGATTTCTTCTGCGCCAGATTTCCCGCTATTGCCAGCATGGGAATGATCATCAGGAAGCGGCCCACCAGCATGGTGAACCCCATCGAGAGGTTGTACCAGCGATTCGGACCGAGTCCGCCAAAAGCAGACCCATTGTTCCCGGTGCCGGAGGTGAACGCGTAAAGAATCTCTGTGAGCCCGTGCGGCCCGCTGTTGCCTAACGCTGCCAGACCTGATGAGGTCAGCGACGAAATGCCGCTCAATACCAGGATGGCCAGTGGAAAGATGAGCACATAGAGCATTGCCATCTTCACGTCATAGGCTTCGATCTTCTTGCCCAGGTATTCCGGTGTTCGTCCCACCATGAGGCCGGCAATAAACACCGAGAGCACCACGAAGATCAGCATTCCGTACATGCCTGCGCCCACACCGCCAAAGACAATCTCGCCCAGCATGATGTTGGCCAGCGGCACCATTCCTCCCAGTGGAGTGTAGGAATCATGGAAGCCGTTTACTGCGCCGCAACTCGCGTCCGTGGTGATGGTGGCGAAAAGCGCCGAGTTTGCAATCCCAAACCGGACTTCTTTACCTTCCATGTTGCCGCCGGGCTGCATGGTTGAGGCGCGCTGATCGGTTGCCGTGAGCAGCGGATTCCCCCGCGCCTCTGCCCAATAGGCAGTCGTGACTCCGGCAAAAAAGAGTATGGCCATAGCCGCAAACACCGCCCAGCCATGCGCCTGTGAGTTGGTCATGCGTCCCAGCGTGTAGGTGAATCCCGCAGGAATCAAAAAGATCAGCACCATCTCAAAGAAGTTGCTGAAGGGCGTGGGATTTTCAAACGGATGAGCGCTGTTAGCGTTGAGAAATCCACCGCCATTGGTGCCTAACTCTTTGATTGCCTCCTGGGAAGCGATAGGGCCGTTGGCAATCGTCTGCTCCGTGACCGTGTCCATCACCGGCTTTCCATCCGGCCCCACAACTGGCTTGCCGTCCTGTCCGGCTCTGGGGACTTGTTGCGGCTCAACCAGTTTCACCGTGGTGTATGGCTTGTTGTTTTGAATCACTCCCTGGGAGATCAGCACGATTGAAGAAACAATGGAAAGCGGAACCAGTATCCAGAGGATGGCGCGCGTGGTATCCACCCAGAAGTTGCCGATGGCCTTGGCTTCTTTGCGGGCGATGCCGCGAATGAAAGCCACAGCCAGGGCCATGCCTACAGCCGCAGAGGCAAAGTTGTGATAGGCCAGGCCGGCCATCTGCGTCAGATAACTCATCACTTGTTCGCCACTATAGAATTGCCAGTTGGTATTCGTAGTGAATGAGGCGGCGGTGTTGAAAGCCAGATCGGGAGCCACTCCGGAAAACTTTTGCGGATTCAAGGGCAGCCATTGCTGCGCGCGCTGCAACAGGTAAAGCACTAGCATAGAGACAGCACTGAAGAGCAGCATGGAGACCGCGTATTCCTTCCAGCTCATCTCGCGCTCTTCATCGATCTTCGTGAGCCGGTAGAGCAGCCTCTCCAGCGGACGCATTACCCCATCCAACCAGGTGCGCTCGCGATTGAAGACCTTCGCCATGAACACGCCCATGGGCTTGGTAAGCAGCAGGATCACCGCGAAGTAAAGCAGAATCTGAAACCACCCATTGAACGTCATCAGAACTTCTCCGGACGTAAAAGTGCGTAGATCAGATAGATCATCAGCAGCGCACAGATGGTCAGCATCAGGATGTTCTCAATGCTCATAAGCAGCACTTAGCAAATAGCAACTGGCACTTAGCTCCTGGCACTTGGCTCTGGTTTTCAATTATCCATTACCAAATTACCCATTTACTAAATTCCTTCACTTGAGCTTGTCGCATGCACTTACATACGCAATCGCCACCGCAAAGAACAGCACCGTTAAAACAATCATCAGCAAATCAAACATTGCGGTCCCTCAGATTTTTCTTTAAGCCTTTCATCTTCATGCTTTCAATCAGTTGTGGGTCATCTACGTACGAGTGCTTTTTCTTCACCTCAATATCGTTAACTAGAGGCATGCACTTTCCCTCACCGAAATTGATCAGTGTGAATCAGTGTCATCTGTGTCATCAGCGGTAAGGTTTTGGTTTTTATTTTAGATTCCTCTGCTTCCTCTGCGTCCTCTGCGGTAAAAGATTTTGGTTGTGGCTCGCCACGCTACGGTTAAAGCAGCTTGGTTGTCACTAGAACTTCACCAGCAATGCGCCGGTTACGCGGTTTTCGCGCTTGCGCAGGTCAGGAGTAAAGCCCGGCACAAACGATCCCGGCGACCCTTGGTTGCCGCCCGCAGGGGTCACACCGCCGGAGCCTGAGAAGTAGGGCACATTCGCGGCCCTGTAGTTGTATTCCCAGCGGAACGTAATGTATTGGCTGGGCATGATGTCGAAGGTTCCCGAGGCATCCAGAGTTTTATATGGATCGCCCGGATTTTCGGTGAAGTATGGCGTGCCCGAAGCGGCAGTCGCTCCATTGATCGGCGGCAGCAGCACCAGGTAACGTCCCGGATTATTGATCGCGCCTCCGCCAAGCGTTAGAGCATAGATGTCTTTGTGGAACCACAAACGGTTGTAAACCATAAAGCCGAGAAAGCTCTGCTTCGGACCGCCTTTGCCATTGCCAAAACAACTCACGCCGCCTCCGCTCTCGCAGCCCAGGTCCACCGTGACTGAGAAGGCTCCTTTGCTGATGGCATTCGCGGGATTGTCATAGTACTTGTATTGAACGCTGTCGTCGGTGTGATAGCGCGTGCGCCCTTTGATTCCCAGCGCGTCTCTTCCCAGCGCATACTGGTTGCCGACAACCGACCACTTTCCATTCGGACGCCACAGGATCTGACCGCCGACTCCCGGACGGTCATTGAACCGGCCATATGACTGCCATCCATTGATCAGCCAAGTCTCGAGCTTCAGCTTGTCGGTGGGGAAGAACTGCACGCGCATGCCATTGAAAAACCATGGCGTGTTCGACGAAACATAGGACGGTTGGTAGGCCCAGTTATCGAAGTTGTAGTAGCTGAAGAGTCCTACATACGACATAAAAATACCGGCCTGCACGTTGATGCCGTGCATCGCATTGAAGTGATAGCCGCCATACGCTTCCGAAACATACCGGTAGGCATTGTCGAGGTTCCATTGTCCGCGTGCCGGGCTGGCATCATTGCGTGGCGTAGTCTGTGAATACATGCCAAACTGCGTCATCAGGCGTGCCTGCACGTTGTCAAAATGAAAGTCGCCGCCTGCGCCCAATTGCGTGACCTGAAATTCATTGGCGCGAAAGATTTCGCTTGATCCGCTGATGGTGTTGTCTGCTGGATGATTGAAGCTGTAGACGTAATCCACGTCGGCCCTGATCTCCGGCGTGAAGAATGCCGAGTCAAAGGCCGGGGTCTTGGTGCGCGCATTGCCATTGAGCCAGGTGAAATCTGCAAAGGCAAACGGATCGGCGGGTTTCGGTTTTTCAGCTTTCGCCTGTTCCTGCCTGCTGGCCGCAGGCTGAGTCAGTGCAGGCTGGGCCGCCAGGCTCGTGCTGACCTGCTGTGTGATTGCCGGCGCCGTCTGGGGGGCGGTCGATTGCGCCTTGAGTTGTGCCTCCAGTTCCTGGATACGTGCCCGCATGCGCTGCAGTTCTTCCAGGATGGCAGCATTGGAATTGGTGGTTGTATTGGTTGGACTTGCAGTGCTGGTGGAGGAGCCGGCGGATTCATCGGCGCTTACATGCTGGGCTGGAGAAGCAATTTGGGCATGGGCAACATCCTGAATCGCGCTGCAACCAATCATTGCGAGAATGATAGAACTGCAAGCTCTCACGGCAGAAGACAGCTTCAGTGACAACTCCATACAGTAAATCCAACCTTTCGCTCCGATTGTAGTGCTGCTTTGCAGCAGGCGTAGTGACGCTCATCACGGTCAGATATGTCACCGGTAGCCGCCGCGATCTCATGTGCCTCTACATACAGCGTCTTTTTACCGGTCATAGTTCACAGTATTCGGCGTAAGGAAGGCGTCTGAAAGACGTAAATGTTTCGTAAATTGCGAAACGCAAGTAAGAGCTAATAGCAAACAGCCAAAACCCTCTTGTATCATTTGAGCGCATGACCGGGCTCACCCTCTTCGGCTTATTCGCTGTTACCGCCATGATGCTGTGTTACGCGCTGGAACGCCGTAGCCGCTGGTTCATCCTGGGATTTGCCGTCTCCTGTGTGCTTGGTTCCATCTATGGATTTCTTCAGGGTGCATGGCCATTTGGAATTGTTGAAGCCGTTTGGGCGCTGGTTGCACTGTGGCGGTGGCTCCATGCAGCCTCGCAGCACTGAATGTTATTTTGACGTTCTGCAAGTCTGCGATTCAATGGCTTGTGGCATTATGGGCTTGCGCTGTGATTCTGTATTTCTTGCATCTGAAATTCTGATTCGAACGGGAGGGTCAGTGAAGAGGCTGCTGGTTGCAGCTTTGCTGTTGGTGGTGTGCGTGGCCTCGGCTGCCGCCCAGCAGCCGATCGTGTCTGCAACCACCGCCCTGGACCAGAATATCTCTTCAGAAATTGCTCAAGACCGCTCCGCTGCCCCTGCAGAAGATACTTCCAGCCAGCAGCCCAGCTTCATGAACTGGCTTACCAATCACGGTTATCACCACATGAGTGATGAAAAATGGAACCTCTATGGACAGTTCACCTTCATCTGGGGCGGCAAGGCTTCTTTCCACGCGCTTTATACCAATCTCCATGGCAGTCCGGATTCTCTTTTACCCAATGCTGAAGACAGCTTCACCGGTACCGCAACTTTCTATGCGGGTGCCAGTCCCTGGCGAGGCGGTGAAGTGTATTTCGTTCCTGAGATTCTCTCGGAGCGTCCGCTTTCGCAACTCAAAGGGCTGGGAGCGGCCATCCAGGATTTCGAACTTCAGAAAGGCGGCGGCGAGAAACCCGTCATCTATGTCTCACGCGCCTATCTCCGGCAAACCTTCGGATTGGGAGGGAAACCGGTGGTAAAAGAATCGGGCCAGCAACAACTGGGGACCACGTATACCAGCAGAAGGCTGGTCTTCATTGCGGGAAATTTCAGCATCCTCGATTTTTTCGACAAGAGCGCTTTTGCTATCGATCCGCGCCAGGGTTTCCTGAATCTGGCCTTCATGACCTATGCCGCCTATGATTTTGCCGCGGACGCGCGTGGCTATTCCTGGGGTGGCATCACAGAATTCTATTGGGATGATTGGGCCGTGCGCTTTGGCCGCATCACCCCGCCAAAGCTGCCAAACCAGTTGCCGATTGATTTCCGCCTGTTCAAATTTTATGGAGATCAATTGGAGCTTGAGCATAAACATCAGATCCATGATCACCAGGGCACTCTTCGCCTGCTGGCCTATCGCAACCACGAGAACATCGGCCGTTTCAGTGACGCTGTGGCGGTTTTCAAAGCCGACCCGCAAAAAAACGCCACCACCTGCACCGCCTTTAATTATTCCTCAGCTAATGCCAATGCTCCGGATCTGTGCTGGGTGCGGAAGCCCAACGTGAAAATGGGCATAGGAATTTTCGGGGAGCAGTATCTCGCCAGGGATGTCGGCGTATTCTCGCGGGCCATGATTGCAGACGGAAAGACCGAGGTGGATGCCTACACCTCCACCGACCGTTCCGCCTCTTTGGGAGTTCTGGCAAAGGGCTCCCTGTGGTCGCGTCCTCAGGATGTCACGGGCGTGGCCTTCAATCTGGGTTGGATCTCCAGGGCGCACGCAAAATACCTTCGTCTTGGCGGCATTGATGCTTTTATCGGAGATGGAACTATCAATCCTGCTGCTGAACGTGGCCTGGACACGTTCTACAGCTTCAATTATCGCCAGTGGTTATGGTTCACCGGCGATTACCAGCGCGTCACCAATCCTGCATTCAATGCCGACCGCGGCCCCGTCAATGTCTTCAGCGTGAGAATTCACGGCGAGTTCTGACCGGTTATTCCGTTCCCCAGTCAAAGGCCAGCTTGGGCGCGCAGCTCTGGCCCTGTACTGTGACTTCCGTTTTCCCGCGAGTTCTCGCCATAACGAATGGTGTAAGCACGGCCCAGAATTCTCCGGCAGGATCGGCTTTAGGTAGAGAATCGTGTGTCTCCTGGTATGACTCCGTGTGCATGCTCAATTGGTCGCCCGGGGTGAAGCCCCGTCCATGGATCAGCGCCAGCTCGAATCGAGGGCTCAGTCGCACCGCCTCCAGGCTGCATGACTTGTCGTGCTCGATGATGGGGAAGGGAACGATGGAAAAGAATATCCTGGTCTGTTTGTCTTCAGAGATCAGTGCGTGGCGGAAGATTTCGCCGGTGATGGGGGTATATGTAAGCTTCAGTTCCGCGCCTTTGAATTGTTTCGCGCAGCTCCGGTTGGAATCCGGGGGACAGCCCACGGTGCCATCGGCAGCAATGGCCAGCCCTTCCATGATCGTGGCTGGCTCGCTGAACATGATGGGCCAGGCCATCAGGCTGTAAAGCTTGTTGTGTGGCGCTCCGGTAATCTTCAGCCGGTATTGGATCAATGGGCGTCCATCTGCCTGCTTTTTCTCCACCGACTGCACTTCCGCTTTGGCTCCGGCCGTCGTGGATTTGTCCCACTGGATGGTAGCTGTGGCGGTTTTGTTGAGCCGAGCCATGTCAGCCTCAGAATTTGCTGGCTGGGTTTGGGGTGCAGGCTGGGTCTGAGGCTGTTGCTGGGCAGCGGCAAATACACCAGGGATTACCAGAAAAAGGAAAAAACTAAAAGGAAGTCGCATTGTGCTGGAGAATACCACACCTACAGGACACGCGTAGCGGGCTACAACCAAAGCAGTCCCGGAATCGCCGCCGGCCTCCACTTTTGCTGATAAATGATGAATAAACAAGACAGGCGCTTTTATGTGCTTGGATTTTAAGAACCTCAGGTACAATCCCTCATACCCAATCAACTCCTGAAAGGAATTCTTTAAGCGATGGCCCGCGTGGTCTGCACCGGCATTGATCTTCAGTTGATGAAGACGCGCAAGATGATCCTTGAACGGGCCGGCCATGTTGTAATGATCGCAATCAACGAACCGGAATTGCTGGCCGCCTGTGAAAATCACGATATCGATGTAGCGGTTATCGGACGAGCCCTGTCTCGGGACGTAAAAAAATCGATTGCGGCGAATGTGCGCAGGTTCTGTCCTTCCGTCAGGATTCTCGAGCTCTACGCCACCCACCAGGGAAGAGCCATTGAGGACGCCGATTCATGGCTGGAAGTGCCTGTGGAGGTTCCGCAGGAGTTAGCTGTGCGTGTAGACGAGCTGGCAAAGAAGAAAAAACACTAAAGAACCGTAGCAGTTCAATTACCCATTTACCAAATTACTCATTTACCAAATCAAGATTACTCATTTACCCATTCAAGCCCTACGCATACGTCTGCACAGATTCCACGATCATTCGGTCCCCCACCGCGTGCAAGTCTGTTCCCATCAGAGCCACACGGCTGGAAGGCTCAACTACGATGCCGTTGTCGAGGACCCGGTCTAATAGTTCGATCAGGTTTGTATCCTCGGGATAAGTCAATATATTGCGAATATTGCGAAACAAAACAAATCTCCTTACCTGCCAATCAGCGCTCGCAAAAGGCTGGGCGGACCTCAGGCAATCGAAGGATG
>QHVI01000116.1 GCA_003223515.1 Candidatus Angelobacter sp. Gp1-AA117
CTGCGCTCGTTGGGCTACTTGTCGAATAGGCAATTTACAAGGTGAACTCCTTTCAGTTCACAAGATCAGGCAGACTTCGCCTGGCGCTCCGAATGACGCGAATTGCGCGACTAAGGAAACATCAGACAAGATTTCGTTTGCCGTGAATGATTGTGAGGATGAAGACTTCATTCCCCATGATTGTATAGATAATTCGATAACTGTAGGCCAGCAACTCCCGGATCGCAGGATCCTGAAACTCGGGTACCTGTCGGCCTGAGTTTGGGAAATGCGAAAGAATATTGGTGATTGAACTTAGTTTCTTTACCACGTTTCGAGCATAAGCTGGCGAATCAGCGGAGATGTAAGCCGCAATAGCATCCAGATTTGCATTTGCACTGCTGGTCCAGATTACTCGGTGAGCCACTGGCTTATCCGCGATTCAACTTCCTGCTGAGAGAGTGTACGTCCCTCTCGTACATCCTCCAGTCCGCGGTGAACCTTCTCCAGAACATAGAGATGATACTGGATATCTTCAAAGGAGCAGTTGTCAGGCAGTTTCTCCAATAGTGATTGTACTTCCTGCTTTGCAGTCATAGTTGACCATTAGGATACCATTGCAAAGAACGTTTGGCCTATAGCGTAGCCAATGCTGATCTCCACGTGTTATTCGGTTCTATTCGCGCTCTTTGCGTCGTTCGCAGCTTCTTTTTATCCCCAAGTTCCCCACCGTGGCGCTGAGGCGCGGAAGATGGCGGAACGTGATGGTATCCACGAAGGAATGCGGCGGAAGCGGCTCACAGCCTCCAGGGCGCGGGCACGCTGATGGCGATCAAAGGAGCGCACATACTGGCGGATGATCTGGGGCATGGTCATGCGCAGCGCGGCAGAAAAATTCTGTTCGGCCATCTCACGCTGTTCTTCCGGTGACTGCAGCAGTTCGAGAATCTGTTGCGCCATGGCGGCTTTATCGCCGACGGGAAAGAACTTCATCGATAGTCCTTCGTTCTCGCACATGTCGACGAAATCGGGAATGTCTGAAGAGAGAAGCGGCACGCCATATTCTGCCGCCAGATGGGCCACGCCGCTGGCTCCGGTGGCCGAGGTGTAAGGCAGCACCATAATGGTGGAAGAGCTGAACATCTCCGGGATATCTTCCTCTTCCACGTACCCGGTGATGGTAATCGTAGGATGATCTTTGTACTGTTTCTGCAAGCCTTCAATGTACCCGCCGGCGTTGGGATTGTTGCCACCGGCAATGATGAGCCGCGCGTTGGGCGCCTTGGGCAAGATGAGTTCTTCAAAGGCCTCAATCAGCATTTCGCAGCGCTTATAGGTCCCCCATTTGCCAAAGGCGAGAATGCGGTGCTGGGGATTGCCGCGCCTGGAGAAATCAGGATATTCCGGACGCGCCGAAAGAATGCCGTGTGCGCGGAAATGAATATTTTCTCCACGATACTTATCGATCAGGGTACGGCGGTACGCAGGCAGCAGCACCGAGACCGAATTGGCCATGAGCAGGGTGCGCGTGGCCATGTGTCCGGCGACCTTAAACAGAGTTCTGTTGCGCACTCCTGCATCCTTCAGATCTACGTGATCGATCAGGTGATGCAGGGTAACGTGGGTGTAATAGCCGGCCATGCGGGTAATGGCTGGGAGAGTCAGTCCTGAAAAGGCGGCAATAGGATTATCTTTGTTGCCGAAGCTGGAGAAGACGAGGTTGAACCACACGACGTTGGGCCGTATCTCCCGCAGCACTTTCAGCAGCTTGCGGTGATTGCTGAAGCGGTTGACCTTCCAGCAGCGCTCCACGTCAAAGTCCTGCAGTTCCGGCTGGGGATGATCCATCTCGTCACCCAGAACGGTCAGGCTGACCAGTGGATCGGCCTGAAAATCCTGCAGTTCGCGAGCTACATGATATCCATATTCATTGAGCACCATTTTGCTTGGTGGAAAAGCGCTGACCAGACAAATTTTCATTTCCCTGTGACCTTTACTCCTATTAGAACAACGACACCCTTACAACCGGGCGGAAGGTCGACGTGCTGCCCTGCCCCGTAAAATTGAAGAACGACTGCTGCTGCAGGCCCACGGATATGCGCAATGGATAATCCACCAGCATGCTCCCCGTGCCATCATCGAAACCACGGCGGATCGGCCTCATATAAGTGAGGAGAAAACCGCTGTTGAAGTTGTCAAACTGGTGGAATCCTTCGCCGCGCTGGAAGTCGAAGGCCCCGCTCACTTCCCAGCGGTCATTCGGCTTGATGTCAAGACGTACGCCCGGAACCATGGCCTGGGCAATCGTGAAATCAAGATCCTGTACGCGCCATGAACGGATGTATTTCGCCAGCCCCGTAAGCTGTATCTTCCTGCCGAATTTATGCTCCACTCCCGCCCACGTTGCGGTGGTAAAGAATTCACGTATGGCCGGACGGAAGAGGAGATCGCGCACGGAGTAACCCGTGATGAAAGAATTATGCCCCCACGGCCGTCCGACTTCGAACTCCAGGCTTGCACCCAGATCACGGGAGTGCAGATTCTGTTCCGCGAATGGCCCGGATTCATGAATGGCCGCGCCGCGCATGGTAATCCAGTTGAAGAAGGGCGAGGTGTTCAGGTACAGGAACTGGCGAAAGAGTTGCTGGTTCATGTTGAGCGGCGAATCGGTGTCGCGGCGGATAGTGAACTCCAGACCGGGATTGAACACGATATGCGCATTGCCCACGCGCAGTACCGGCTGCACGCCTACGTTGAAGACCGTGTCATAGGTGTTGCGCTGCACGATCTGCGGCACGTTGGGGAGAGAGAATGTTCCCCTGATATTGCGCTCGCCGAAATATCCGCTGATGGGCAGGAAGTGTCCGGGATGATAACGGAAGGTGCTCCCTGCCTGGGTTTGCAGCAGAGAACGTGGCGCAGTATTCCCACCGAGCAGCCTGGTATCCATCTGGTACAACGTGGCGTCGTCGAAAATCGCTTCCATGGAGAAGTCGTTCTGCATGGTCAGATCGGATCTGATCTGCGTGCCTTCCTGTCCGGCTACATCCAGCAGCGCGTGCTCAGCCGTATCATCATCGGCAGCGAGTTGATTGGCCCGAGCAAAAGCAGAAAGCGCGTGAAGCGTGTCATGCCGCTGGTTATAGATGTTGGCCCAGGCAAGCTGATAATCGTAATTCTGTTCGTAATCGGAGGAATTGCCGAGCGCGGCCAGGGTCTTTTCTGCGCCACGGTCATTGCCTTCGGCGATATAAGCGTCGGCCAATCCGATGGCTACCGTGTCATCAGACGCCCCCATGTCTTTGGCTTTGGCGTAATAACGCTTGGCCAGGTCAAAATCATGAGTGCCGACGAAGATGTTGGCGGCCTCGACCAGGTTATCGGTAGTAACAGGCTGGGCTTCACCGATGCGCGCTTCAGCAAAAGCCAGCGCGACCTGCTGCTTGGCATCTTCAAATTTGCCTTCGTGCACAAAGAGCTTGGCGAATTCCAAGCGCACGTCTACGCGGTTAGCATCAGGAGCTTCGAGAGCCTGGGCAAAGCGTTCCATGGCGGCATTGCGCTCGCCCAGGGTCAAAAGCGCGTCACCGGTAGCAATCAGGATGGCTGACTGATCAGTGGTCGTCCGCTCGGCCGCCTGAATATAGCGATAGGTCTCCGTGCGGCGTTTCAGTTGCGCATACGCTGACGCCATATTGGCGTAGATCAGAGGATCATCGGGCGAGAGCTGCAATGCGCTTTCCAGTTCCGTGATTGACTGGTTGTAATGGCGCGCGTGGAAAAGCGTATCCGCCAAGGCAAGATGCAGCTTGAGGTCGTCCGGAGCATACTTCAGGGCTGCACGGTATTCCTGCTCCGCTTTGCCGAGGACGCGCATCTGCCGGTAAGCTGTAGCGCGGGCCATGTGCGTAGCCCCCGATTCGCCGATGATCTTTTCGGCTTTTTCGGTTTCCGCCAGAGCTTCACGGGAGTGATGCAGTTGCAGATGCGAGAAGGCCAAGCCAAGGCGCGCAACTCCGTTATCGGGGTTGATCTTCAACGCAGGTTCGAAGTCTTTGATAGCGGCGATGGCATCCTGCATGTCATTGCGGACGTAGCCCCGATTTACATAGGCCTCAACCATGTGCGGATCTTTTTCGAGAGCCCGCGAGTAATCGTCAATGGCTTCCTGCAGGAGTTCGCTCTGCTTATGAACGTGGCCGGCAAGCAGCGGGAAATTCGGCTCTTTGGGCAGAATGTTCTCGTAGCGGCTCACGAGCGAGAGCACGTCATCATAGCGGCCGAGATTATAGAGATCGTAGGCCAGATAAACGGAGGCATCGCGATCTTTGGGCAGCTTCTGGATTACCTGCTGGCCGAGCCGGGCCGATTCAGCATAGTTGCCGTTGTGGAACAGGTAGCGCTCAGTTTCACGCATGACCCGGGGATCATTCTTCATGGTGCCGGTAGCACGCGCCAGCCACTGACCGGCAAGGGGAATCTTGTGGGCTTCAATAGCAGCATTGGCGCCGCTGGCGATAATTTGTGAATTAGTAGGCGCCAGCTTGTGCGCCTTTTCATAGCTTTCTTCTGCTTTGGCGTAGCTCTTGATGCCGGTGTACAGGTCACCTAATGCCAGGTAAGGAACGTAGTCGTTGGGATAGGCGGCAGCCAGGCGGTTGAACCACATCTCCGCGTCTTTATTGTTGCCTTCATCGCGTGAAAGATATCCCAGCGCTTCCAGCGCATAGCGGTTCTTCTCATCACGCTTGATCAGCGAGGCATACATCTGCTTGGCTTCAGCCTTGCGCCCGATCTTCCACAACAATGCTCCGTACTGCAGCATGATATTGTCGCTGTTAGGATCGATCTGCAGTGCTTCTTTCAAATCAGCTTCAGCTCCTGCAGGGTCATTGCTCAAAGATTTAATGGAGGCGCGCAGTCCAAGATAAGTAAGGCGCTGCGAGCCTTCAATCTGCAGTTTTGCCAGTTCCTGCCGGGCAATATTCAGTTGCTGCGTAGCGGCCGCGTCGTCACCCAGGTCTTTGTAGGTGTTGATCAGGTCCAGGCGCACCTGGGTGGGATACAGAACACCTTCAGCCGGACCTTCCTTCATATTGGCCAGCGATGCCAGGTATTCCTTTACTGCGTCATTGTCACGCCGCTCCAGCCGGGCCAGATCGCCGCGAATGGAGTGCAGGCGGTAATGGTTGGGATCAAGCTGCTCGGCGCGAGCCAGAAAGGTGCGGGCTTTGTCGAGATCGCCGACGCGCATCTCCGCCTGACCGGCGGCCAACTGCACGGTGATGACTTTGGGCAGCGCGTTGGCCGCCTTCTCATACGTCTGCGCCGACTCCGCTTTCATTCCAGCGAGCTCGTAGGTATAGCCAAGTTCGGTGAGCAGCTCAGGAGTCTGCCTGGGTGCGCGCTTCAATGTGGCAATCGCAGCTTTGTAATCGTGGGCCTCGCGGTAGAACTGGGCCACGGCACGCAGAATGTCAGTGTTCTTCGGATTACGGGCCAGAGCCTTGTCGAGGAGTTGTTTGGCTTTTGCCGGCTCCTTCTGCTTCATGTAGGCGATGGCCAGCATGGTCTCCGTGTGCGGGTTGGCCTGCACAGCCTCAGAGCGCTCCAGGAGGCCGGTGGCGCGGGGCAGATCGCCGGACTGCATGAACAACTCGCCGGCCATGGCAAGATCGACGGCGCGGCGCGGATTCGCGGCAATCACCTGCAGCAGAATGCGCTTGGCTTCATCGGCCTTGCCCATGCGCATGTAAGTCTGGGCCTCGCCAGAAAGTCCTTCTACAGAGTGCGGATCAAGTTGCAGGCCGCGCTGGTAGGCATCGAGCGAGACCTGAGAGCGTCCAGCGAGCCGGGAGGTGTATCCCAGCAGGAACCAGCCGCGAGCAAGACGAGGTGAAGTCTGTGTCAGCTTCTGGGCGTAGTTCATTGCGCTGGCGTAATCACCACGCCGCAGGGCGGTTTCAGCAGCACGAGAGTAGCGGGTGCTCTCCAAGCCTCCGCCAAAGATGCCAGTGCCTTCCACTTCCGGGCCGGAAGATTGAGCGCCTGCTCCAACCGCAGCCGGAGCAGAACTTTTCTTGCCTTGTTTCTGAGCGGGCTTCTTCTTCTGCTGGGCAGATGGCTGGCTATTGATCTCAAACGTCTGCGCGGCAGCGGCAGAGGTTAACAGAGCAAGGGAACAGATAAATGCTATACCCAACAAAATCTTTTTCACGGGACCACCGTTAGCAAATGTGCAGCAGGAACACAGGGTCGGAAGTTCCAGACTGCGAAATGGGACTGAGTGAAAGAAGGCTGCGTACCTACAACCGGCAGCAGCTCTGTTCTCATGCGTAATGAAGATGCTATTCCTGCCGCTTAGGATTGCTTACTAGGTAAAAACGACATAAATCAGAGCCAAAAGTGGAATCGCGATTCCACAAGGCAAACCTTGACGTCACTATGAGAATCAAAACTGCTGCTGAATGAAAACTGCTGCTGCTTTTCCATACCTTTTTACAGCACTCATAGCGGAGGTTTTTTCATGAGTTCCCCTACCATCGTTTCCAGCAGATATGCCTCCCCGTCAAGCCGGAGCATTCCGCTGACGTGGATCCTGCTGCTGGCGCTGGCCGTGCACGGGCCGCTTTTGCTGATGCAACTGCCCAATAGCACCTATGACGCCAACCTGCATAAGTTCCTGGCGTCAAATTACGCACAGCACTGGTTCAACCCGTGGAACGAAAAACAATTTACCGGGTTCTCGCAGACGACTTATCCGCCGCTGGAGCATCAGTGGATCGCGCTGTTCTCCCACCTAATGGGATTGAACCTGGCCTATATGCTGGTACAGTTTATCGCCATTCTGCTGCTGCCGATTGGTGTCTACAGGTATGCACGCATCTGGATCAGTGAGCGAGCAGCCAGTTACGCAGCCGTGGCCAGCGTCCTGCTCGGATCGCTCGCCTTTCTGGTATATAACGCAGGGCAGCTTTCCACCACGCTGGCCGCTCCGCTCTACCTAAATGCATTGCCGTACTTGTATGAGTGGTCACGGGAGGGCAAAGGACGCGCCCTGCTTAAAGGATTGGCGCTTACCTTTGCCGCCGCCGCCGCACACCATACCACGCTGATTTTCGGCAGCGTCCTGTTTGCCCTGCCGGTGGCAGCCACGGCTATCATCGACCGCAACCGTGATGGAGTGGATGCCAGCACCGCCGGAGTGGTCTCACGGGCCGCTATCTTTGCGGTACTCGCGATTGCCGGCATTGGCATCGTGCTCCTGCCTTTCTGGATTGCCCTCTATCACAACCCGATCAAGCAGATGCCTATTCCCCACGCCAGCCGCAATAACTATCTGACGAGCATTGAATGGGGCCTGAATTACTGGATCCTTCCCTGGGGCGCAATGATGCTGGCGCTGCCGTACATCTTTGTCCGCGGATTCAAGGAAAAGCGTTTTGTCCCGCTATTCCTGGGCTTCTGGCTCACCATGATCTTTGGCCTGGGCGGAACTACTCCGCTGCCCAAGCTGCTTATGGGACGCCTCTACGAGATCGTTACCTTCGAGCGCTTCAACTTCTGGGCCACCCTGATTGCATTGCCATTCGTCGGGCTTCTGGTCATGCAGTTGATTGATCGTTACGGACGCAAAGCGGTGGTAGCGCTCTCCGTTCTGGCGGCGCTGACCATGTCTATGGCTGTGGCCTGGCCTATGTATCACCCTACGCATGACGCAAAATTCGATGTAAGGGAAATTGCATCATTCCTGAATCGTGATGGCCACGATAAGTACCGTTACGTTACGCTGGGGTTCGGCGCAGACAAGATGGATGAGCTGAGCATCCTTACCAACGCAAGCAGCGTAGATGGCGATTACAACTCCGCCCGCCTGCTGCCGGAAATGACTGCTTATGGCGCCGGACAACTCACCAACTCCAAGTATTACGGCGTAAACGGCATGGAGGCGCTGCGGGCCATCCTGAAGCACGCCGACCAGTACGGCCTGAAATATATCTTTGTCCGCGACATCTACTACGAACCGCTGCTGGCCTTTGCCGGGTGGCGCAAGACCGAAGTCTATGATCGTGGCGCTGTAAGCCTGTGGGTAAAGGAAGGCATTCCTCCGGCCCATCCGACGGATTTCGGTGTGAAACCTACGGCCACGGAAGGGCTGCTTTGGGGCACGCTGCCCTTCGGCAGCAGCCTGCTGGCCATGTTCCTGGTGATTGCTTTCCCCGATCGCAAACGCATGTCTGAAACCATTGAATTCCCAGTAGTCACAAGCGAACAGCCTGTTCTGAGGGAGGCACGGTAATGAAGCATATTCTGCCTGTAATATTCGCTGTGCTGACGGTTGCGCTGATCGCGGCAGGCTCGGTGCACCAGAGTTCTACCGCTCCGGCATCCACGCCGGAAGGCGCTGTGCAGTCGATGTTCAATAACGTGAAGGCACGCAACTGGGGAGGCGCATACTCCTATGTGGCCGGCTCCAGCAATGTTGACCAGCAGGACTTTCAGCGTGATCTGCAGGGCCGCTACAGCAGCCTGCGCACTTACTCGCAGCTTGAGAACGTCGATACCCGCGTGCTGCACGAAAATGATAATGAGGCGCTGGTGCGAACGGAATTGAAGTACTCCACGGCTGTGGGAGCTTCCTATGACACACGTGATCTGAAAGTCACCAAAGACGAGGGCGCATGGAAGGTGAACTGGCAGACGGAGAAGGAAGCCAGTGTTCCTCCGCAGGTTATCCCGGTGAACTACCTGCGCTGGGACGTGATCTGGCGCGGCCAGGGCGATGACTGGGGCGCACAGAACGTCGATGGTCCCCGCATCCGAATCCTTTCAGCAAATTATGCCGAGCGCGACGGCGCGGTGATCGTGATGGGCGAGGTAGTGAACGAAGATACAGTTCCCGCGTTCGTCTCCGTGGGAGCGTATCTGGTCGACAAGAACGGGCAGGATGTGGCTTTCGAGAGCAGCTTCGACAAGATGTCACACGTGCTGCTGCCCAAAGAGGTGTCGCCTTACCGCATCGACTTCCCCGGACAGAAGCTCTCAAACCTGAAGAGCGTGCGCATGAAGCCCGATTCCATGCTGGTTCCGGCTTCGGCTGATCCAGTCATTGGCGTGCTTCACCAGCACATCGAGAAAGATGCCAAAGGCCGCACGGTGCTGAAAGGCGAACTGCTGAACGAGAGCGGACAGACGGTGAATATTCCGCACGTGCTGGCCACCTTCTATGACGACAACAACCAGGTGATCTGGGTATCCGATGGCTATGCCGATCATGCGCTGCTGCCGCAGACCCCGCAGCCGTTTGCGGTGGATTTGCGCGACGACCTGGCGGCCAAAGTGCACAGCTACCGGGTCACCGCCAACCAGTACAGCCTCAACCGTGAGGATTAGACATGCGTAAACTTGCATTCATCACGCTAATCGTTTTGACCTGCTGGTTTGCCGCAGACAGCGCGCGCGCAGCGGAGATTCGTATTTCACAGAATGCCACTGCCGGACAGCCGCTGAGCATCGGCACCGGCGGCTCCGGGGATGGCACGCTTTACCTTGTCGGGCCGGGGCAGGTGATCAAGCGCAGCATTAAGTTGGGCAATGACGTTCAGATCAAGGGCGAAGAACTGCGCAGCGCCGGGCGCTGGATCGCCATCATCCGTTCCGGCAGCAGCTCTGAATCTTCGGTGTTCTGGGTGAAGCCGGGAGCGGCGGAAAGCATGAGTTTCCTGGCGCGTCCTTCGCGTGTGCCGGTGGCGGAGCGCAACGTAATCAGCGGCATGGTTTTTGTCTTCGACAAATCGCGCAATCTCGTGCTGCAGCCTACCCCGGTGAATTTCAGCCTGGCGGTGAACGGCTCCGGGGCGGCACACACGGTCACCAGCCGCAATGGACTGGCATGGATTGACGCTGGTTCCGGCCCCAAAGAAGGTGCAGCACAATTTGTAGCCACCGTGGGCGGCACATCAGTGCGCCGCGTGGTGCAGCAGGTGGCTTCACAACCCTGCAATCTGCGCATGCATGTATCGCAGCGCATGAAAGACCAGATGGTGGTGGAGACCGACCCGATTCGCGACTGCACCGGCAATGCCGTTCCCGATGGAACCATCGTTACCTTCACCGAGAGCGAGAAGAACAGCAAGAGCACCGTGGACGCGCGCATCAAGAAGGGTGTCGCCCGGGCGGTGCTTCCGGCCTCCAGCAATGCCACTATTTCAGTGGCTTCCGGCATCGTTCTGGGGAATGAATTGCATGCAGGAGGCGGAGAATGAAGCGGGCGCGTTTTTTTGTACTGATGGTGGGAATAGCACTGGCAGTTTCGGGCGGCGTTCCGCTGCTCATGCGGGCCTTTGCCGATTCCAAGCCCAATGTGCAACTGAATACAGATAACTCCGGCCCGCGCCAGGTAGAACCTTCGACGCAAAAGGCCATTGTGCGCGATTATTCGTCGGCGTGGCAGGCCATCAACACGGCATTGACGAACAATAATCCTGCCCCTCTGAATGACAACTTCGTGGGCTTTGCGTTCGATCAACTCACGCAACGAGTGAAAGACCAGCAGCATGCGGGAATTAGAACCCGCATTGTCGATCATGGACACAAAGTAGAAACCATCTTCTACTCGCGTGATGGCTCGTCCATTCAATTGCGCGATACCGCCAGCATCGAGACACAGGTGCTCGACGGCGATACAGTCATCCACTCCGACCAGACGCAGGTGCAGTACATCGCTGTGATGACCGGCGCGGAAGACCGGTGGAAGGTGCGGGTGCTGGAGAGCACGCCGAGCGGGCAGTAAACGTCCTTTATCACAGCCTAAACGATCAATGCTTGGCGCGCCCGGCTGCTATGAGGCCCGATGAAGCCCCGTAGGCTAAAACGTCACGACTCATGTGAGTTCTTTTAATCTTCACCAGTCCAATAGTCGCGGTTTTAATATCGCTTGCATTGTTCGTATTGTAATGAATATGGAGAACTCCTATGACTTTGCCATTGTAGGTGAGATTATAGGCATAATTTTGACTATAACTAGCACCGTCAACATTCCAGGACTCGTATCTTGCAGGCGCTCCCAAGGTCAATTGTCCCTCGCCGAAGAGCGTTTCGATTTCACTCGCCGTGAAATCTGTTTTTGACGCTGGAAATGTAGTTAGAGGCGCTGGCGGTAATGGTGGTGGGAGCACGCCACGGTTTCCACCGACGTCGCCCGCGCTTCCACTGAGAGCAGCCAGATGTCGGTTTACGCCGCCGAATCCGTCAAATGCGGGCTGTACAACAGGAGCATTTCGCAAGCCAGGAGCAGGTTTGTAAACAGGCGGCCTGAATGGCGTTGGAACTCCAGCCGGTCTCGGCACCCCAGCTTTCTGCAGAGTATTCGCCATAATCCTGGGCTTGGGTACCAGGGCAGAACAAGCTGTTGGGAAAAAGCAATGACTCATCGGTGATCTCTGCACAGAGGGGTGAAGAATGTGAGATCCACGTGCGACAGCATTCCCGGTCGTCATTGTGCTTGGATTTCCGGTGTGTTTCGGAGGAGGACACGGCCGATAAACAGGAGGAGCCGTGACCTTGAGCACACCTTTCGACCGATTTGCCGACCCTGTCATGAGGCGTATCTTATACCACACCGAATAGAACTATTCTGCTGAATTCTTAAGGTGACAGTTGTATCTTTGGTCACCGCCGCTCCCCTGAAAAGAGCCGAAGAGCGCCTGCAGAGCCTTGGAATGATGGTGGCGAGGGACTGTTTTTGGGCTGAACTTGCACTCAGGGTTTCCGCTTGCAACAATGCTGATCTTATATCCAGAGGCAGGAGTATCCGCTCCGATATGAAAAAGGCCAGGCTGATTCAGAACAGGAAAGCGTTGAAAACAAAGTGACGTGACATGTTTTTCGGAAGAAATCTCCAACTAGAAAGAAAGGCACGGAGAACATCGACTCCGTGCCTTTTGCTTGTGTGCCGGTACCGGAAGAGTTGCCGGCTATTCATCGAATCAGAGCCCCCGCATGGCTGATTCGAATTCAAAGCTTGCAGGCGCCAACTGTTCGCGGTCGCGCACGGTCAGCACCGGGCACTCTGCGCCGGCGATGACTCGGGCGGCGGTGTCCCAGGGCAGATGGGTGACGATCTTGGCCGGTTCCGGATAACGGGCTCCCAGAACGATGATGTCGGGCTGAACGGTCTTTGCAACTTCAAGAATGGTGGCTGCGGGCTTGCCGTGCTCCACGATGAAGTCAGGCTCGCACCACAGGTCCATGTCATCGGTGATCAAGGATTGAATCCCGGTGATTCCTTCCCTGATGGAGCAGACGTGTGCGGTGGGATTATCATGCACGACGTGCAATGCTGTGAGCCTGGCGTTGAACTCATTTGCAAGCCATCCGGCATACAGGGGAGCGGATGAGCGCGCATCGAAGTCTGTGGCCAGCAGGACACTCTTGATATCGAGAGAACCTGGCACGGGCCGCCGCACATCGGGCCCAATGGTAAGAACCGGGCAGGAGACATTGCGGAAGAGTTCTTCCGCCACCGATCCATGGAGGAGACGGGGCAGCCCGGTGCGTCCATGGGTGGCAAGCACCAGCAGATCGATCTCATTCCGCCGAACGACGTCATTGACAACATCCCAGATGGCGCCTCCGTGCACAGGCACCCGGTGGGGCAGGTACTGGAACAGGTTGTGAAGGACCTGAACCGGGTTCTTCAATCCTTCTTCGATTCCGCAAAACGTAATAGCGAGCGCATCGGGATCAAGAAGCTGGTAGGAGTTTGGGCCTTCAACATGAATTGCGTGTACTTTGGCTAGCTGCTGGCGGGCAATGCCCTGCGCAAACGCGAGTGCAACCTCTGATCCAGCAGAAAAATCGGTGGCAAGAAGAATGTCTTTGAAGCAAAAGGAAACTGCCGGTCTAGTAGCTAACATAAGCGCCTCTCATGGCGGGAATGGTTCGCGTAATTTCCGCCGACTGCACCCTCGGGAGGAGGTAAGAACGATTCCCGCATACTCAGTGTGGCAGGGATGTCACATGGAGGCTGTGATGGAGATCACGCAGGATGTTGATGAAGATCACAAGGACGGAAACCTTAGAATGTGTAAATGGGTAATTTGGTAAGTGGGTAAATGAAGAAGAAGCCTCTGGCCATTGGCACTTAGCCTCAATACTGTTCACCTAACGGAAAATGAACCTTGTGAATTACGTGTCAGTGTCGCGCCTACGGCGCTAAAGCGGGGCGGTATCGCTTACCTCGAAGTCTTCACGCTCGCGGTCTGCGGGGATTTCCTGCATCAGGCGCAGGCAGCGGTTCCAGCGCAGCAGCGCATCGTCGTTGCCCTGAGGACGTATCTTCTCCGCCTCTTCAAAGCAGCGCATGGCGTTTTCGAAGCTGGCGCGTAGGGAGTGGGCGAGGTGTCCGGCGCGGAGTTGGGCTTTGGCGCGGCGCTCGTACAAAATGCCAAGATAATAAGAGCGCTCATACTCGCTGGTCAGCTTTTCAAAGCAGGCTTGGGCTTCTTTATATCTGTCAGATGTTGCGCCGGTGAACTGATCGGTAATGGCCAGTCCGAGCATGCGCAGGCCCATCTGGTTTTCAGGATCAACTTCCAGAACGTCGCGGCAGATGGACTCCGCTTCTTCCGCCTGATTGAGATAACGGTAATGCTGTACTTTAGCAAGCGCTTCGGCGATGCCGCTTTTCGAGATGGTCTTGAATTGCCGCTCCATGGAAACCTCCTAGCAGCCGAGCCGCGCCCCGGTTAAATCTTACGTTACCAAAATCTGAGCCGCGCTGCCGCACGTCTCAAAGACGGTGCTGAGCACCGTCTCTACGGAATCACTCTTTATTATGCAGGATTATGCAGGCGCTTTGCGGATTTTGCGCACCAGCCGCAGGATGGGATCGTAGTACTCGTCCACCACCCGCTCCTTCAAAGGTATGATGGCATTATCGGTGATGTGGATCTCTTCCGGACAGACCTCAGTGCAGCACTTGGTGATGTTGCAATAACCGATGCCCATCTGTTCTTTCAGCAGTCCGGTTCTTGATAGCGAATCCAGCGGATGCATCTCCAGTCCGGCGATGCGCACGAAGAACCTCGGCCCGCAGAATTCTTCCTTCTTTTCGTGATCACGAAGCACGTGGCAGACGTCCTGGCAGAGGAAGCATTCGATGCACTTGCGGAATTCCTGCACACGATCCACATCTTCCTGATACATCTTCCACTTCACGCCCGGCTTAGGAGTGAATGGAGGAATCTTCTTGTTCATGCGGAAGTTCCAGGAGACATCAGTCACCAGGTCTTTAATGACCGGGAAGGTCTTCATGGGCATCACGGTGATGGGCTTATCGGTGGGAAGCGAATCCATACGGGTCTTGCAGGTGAGCCGAGGCCGACCGTTCACTTCGGCAGAGCAGGAGCCACACTTGCCCGCCTTGCAATTCCAGCGGACGGCCAGATCAGGGGCCTGGGTGGCCTGGATCTGATGCAGGGCATCGAGCACAACCATGCCTGGAGTAATCGTGACCTTGTAAGGCTTGGACCCACCCTGCTCGCTATCACCTCGGAAGACTTCCAGGACTGCTTCGGCCATCACATCCCTCCCATCAGGAATTTCTTTGCCGCTGATGAACGCTGATAACGCTGAAAAAGCAAAAGCTCACCACTGATTAACACAGATGAACACAGGTCAGACTGGAGATTTTCCAAAATTCCCTTCGCTCACTCTGTTCCTCTGTGTTGCAGAGATGTTACTTGTCTTCTGCCAAAATCTGTTTCAGATCGTCCGGCATCGGCTTTACTGGCACTTGCTGCAGCTTCATTTGATTTCCTTCGCAGGAGATCACATTGTGCTGCCTGCCCCAAACCTGTTCCTCTAAATTCGGGAAATCGATGCGGCTGTGAGCGCCACGGCTTTCTTTTCTGGCCAGGGCGCTGTGGGCCACCGCTTCAGAGACCATCAGCATCGACTTCAGATCACGCGAGAGATGCCAGCCAGGATTGAAGAGCCGCGAACCTTCCACGCGCACGTGCGCTGCACGCTGTTTCAACTTCTCCAGCTCTGCTAAAGCCTTGAGCATGTCTTCTTCGATACGGAAGATGCCGACCAGGTTCTGCATGACTTCCTGCAGGTCACGATGCACCGAATAAGGATTCTCACCATCGCCACGATCAAAGGGTGCCAGCATTTCGCGCTCGGCTTCGGCAACCTGCGCCGGGTCAACATTGGCGGAAACGGCTTTCTTTGCATACTCAGCAGCGGCTTGTCCGGCGCGGCGACCGAAGA
This sequence comes from Candidatus Angelobacter sp. Gp1-AA117, assembly GCA_003223515.1. Classification (GTDB taxonomy): domain Bacteria; phylum Acidobacteriota; class Terriglobia; order Terriglobales; family Acidobacteriaceae; genus Angelobacter. Next base: position 15,256 of record QHVI01000116.1, read on the forward strand.
CCAGCAGGTCTGAAAGCGAGTTGCCGCCCAGGCGGTTGGCCCCATGCAGTCCGGCAGCGGCTTCGCCAGCGGCAAACAAGCCGGGAATGGAAGCCTGCGCTGTCTCGGCCTCCACGCGGATGCCGCCCATCATGTAATGGCATGTGGGCCCAACTTCCATGGGGCCTTTGGTGATGTCCACATCGGCCAGTTCCTTGAACTGGTGATACATGCTGGGCAGCTTGGTTTTCACATACTCCGGCGGCTTGTGGGAAATATCGAGGAAGGCGCCACCATGCTCGCTGCCGCGTCCTTCGCGCACCTCGGTGTAGATGGAGCGGGCGACCACGTCACGGGTGGAAAGCTCCATGCGCTTGGGATCGTACTTCTCCATGAAACGCTCGCCCAGCTTGTTGCGCAGGGTGCCGCCTTCACCGCGCACCGCCTCGGTCACCAGGATGCCCTGCACACCCGGTGGCCACACCATCCCTGTGGGATGGAACTGGACAAACTCCATGTCCTGAAGCTCGGCGCCTGCTTCATAGGCGAGCGCCATGCCGTCACCGGTGTATTCCCAGGAGTTGGAGGTCACGCGATAGGCTTTGCCGATGCCGCCGGTGGCCATGACAACGGCTTTGGCCTTAATGATGACGAAGCGGCCCTGCTCGCGCCAGTATCCGAATGCGCCAGTGATGCGGTTGCCATCTTTGAGCAGGCGGATGATGGTACATTCCATGAAGACATCGAAGCCCATGGTGACGCCGCGATCCTGAAGCGTGCGGATCATCTCCAGCCCGGTGCGGTCGCCTACGTGGCAGAGACGCTTGAAGCTGTGTCCGCCGAAGGCGCGTTGCAGAATGTCACCGTCAGCGGTGCGATCAAAGAGCGCGCCCCATTGTTCCAGTTCGCGAACGCGGTCCGGCGCTTCCTGGGCATGAAGCTGGGCCATGCGCCAGTTGTTGAGCAGCTTGCCGCCACGCATGGTGTCACGGAAATGGGTGCGCCAGCTATCGGCCTTGTCCACGTTGGCCATGGCGGCGGCAATCCCGCCTTCCGCCATCACAGTGTGAGCCTTGCCCAGCAGGGACTTGGAAACCACGGCCACACGTACACCTTCAGCCAAGGCCTCGATGGCGGCGCGCAATCCCGCTCCGCCCGCCCCGATGATCAGCACATCATATTCGTGGGTTTCGTACTTATCGTTTTTTTCGTTCACCATAGTCTCGGATCAGTGAATGCGCCGGAGGTCACCAGGCGTACATAGAAATCAGCAAATCCCACAGAGAACAGGCTGCACCAGGCAAACAGCATGTGGCGCTCATTCAGGGAGCTGACTTTCTTCCACAGGCCGTGCCGGGTCTGGTTGGATGCCGTGCAGGAAAAACAATCGAGCTTGCCGCCCACCAGGTGGCGCAGGGAATGGCAGGAGAGCAGGTAAAGGGTCAACAGGATGATATTGATGAGAAGCACCAACGAGCCCAGGCCGATGCCAAAATGTCCGTCCCACCAGAAAGAGACAATTGCATCTTTCCACAGGAAGCACAGGAAGATTACGGCAAAGTAAAGAAAGTACCGGTGAATGTTCTGCAGGACGAATGGGAATTTCGTCTCGCCGCGGTATTTGTGGCGGGGCTCGCCAACGGCGCAGGCCGGCGGATCAAAGAAGAAGGCCCGGTAATAGGCCTTGCGGTAGTAATAGCAGGTGATGCGGAAGCCCAGTGGGAACACCAGGATCAGCAGGGCCGGAGAATAAGGCCACAGCCCGCCGGTATCGATCAGCGGAGAATAAAACGGTGAAAGATATGGCAGATGCAGGGAAGTGCCATCGAAATACTTGCCTTCAAAGGCGCGCAGGGTAGCGTAAATGCCGAAGCCGCCGAGACCTATGATGGTGGGTAAAACCTCGAACCACCAGGAATCCCGGCGCAATGTGCGGCCAAATCCGCTGGCCACTGCCGAGCTTTTGCTTTCAGCCAAGCCTCACCTCCGAAACGGGAGATACTAACAGAGAAGAGCAACGTGAGGAAACGGGTTCATGAGATCGGGAGATCTGGCGATCCGGTGATCGGGTCATCTGGAATGGGTAAATGGGTAATTTGGTAAATGGGTAAATGAAAGGCCGTTCGCCATTGGCCCTTTGCCTTAGCCAAAAGCTAATGCCAGTCGCTAATTGCTTAATCTTGCCGCTACCACCCTAGGTATCCCCTGCAGATCGGTCGTGGTCTGCACATCCGAGAAGCCGGTCAGCAGGTTCCGCACCTTTTCTTCTGTCGAATATCCGATTTCCATCACCAGCCAGCCGCCGCGTTTCAGGGCGGCTTGGGCCTGGGGGATGAGGCGTTTGTAAATTTCCATGCCTTCCCAGCCGGAGAAGACGGCTGTCTTTGGCTCGAACTCGCGTACTTGTTTTTGTACCTTATCTGCCTCTGACTCGCCTACATAAGGAGGATTGGATATGACGAAATCAAACTGCTCGCCCGGATAGGCTGAGAGCAGGTCGGAATGGCGGAACTGCACTCTCTTTTCCAGTCCGAGCCGCACGGCATTGGCGCACGCAACTTCCAGCGCATGTTCCGAGATATCGCAGGCATCAATTTCTAGCTGTGGGAGTTCGCTCGCCACGGCGAGTGCAATACAGCCCGATCCGGTGCCGATGTCGATCATGCGTAATCTCCCGTGGGGCTCGTACTGCTTCAGCAGTTCCAGCACGGTTTCAATTACGTGCTCAGTCTCAGGCCGGGGGATGAGCACCGCCGGGGAGACGATGAAATCCAGGCCCCAGAATTCCTGGTGCCCGGTGATGTATTGAGTAGGACAGCCACGCGCCCGCGCGCGCACCACTTCGTCATAGCGGGACTGCTCTTGCGGCGTCAGTTCGCATTCGGGATAGGTATAGAGATAAGCGCGCGCGCGGCCCAGCACGAACATGAGCAGGAGTTCGGCATTCAGGCGCGGAGAAGGAACGTCATGGTCGAGGAAATGCTGGTAAGCGGCGTCTACGGCCTGCTTGAGTTGCATAAGAGCAAATGGCGATTAGCAAATAGCAATTAGCAAAAGAATGGTCGCTTGCAATGCGACATTTTACTGCCTCTTGTGATCATCCCAACCAACCTGATGATTTACGCGACGACTTCAGCCTGGTGCTTGAGCTTTTCCGCCTGGAAGTGGGTAACAAGAGCATCGATGATGGGCTGGAGTTTGCCATCCATCACTTCGGCCAACTGGTGCAGAGTAAGGCCGATGCGGTGATCGGTCACGCGGTTCTGCGGAAAATTATAGGTGCGAATCTTCTCGCTACGGTCGCCGCTACCAACCATCGCCTTACGTTCTTTTGCCAAGGCCTGCTGCTGTTTCTCCATCTCCATTTCATAAAGACGGGCACGCAGCACGCGCATGCCTTTTTCGCGGTTCTTGATCTGCGATTTTTCGTCCTGGCAGCTCACCACGGTGTTGGTAGGCAGATGGGTGATACGCACGGCTGAGTAAGTGGTGTTCACCGATTGTCCGCCGGGGCCGGAGGAGCAGAAGGTATCTATGCGCAAGTCTTTGGCTTCAATCTTGATATCCACGTCTTCGGCCTCGGGCAGCACCGCAACCGTGATCGCAGAGGTATGGACGCGGCCCTGCTGCTCGGTTTCAGGAACGCGCTGCACGCGATGCACGCCGCTTTCATACTTCATGCGGGAGTAGACGCCCTTGCCTTCGATGATGGCGATTACTTCTTTCAGCCCGCCGATGCCGGATTCCGAAGTAGACAACACCTCGACCTTCCAGTGCTGGGTTTCAGCGTAGCGGTTGTACATGCGGAAGACCTCAGCTACAAACAGTGCCCTGCTGCAGGTCTTTATATTCGCGATATTTCTCAGCCACCTCAATCAACTCACTGTGGGCCTTGGCGGTCTTCTGGTATTTCGCCGAATCACTGATGATTTCCGGCGAGGCGAGAGCCTGGGTCAGCTCCTCGTATTTTTTCTCAATCTGGTTCAAACGCTCAAACATGATGATCTCTTCTTAATTGTAGCCGGAGGTTGCAAGAGGGCAGAAGCGTTCTACGCGTTTCCGCTAAACGGAGCATCAGGCCCGCTACGCAATAACCAGTTCGCCGCCGTTGGCTTTTTCCAGGGACATGGCTTCATCCAGGGCCTTGATGGCGCATTCGACCATGTCGTCAGAGGGCTGCTTGGTGGTGATGCGCTGCATCCACATGCCCGGCCGGGTGAGCAATGCAAACAGTGATTTGCCATGCTTGGCCGAGAAGCGAATCATCTCGTAGGAAACCGAGGCGATCACCGGCAGCAGCAGGATGCGCAATCCAAAGCGCGCCCAGAAGGTAGTTACAGGAAACAGTGCATAGATGAAGATGGAGATGACCATGATGGTCATCAGGAAGCTGGTGCCGCAGCGCGGATGATAGGTCGAGAATTTCTGGGTAAAGCTCACGCTGGGAATGTCGCGCTGCGCCTCATAGGCAAAAACCGTCTTGTGCTCGGCGCCATGATACTGGAAGAGCCGCCGCATGTCCGCCATGAGCGACAGCGCCCAGATAAACAGGACAAACAAAGCCAGGCGGATGACGCCATCCACAAGATTGAAGGCAAAATTATTGTTCAGGCTGGAAAATGAGACTTTCAGCCGTGTTGCCGCTGCCAGTGGAATAAATTTGTAGAAGGCGATGAAAAACAGGAGCGAGAAGGCGATGGAAAGGCCGGCGCGCCAGCCACTGATTTCTTCCGGCTTGCTGTTCTTCTGCTCTTCTTCGGGCTTGAGGGAAGCCAATACAACATTGGCCGAATAATTCAGGGCGCGGTAGCCAAGCTTCATCGCCTGTCCCAGGGTGACCAGTCCACGAACGAACGGCCACGCCAGCCACTTGCGTTTTTCTGAAGGACGTTGCAGGGTCTCGCAGAAAGTAGCGATGTCGCCGGTGTGCCTGCGCACGGCGATTCCCCAGGCATGAGGAGAGCGCATCATCACGCCTTCAAGCACGGCCTGCCCGCCGATCAGGGCTTCCTGAGAAGGGCTTTCCAATGCGGGAAGCAGTTGCAATGCAAGGAAATAACGCAGTTTGTGACGCAAAAAATTCATCTTCAGATTAGATGGCCAGCAGCCTTAGTGAGGTACAAAGATTTAGGGACGGCGATCAAGCCGAATGCCCCTTAGATTCTATGCTATTTTGCGCCAAAGGAACAGAAAACAATACCATGTAGATCATCCTAAATAGCTGTGCATCCAAGCACTTAACCATGCAGCAATTTGCCGCAACTTGTGAGGCCGTGGCGGCCACTACCAAGAAGACAGAGAAAGTGCGGCTGGTGGCGGAATACTTCCGCTCGCGTCCGATGAAAGAAGCCGCCCAGGCTGCTATTTTTCTTTCAGGACGAGCCTTTCCCGCCTGGGAAGAGCGCACGCTCCAAGTGGGTGGGACATTGCTGTGGCGGGCGGTCTCTGAGATTTCCCGTAAAGGCGATGTGGCCGTGACCGCCGCCTATCGCAGGCACGGCGATCTGGGCGCCGCGGCGCATGATGTCCTGCTGGAGGTTGCGCCCAAGGCCAGCTCTCTTTCAGTTCTGGAACTGGCGGGTGTCTTTGAAGAGCTGGCGCGCAGGGGCACAACTGCACACAAAGAGACAATTCTGGAAACCCTGCTGCGCCGGGCCACGCCTCTGGAAGCCAAATACATTGTGAAGATCATTGGCGGCGACCTGCGGATCGGCCTGCGGGAAAGCCTGGTAGAAGAAGGAATTGCCAAAGCCTTCGAGGAGCCAGTCGTGAAAGTCCAGCGGACGAACATGCTGCTGGGCGATATCAGCGAAACCTTGCGGCTGGCAGCGGAGCACAGGCTGGACGAAGCCCGGATGCGGCTGTTTCATCCCATTGGCTTTATGCTGGCCAGCCCTGCCGAAGATGCCAGGGAAGCATTCGAGTACTTCAATCAGGCAATCGTAGAAGACAAATACGATGGCATTCGCGCCCAGGTGCATTGCGGAGGTAAGAGTGAACCCCGTGTCCGTATCTTCTCCCGCACTCTGGACGAGATCAGCGAATCATTCCCTGAACTGCCCCCGGCACTCATGGCTTTTCCCGATCCGGTGATTCTGGATGGCGAAATCCTGGCGTGGCGTTCGGAAGTCGAGGATGGCGCGATTACCGGACGGGCACTGCCGTTTTCCGAGCTGCAGAAGCGCCTGGGGCGGAAGAAAGTCTCGGAAGAGCTGGCGCGGCAGATTCCTACCGCTTACGTGGCCTTTGACGTCCTCTATGCCGACGGAGAACTGGTGCTGGAAAGGCCATTGCAGGAGCGGAAGAAGCTTCTCGACCAGATTTTTGCTTCCGTTCCTGCGGGCGGCTTCAACACCGAGCACCTGGTCGCCGCCGAGAACACTCAGGGAGCGCTGGTATTCGAACCGGCCATCGTCTCCCGCAGCGGACCTCCACGAGTCATCCAGGCGCCAATTCTCACCGCCAACTCCGCCCAGCATCTTGATGAAATTTTTGAGGAAGCACGAAACCGGGGCAATGAAGGGTTGATGGTGAAAGACGTAAATTCGCCATACACTCCGGGCCGCCGGGGCAAATCATGGCTCAAGCTGAAGCGCGAACTGGCGACTCTTGACGTGGTGGTAACGGCGGTCGAGTGGGGACACGGCAAGCGCGCCAACGTACTCAGCGACTACACCTTTGCCATTCGCAATGGAGATCAGCTATTGAATGTGGGCAAAGCCTATTCAGGATTAACCGATGTTGAGATTGCCGAGATGACGCAGTGGTTCCTGCAGAACACCATTGAAGATCAGGGCTTCCGCCGCGTAGTTGAGCCGAGAATCGTGCTGGAGGTGGCTTTCAATAACATGATGCGCTCCGACCGCCACGCCAGCGGGTTTGCGCTGCGCTTTCCGAGGATTCTGAGGATCAGAGCCGATAAGACTGTGGAAGATATCGATACGCTCGATACAGTGAAGCAGATTTACGAGAAAGAGCATGCGCCGAAGAAAACGGCGTAATTACAACCAGGATTAACCGCAGCGTGGCGGAGCCACAACCAAACGGCTTTAACCACAGAGAACGCAGAGAGCGCAGAGGAAGGCAGGTAAGCCGCGAATAGCGCGAATTTACGCGAATTTTTTACGTGCAAGTTTCGCTGATAATTCTTCGCACCTTGAGACGAATTTGATTGTTAGCAATGCAATGCAGAGGACGCAAAGGACGCAGAGGTAACAAAAGTAGTTGATGTGTATTGAATTGGCGGCGTGTTGCTCCCTATGGAGCGCACCCGCCCTTGGCTGCGCGGGTGAATTCGTCGCAAGCAGAGAAGAATTCGAACGTTAGCAATGCAATGCAATGCATAAGGACGCGAAGGTAGCACTGGTCTGTTTCCATGTGGACGCAGTGTCCCGCGCAGCCGAGGGCGGCTGCGCTCCATAAAGCTTTTTTTTAAACGCTCGATAGACTTTTTTTAAGAGAAGAGTCGTTAAACTTTAAAGAAGAGTCGTTAAACCCGCTCGGGGTGGCTATGTTGATGCGAGTGGCTGACCGGAATCACGCAGCCGTGGGCTATCTCACAAACAGCGTTCTCGAACTGGATAGTGGTGTGATGGATGTGGAAGCTGGCAGCCAGCATCCTGTTGACGTTGCGCAGGATGGCCTCGCTCTCTGAAGGCGGAATATCTTCAATGCTGATATGACAGGAGAGCGCATGGCGATCAGAGCCGATGCTCCAGACGTGGACGTCATGCACGTCATTTACGCCATCAATGGCATTGATGGAATCGATGATGTGCTCCACTGACATGCCATGCGGGATGCCTTCCAGCAGGATGTTGAGCGTTTCGCGAATGATCCCCAGGGATGACCACAGGATCATGCAGCCGATGCCCAGAGAGAGCACGGGATCGACCCAGTTGCGCCCGGTCCACAGGATGATCCAGCCGCCTGCGATCACTGCGGCTGTAGACAGGGTATCCCCGATCTGGTGGATGAAGACGCTACGGATGTTGACGTCATGGGCAGCTTTGTAGAGGAACCATGCAATGGCCCCGTTCATCACCACTCCGGCGGCGGCCACCCAGATCATTAATGTGGGATGCACCTGTACTGGACGATACAGACGCTCTACCGCCTCGTAGAAGATGTAAAAGGCGATGGCAACCAGCGTAAGGGCATTGAGAAACGCCGCCAGCACTCCGGCGCGGTGATAGCCGAATGTCTTGGTGCTGCTGGGCGGACGCATCTGCACAAAGACAGCCACCCAGGAAAGTACCAAAGCGAGGAGGTCGGTGACGTTGTGCCCGGCCTCTGAGAGCAGGGCCAAGCTATGGGCGCGCAGCCCGGCAACTACGGTAAGCACCACATATAAAAATGTGGCGACCAGAGACAAACGAAGGACTCTGGCGCTGTGCTCCCCGTGGCTGTGGTTGTGGGCATGCATTGCGTAAGGTTAAGTTTACCTCTGGTTAGTAGGATGTTTCAGGGAAATTCAGGGATTCAAGGGTAATGGAACTCAGCTGCCTAGCCCATCCTCAATTAACCACAGCGCGGCGAGCCACAACCAAAGGCTTTCACCGCAGTCGGACATGGGACTTGAGTCCCACCCAGAAAAGATGAAAATAGGTATGAGCGACTGCGTGGGCGAAAGCCGAATCTCTGTGGCGCCTGCAAGAGCCCGCACCGCAGTCTGGCTTGGACATCGCATCGTACCCGAAACTGTTGCTCCTCTCAGGAAGCACGCAGGGCAG
>QHVI01000156.1 GCA_003223515.1 Candidatus Angelobacter sp. Gp1-AA117
CCCTGGCGGTCCTTGGCAAAAACATTCCACTGTTCATCAGGCACTTTGAATTCAGGAAACACTTTGCGCTGGTTCTCAATATCAATGGCAAATTGCGGGAAGAACCCACTGCGTTCGTCTTTGTAGACCCCGCCAAACCAGTTATCGAATGTAACGTCCTTGACACCTTTCATCTTCAGCATGCGGTCCCGATACGCGAGAGGCAGGGGCTGGATGATGGAGATGCGGTTGATGACTACCAGGCGGTCGGCCCCGGCTATATCGGCGGCTGCGGTGAAGGCAATGCGGATCACGGCAAGATATGCAAAAAGAAACAGCGCCACTGCAAATGAGCCGATGGTGAGACCAAACCGCATTTTTTTCCGAAACAGATTTGCAAAAATCAGACGAGAGAATTTCATACGCTTGCTCCTGCAAACCTGTCGGCCTCCACGCCTTCCACCAGCACGCCTTTTTCAAGGTGCAGGGTGGTGTCAGCTTGTTTGGCCACAACCGGATCATGTGTCACCATCAGCACAGTCTTGCCGTGCTGTTTCACCAGGGTCCGGATGATGGCCATGATCTCGTCGGCGCTCTTGCGGTCCAGATCGCCGGTAGGTTCGTCACAGAGCAAAAATGCGGGATCGGAGACGATGGCTCGGGCAATCGTGACGCGCTGCTCCTGTCCGCCGGAGAGCTGCCGGGGATAATGGTTCATGCGATCCGCGAGTCCCACAATGCCAAGCGCAGTTTCCACGTGTTTACGGCGCTGCGCTTTTGCCAGCTTGGTGAGCAGCAGCGGCAATTCAACGTTCTCGGCCGCAGTGAGCACAGGAATCAGGTTGTACATCTGAAAGATGAAACCTACATGCCGGGCGCGCCACCGCGTGAGCTTGCCGCGGGACATGCTGGTGATTTCGTCGCCGGCCACCGAGATGCTGCCCCTGGAAGGCACGTCGAGCCCTCCCAGCAGGTTCAGCAGAGTTGTTTTTCCGGAACCGCTGGGCCCCATGAAGGCCACAAATTCGCCCTGACCCACATCAAGGTTCAACCCCTGCAGCACGTGAATTTCTTCACCACCACGCTTGTAGGTTTTGTCCAGGCCACGAACCTGGATCAGACTTGAACTTCCACGCCCGTCGACTTGCACCATAGATTGTTCTCCTACTCCTTAATTGCTATTGCCTGCCCATCGCGCAAAGACTCTGCGCCTTTGGTGACCAGCCTGTCTCCCGGAGAGACACCAGCCATCACCTCGACATCGGTGCCGTGCTCCGTACCCAAGCTTACGGCCCGGCGCTCCAGCTTGTTCTCACGCACCAGAAATACAAACCGCTGATCGCCTTCATTGCGCACCGCGCTTTGGGGAATCACCGCTTTGGGGTCACTGCTCTTGCTCTTTGCCGCCGGAGGCGCATCGCTGAGAAAGGCTACCTTCACACCCATGTCCGGCAGGATGCGGGGATCCAACTGGTCAAACGAGACCCGCACCTTCACCGTTGCCTTCTGCCGGTCTGCCGTCGGAATCACCGTCCGCACGGTCGAAGGAATCTGCCAGTCAGGATAGGCATCGAGAGTTGAAATCGCCTTCTGACCAGGTTTCACGCGGGCGATATAAGCCTCGTTCACGTCCACTTCGACTTCCAGCGATTTCATGTCTACAACGGTGGCAATGCCGGTACGCGTGAATCCACCACCCGCGGAAACGGGTGACACCATCTCACCGCGTTGCGCGTCCTTAGAAACAACAATGCCCTCAAAGGGAGCGCGTACCGTGCAATTGTCTACATCCTGCTGGGCCACGGAGGAGCGGGCTTCAGCGGCGCGAATTTGTTCCTTAGTCAAGGCAATTTTGGAGCGCAAGCTGTCAACGGTGGTCTGGGCGGCGTCCAGAGCCTGTTGCGTATTCACCCCGGCGTTGCGCAGTCCCTGGGAGCGCTGCAACTCGCGCTCTGCATTTCCAAGCTGGACTTCCAGGTCCTTCAATGAGGCTGCGGTGGCATCGCGGTCCGTCCTGGCCGAGGTGAGCGCGGCATTCGGCTGGGAACAATCGAGGGTAGCCAGCACCTGGCCTGATTTCACATGCAGGCCTTCTTCAGCGTAGATTTGCTCGACGCGTCCGGTAACTTTGGCAGCCACCGTGGCCCGCCGCCGGGGCGTGACGTAGCCGCTGGCATTGAGCAGGGCTTCCGGACGGGCCTCACCCACCGCACGTGCCGACGCTACCTCTACCATCGGAGTCTTGCTGCGAAAGGCAAAAACCAGGCCGGTGGCGATGACCAGCACTCCCAGCGTGGCTGAAAAGATGCCGAGCCGCCTGCCCGTTTTCCCGCTCTTGCGCAGGGAATCATCTATCTTGAGCGAGCCAAGATCGTATTTCGGAGGTGTAGAAGAAGTGCTCATAATACGGAATAAGACCATCGCGGGAAGTGCTGCTGTCCGAGCCTGAAATACAGAAATTTCTGCGAGGTCCGCAGGCATCCTAAGTTTTTTGGCTTAAGCAGGATTTTATCACTTCTGGTACAGTTCTCCTCGTTGAAAATTGCTGCAGCGGAGTAGTAATCGCGTGGTGTTCGGTTCTGTGAAAATCAATTTGAGTCTCAATTCTCAAGGGTGAATGCAAAATTTTGCAGAATACCACTACGCCGCTCCAGAGCCCGGACTTTTTCCAACGCGTCCCTCGCTGTAAATCACAAATGAGGATTTTTCTAGATGTGTCTGGGGTAAGCAGAGTTCTATTGCGTCATATGAGGTAGGGGGGAAGCATATGAAGGGGAAGACCGCTCTTATTACCCATCTCATCATTGTTCTGGCTGCTGCGTGTCCCATATTTTCGCAGACCATCACAGTCACCAAAGCACGAATCGGCTGCCTGGACATTCAAACAGATGGAAATCTCACCGGCCTCGCAGGCCGGGCCTGCAACGGCAGAACATCGTGTTCCTACAAAGCGCCGACTGAAGATGAATACAAGCGCGCGGGTGTAACCGCCCGCACCAGGACATTCTGCACTCAGGCCATGGAGGTCACTTACCGGTGTGGCGCCACTGAATTTCATACCGTCACCGTGCCGGGAGACGCATGGAAGCAACCACCTGCGCAGTTGGTTTGTACTCCTGCCACGCCGGTCAGCACGCATCCGCCCACACCCAACGCGATCACCGTAAGCCGCGCCCGCATTGGCTGCCTCGACATCCAAACCGAAGGAAATCTCACGGGACTGGTGGGGCGAGCCTGTAATGACAGGGCATCCTGCACCTACAAAGCTCCCACCGAGGACCAATACCGACGTGCAGGCGTGCAGGCGCGCACCCGCACGTTTTGCACGCAAGCGATGGAAATCACTTATCAGTGCGGCCATAACGACTTTCAAACCGTGCTGGTTCCCGGAGATGCATGGAGCCATCCTCCGGCACAGTTGATTTGCAACCCGCCGCCTGCCTCCACCCGCGATCTCCCGCCCGGCACCGGCGTGATTAGCGTGACCAAAGCACGAATCGGCTGACTCGACATTCAGAAAGAGGCAAACCTCACCCGGCTGGTCTCTCAGGTCTGTAACAGCCGCCTCTCATGCTGGTATCCAGCACCGACGGAAGACGCCTACAAGCGTGCAGGTGTGCAGGCCGCTACCCGTCCGCTGTGCACACAGGCGATGGAGATCACCTATCGTTGCGGAGACAACGACGATCAGGTCATCACCGTGCCGGGTGATGCATGGGATCATCCGCCTGCGCAGTTGGTTTGCAATGGCAGCACCATCGCCACTAATCACCAGGATGTAACTCCTCCAACGCAAGGCACTGCCGCCGAACCGGCATGCAAAGAGATCAAGCTGGAGCAGCCGGAGTCAGACTACTTCATTGCTCCCCGGGCAATGCTTGACTGGACTCCCACCGATCCGCATGAAGACCTGATTGCGGGCTTCCGGCCAGCTTCCCCGGCAACCGTGGCCATGTACAATTCCGCGCCGTCGACCAACATTACAGGAGCGCCGGGCAGCACGCTGGGAGCCAATGAAGGCCGGCTGCGGCAGGAGTTGCGGGACGTGGCCAAAAGGAAAGACCCGATTCACAGCTTGTGCCAGGCTGCACAGAGATTCACGCGCAACCAGCCTGCTGCTCTGGATGTTCCCTCAGACCAGGAACTCGGGAATGCCTTTGCCGACCTGAGCGTGACCGGCAAAGCCGCCTTCGAGAAATTCAAGCAACTTCACCCCAACGAGGAAAGCCTGCGGGGAAAACCGGAGTGCGCGGGCGCCTCTGCCGAAGCGGTCAGAAAAGCGCTGACCCGCGCTTACGGTGTAGCCAATGCGCTGCGCGGCCTGCATAGCTCTCCGCAACGGAAAACGTTGGGCTGGATCGCAGTCTCCGGAGAAGATGATCAGCCTTATCATCCTGTAAATGCTCCTGCCACGAGTTTCCCGCAATTCGAGATCAGGGTGGTAGTCCCGAGACCCAACATTGCAGTGAATACCCGCTACATGATCGCCCATGCCCGGAATGCGCCGGCGTTGCAACGGCCAGCGACCCCACTGGTCAACGGAGGCCCAGGTTACCAGGTTCCAGCAGATCCGCTGCCTGCTTTGGCTCCGGACGCGCAGGTGATCCTCTTTATTCACGGCATGGATTCAAGGCTCGAAGAAGCTGAGGATCTGACCGCCGCCTTACACAGACTCGGAGGCAAAAACTGGACAGTCATCTCGGTGGACCTTCCCACCAGCGGATACGCCGACAACATCGATCACCAGAGGGTTTCGCCCGTCTCTGCCGTGCGGTGCCACAATACGCCTCTGGTAGATTTCATTGAAGATTTCATCATCGCCTTCGTGGATACCCTGGATACACAGCTGCACGGGCAGCTCAAGCCCAAAGTGAGAGCCGTGGTGGGCGGAAGTCTCGGCGGAAACATGGCCATGCGCCTTGGCCGCAGGCCCAACACACCGTGGATTACCGCAGTGGTACCCTGGTCTCCGGCGGCCATCTGGCCTTCCTATATCGGACAGCGCCACGCCGTTGCGGCCGGATGTGACACTCCCTGGAATGGGCTGAATGACAAGGCCGTGAATCAATCCCTGGACTGGTCCGGGCTTGACGAGAAGTATCTGCCCCGGCCCGACGAGCGTCCCAGCTTCCGTAGAGAATTATTCTACGGCGGCTTCGATTGGGCGCCCGTAGGAGGACTGGGCGGCCCGCCCCAGGCTCAGTGCTGGTTCTCAGACAACTACAAGTGCAAGCAGCCATCCATTCGCGCCGCCCGCATGGACCGGCAGGAAACCTATGACCCGAACTTCCGCGCCTGGCACTGGCGTCTGGGAGCCGAGCAACTGGCCTTCAGCCAGCAACTGTTTGCTCCAGGAACGCAGGAGCCGCTGTACCTGAAAAACAACAAACGAATGCTCCTCTTAACAGGCTACGAGGACACCTGCGCCAAACTCGGCGAGTACACCCGCGATGTAGCTTCGCGGATGGTCAATACTCCCGGCTACGCGCGCTTCCTGAAACAAACCGGGCATTCACTCGACAACGAACACCCCACGTGGGTAGCGCAACAGATTGTTGACTTCCTGCATTAATCGTTCGTAGGCCGCAAGAGTTGGGAAGTTGATCAGTGCCAGCGCGAAGTTCGTCGGCCCGGCCACCTTGGTAGGCAGAAAATAACCAATGAGTTCACCACCGCAGCGGCGGATTGGTTCCGGCCATGCGCGCGCATACTGTTCGAAGTCGCGGGTCTTGTGAATGTCAATGGTGTACCGAATGCACAGCGTAATCATGTCGCCTCCACTGGATGGAATCTACTACGCCGCTAGGCACGGCCATGCTCGCCAGGTTTCGTGAGCTGCAATGGATCGCCTCCATCACCAAGACCCGAGCTGTCCGCATAACCCTTCAGGGTGAGCAGAAATTTTCCGAGCTGCTGGGACTGAACGGCAGAATGCGCTAGTGCCTGCCGCTGGCGGCTGTAAAAGTAGTTATGGTAATGAGGTGCTGCCACGAATCACTTTACTGTGTTACTAGCGATCGAATTCTTCTCTGCTTGCGACGAATTCTCCCACGCAGCCAAGGGCGGGTAATGCCACTTACATTGCGTGTAAAAGTGTAAAAGCCGTGTCGCCCCTAACGGGGCTTGGATCGTCGTTTGGTCTCAATTCCCGGCGCTTACGCGCCGGGCTCTGGAGTTTCTACATTTTTAGGCCGCTGCGGCAGCGGCTAGGGAGCGATCTGTAAGCTCAATGCCCAGCGGACGAAGGAGTTCCGGGTGTTCCACCATCTCTTTTCTAAGCAAGGTGATTAAGTCCAAGCAAGAGGGGCGGCGGGCGTGTCGTCTCCACTTCGGTAAGGGAGCGTAGACATCACT
>QHVI01000034.1 GCA_003223515.1 Candidatus Angelobacter sp. Gp1-AA117
CATTCAAAATGACTTAAAAAACGAAGACAGCAGGCTTTTTCTCGCATGGATTGCCAAGAAGTCTCCTTGCGGCTCGGAAAAGGAGCCCAGGCAGAATCTCAACTTCCCTCGTTCTCATTCCCCATGCAATTTAAACCCTCCGCATTGGCTAGAAAATGCGAAACTGTATTTTTTATTTCCGACAGACTCCTAGCATTCGCAGAAAACCTTTGCATTCACGCTGCTAATCAGTCAGACTAGCTGAACCTTGTACCTCTCACTTTCGGGCAACGGGCAAATTTCAAAGGGGATGAGCAACGCAAATGTATAACGGTCTTTTTTCTTCCAAGCGGTATCTGACCATGATGGGATTCGTGCTTCTCGCGGTACTTTGTTTCTCCAGCCAGATGCTGGCCCAGGCTGCGCCTTGTTCAGGAATCGGCGCAAGCGCTGACGACGCGATTCTGCAGCTCACCCTCAAAGATTCGCACAGCACGTTTCACCAGGGGGAAATCATCACCCTGCAGTTGGCCTTCACCAGCAAATCCAAAGGCAAATACCGCATGGATACGCAGACCTCCGGCGCCATTGGCCGGGTGACGCGTGAATCCTTCTGCCTCGATCCCGCTGGCGCTGGAAGCGATCCCCTAGCTGACTATTACGGCAGCAGCGCCTTCAGCGTTGCGCCAGCCAATGCTGCCGGGCATACAGTGCTCAAGAAGAATGCCTTCAGGCTCGATCTTGATTTGAACGAGTGGAAGTCTCTGCCGCCTGGCAATTACCGTCTGGTAGTTGAGACGCAGCGTGTATCGCAGGTCACCGCCACTGGAGAACTGGTTTCCGTGATTGTGCGTTCTAATCCAGTGCAGTTCCAGGTGGTAGATGCTGACTCTGCCTGGCAGGATGAGCAACTGGCTGCGGCAGTGAAAGCCCTCGATTCAGGCAACACCGAGCAGGGCCGCCATGCCGCCCGCGTGCTGCGTTTCCTGGGGACTGAGGCAGCGACTCACGAACTGGCTACGCGCTACTGGTCATTGAATCGCCAGGCAAATGGCTGGGACATAATGTTCGGGCTGGTCGGCTCAACGCACCGCGATATGGCCATTCAGGAGATGCACAATGCCATCTCTGACCCACAGCATCCCATTACCCGCGATTTCCTGAGGACTCTCGCATTATTCGAAGCCGTAGCTGCTGATCCACAGTTCAAGTCGGCATCCAATGGCGCCCAGACCCAGGAGCAGTTCGCACAGGCCCTGCAGGATGAGGCCACCGCGATTGATAAGCTGGTCAACCAGCATCTGGCTGAACTCTCTTCAACGGTGACCCTGAAAACCGGAAGCGCATTGAAGGTGAGCATGGAAACTTTAGGCCAGCGCCAGAGCGCAACCGGAGCACAATAGCAAAAACAAACAAGCAAGATTTCGCATCTATTTACGTTCTGAATGCGTGGGGAGGGGTGTATGCGAAATCTGCCAGGTTTGCGACTCACGCTGATGCTGTTTGCTCTCATTTTTTCAGCAAAAGAGATCTGGGCTGAAGATACTGCCTGTTCCGGCTCTGTATCATCTCCGGCTGATGTTTCGCTGCAACTCTCGTTGCAAGATGGTCAAACCACTTTCCGTGAAGGCGAAACCATCACTCTCAAACTGTCCTACTCCAGCACTGCAAAGGGCAAATATGAAATGAGTACCCGCAACTATGATCGCAGCGGGCCTATGGGGGAAGAATCATTTTGCCTCACTCCGTCTGGACGCGACCCGTTAGCTGATTACTTCAGCTTCGGCATGTTTGATGGTGGTGGACTATCAGGCATCCATGATTTGGATGAAACACCGTTCACAATGACCCTGGAGTTGAACGAATGGGCGTCACTCTCGCCCGGAACCTACCATCTTTACATTGAAAACGGCCGGGTTACTGAGGTCGTCTCTCATAAGACATCCCGCAGCGGCACATCGCGCACAGTGCGGCTGCAGTCGAATTCCGTGGACTTCCAGGTGATTGCCGCTGATTCACAATGGCAGAGCGAACAATTGGCTGCCGCGCTTAAAAGACTGGACAGCACTCCAGAAGATGAAGCCAAACATGCTGCGCGGGTGCTGCGTTTTCTTAATTCAGAGGATGCGGCACGCGAAATGGCTCAGCGATTTTCGGGAGCCAATGAGCAGCCTCGCAGTTGGGAATTCATGTTTGGATTGCTCGGCTCGCGGCATCGTGCCCTGGTTATCCAGGAGTTAAAGGCCGCGATTTCTGCTCCTCAGCATCCGATCACCGTGAACTTCCTGCGAACCCTCGCCCTGCTGGAGATCTATTCAAATCCCGAATACCATCTGCCGTATGACCCAGCGAAGAAGGATGAATGGCAGAAAAAAATGAGTGCCAGAAATAAAACGCTGGAAGCACTGATGAAGCAACACCAGGACGAACTTGAATCAGTCATAGCAACCAAGACCGGCGAGGCGCGCGCGATAAGCCTCAAGACAATATTGGTGGACAGCGTGACGCCGGGCGCAACCGACAAACCACCTCTCCGGCAACAGCTTGTTGCTTCCTGGGACGCTCTGCCAATGGCCATGCGCAATGAACTCCTTGGATTTCGCTGGGAGTTGGTCGGCGGCCCGGAATTCCTGCCGGTCCTGCGCCATATTGTGAGTTCGCCACCAGCTACGGATTATTCCCGCGACAGAATCGACCGTGGAATCGCACTACGCCGCATCTATGAACTCTCGCCCGCCGAAGGCCGCGATTTCATCCTTAAAGAAATTGCCCGCGAAAGAACGGATGTGACGATTGCGGTGCTGGGCCTGCTTCCAGAGAAGGAATTGCCGGAAATCGAACAGCCGGTTCTCGCGCGCCTGAGAAGCGGCAATCATTCTGACGTGGATTACCAGTTGGTGGACCGTTACGCGACCGTGCAGGCTTTGGCTGAAGTGAGGTCCATTTATGAAAAGAGCGCCGGAAAGTGGGCCTGCGCTCCTCAATCGGCGTTGCTGCGATATTTTCTCCGCGTAGATCGTGATTACGGAGTTGCAGAGGTTGCAGAGGCCCTGAACCTGCGCAAGACGACCGGATGTTATCAAACCGAACTTTCAGAGCTGCGCGAATTCGTGAGCCTGCCCCAGGTGGAGAAGATTGCCATAGCGGCTCTGAACGATCCCTCTGTTCACGTAGTAACCAGTGCAGCCGCAGCACTTGCCTCCTATGGCTCAGCCAAAGCTGAAGCTGCTCTGCGAAAACGCCTGGAACAACTCCATAAAGAGTGGAAAAGCCCTGTGGAGAAGCCGGAGGGTACTTCCCCGGCATTCGCAGCCCTGAACGAACAAATCATGCTGGAGTCCGCGTTGGTTCAGGCTCTTACTAACGGCCAGGCGTGGCTCTATGGGCCAGACAAGCTACAGCAGTTGAAAAAGTTAGTTTCATCCAACGAGCAGCAGCAAATCGATCAGATAATCTACTTCTGGCAGAAAGACAATACCATGGTGCTTAGCCTGAGCTGGTTTCCCAATTTGGACCAACTCCAATACACGGTGGGCTACATGAACGGAAACGGCATGAAACATTTGAAGCAGAAACTCAGCCAGCTTCCTGCCGGAACTCACCTGTCCTGCGTTACAACGGCCCTGGAGCATCAAAAGCATCGCGAGGAATTTGAAGCTGTGCAGGAGACGGCCAGCATGGCCGGGCTGATACTGGATATTCAGATCTCACGATAATTCAAGCATCAGATCATAGTGCACTGGTTCCACAACTCGCCGTAGTAGCGCTGGGTCACGATCTGAGCCCATAACATTTCTGTTCCTGCTCAGCGCACCGACAGTGACCGCAGCCGCTCGGCTGCGACTTCAGAAGAAATTGGCGTGTAGTAGACCTCTTTGAGGAAATAAGGCTTGGCTTTCATGGCCCAGATGGGCAGCACCTCGATGTGCCAGTGATAGTCCTCATCCACGGTTTTCCAGTATTGCAGGATATTGGATTTCTGGTAGGTGTTGGGCACCGTGTGCACCACCAGATGGAAGGCCTCGGCCACGCTGTTGATGCGCTGCAGCGTCCGGCGCAGCATGCCTGCCAGTTCGGTCAGATTGCTGTGCTTCGATGTGATGGTGCGCTCAAACGAAGATTCATGCCTGCGCGGCATGATCCACATCTCGTAAGGCACACGCGAGGCAAACGGACACAGCGCCACATAGTCGCTGCGAGACTCCACGATGCGGGTGGGATTACGCATGTCCTGGTTCAGGGTGTCACAAAAGACGCAGCGCTCTTTATCGGCGTAATAATCGCGCGAGGCGCGCAACTCATACAGCACCCGGCGCGGCACAAAGGTAGTGGCGGTAAGCTGGGAAACCGGATGGTCAAATTCCTGTCCGGCCGGCGCGCCGTGGTTTTTGTACATGGTTACATATTTGAAGCGGATGTCCTGCTTGAGGTCGTGAATACGCTGGGCGGCCAGCAGCAGGAACTGCGCAATCTGCGCATCTGTGGATTGCCACAATTCGATATCGTGACGGATGTTCTGCACCAGCACTTCGTGCGCGCCCACGGTGTTCATCACGTCATAGATACCCTCAGCCCGGCGTTGCGGCTCGCCTTCAATGCGGTAGAGCGGCGAAGGATGCACCATGGCCGTCACCGGTCCGACTCCCTGCTCGGTGGCGGTCAGGGTGGTAATGGTCTGCGGCGGGTTGGGCGAACCCGGACAGAACGGGCAATAGCCCTCAGTCTGGTGTCTCGGTTCCTGTTCATTGCCCACGATCACCCATGAGCGGGTAATCGGGTCTTTGCGTAATTCCATGCAGTTCTAGGAAAACATCTGCATGGTGAGAGCGTCAAGGTGAGATGCGAAAGCCTTAACCGCAGAGGACGCAGAGGGCGCAGAGGAATTTGATGGAAAAACCCAAAACCTTACCGCTGATGACACTGATTCGACTGAACAACACTGATACATCACAATCAGGAAATTCTTTCGCTCCCTTTGCATCCTTAAGCGCCTCTTTGCGGTGATACCCACAGGACGATGTGCTATATATACGGCAGCCGATGACTGAACCCACCACCCCGCTGATGCGGCAATATGCCGCGATTAAGAAGCAGCATCCCACCGCGCTGCTCTTCTTCCGCCTGGGGGATTTCTATGAGCTTTTCTTTGAGGATGCGGTGGTGGCGGCGCGCGAGTTGCAGATCACATTAACTTCGCGCAACAAGGAGAAAGACACAGCCATTCCCATGTGCGGCGTGCCTTACCATTCGGCGGAAGGCTACCTCTCGAAGCTGCTGCGCAAGGGATTCAAAGTCGCTATTTGCGAGCAGATGGAAGACCCACGTTTGGCCAAGAAGCTGGTCCGGCGCGAGGTCACCCGGGTGCTCACGCCGGGGACCGCGCTCGACGGCACCATCGGCTCTGAGGAGAATAACTTTCTGGCGGCGCTGGCGCGGGCCTCAGGAGCAGTGGGGCTGGCGGCGCTCGATCTTTCCACGGGTGAATTCCGGGCAACAGAGTTTCGCGGCGAGAATGCCGAGCGGCGCATCCTGGAAGAGTTGCAGCAGTTGCGTCCGCGTGAGGTGCTCTATCCCTCTTCCCTGCCGCTGTTTGATCAGGCCCCGCAGATCACATTGCAACACGCGGGAGACCGGGCGCGCTTCACCGAGACACCCCTGGATGATTGGGTTTTCGCTCCGGACTACGCTGTGCCGCTGGTGGAAAACCAGTTCGGCGTGCTCTCGCTGGAGGGCTTCGGGCTGGAAGGACGTCCTGCGGCGGCCACCGCTGCGGGAGCTATTCTTCATTATGTCCGCTCCACCCAGAAAGGCACGCTGGAGCACGTAGACCGCATCGGCTTCTATGATCGCCAGGAATGCCTGGTGCTGGATGCCGTGACCGTGCGTAATCTCGAACTGGTTGAACCGCTGTTTGCCAATACCGGCAATGAGGTCACGTTGTTTCGCGCGCTCGATTCCACCATTACACCGATGGGCAAGCGCCTGCTGCGCTTCTGGCTGTTGCGGCCCTCAATCCATGTAGCAGAGATCAACAAGCGCCTGGATGCCGTCGAAATTGGAACAAAAGAATTTGTCGCCCGCGAGGAATTGCGCCGAGCCATGGAGGGCGTACTCGATATCGAGAGACTGCTCAGCCGGGTAACGCTGGAAACCGCCAATCCGCGCGACGTATTGGCGCTGTGCGCGTCTTTGAATCGAACACCCTTGATCAAGGCTGCTCTGGCGCGGCTCCAGTCTGTTCGCTTGCAGGAGCTGCATCTTCTTCTCGATGATCTTGCCGATCTGCGTGCACGAATTGAGAAGACGGTTGTGCCTGAGCCTCCACTGACGCTGGCGGATGGAGGCGTGATTCAGGCAGGTATCGATGGCGAATTGGATGAACTGCGCAACCTGAGCCGCAACAGCAAGCAGTACATCGCGCAGATTGAAGAGCGCGAGCGCCAGCGAACCGGTATCAACTCGCTCAAAGTAAAGTTCAACAACATCTTCGGCTACTACATCGAGATCAGCAAGGCCAACCTGCATCATGCGCCTGCCGATTACGAACGCAAACAGACCCTGGTCAACGCCGAACGCTTTACCACGCCTGAACTGAAGGAATACGAAGCCAAGGTGCTGGACGCGCAGGAGAAGATCGTAGAGATCGAGCGGCGGCTGTTTGTCGAGCTGCGGTCGGCCATTGCCGCGGAAGCCAGACGAATCCGGCAGACATCGCTGGCGCTGGCTGAGGTGGATGTTTTAGCCTCGCTGGCCTTCAATGCCCAGAACCGGGGCTACTGCCGGCCGAAGTTTGACGATTCCGCCGGGGAACTGGAGGTCGTCGATGGACGGCATCCGGTGCTGGAGCAGCAGGAACTCACCGGCAGCAATGACCGGTTTGTTCCCAATGATCTCTATCTCAACTCCAGCAGTCATTCCATCCTGCTGATTACCGGCCCTAATATGGGCGGCAAGTCAACTTACCTGCGACAGACAGCATTGATTGTGTTGATGGCGCAGATGGGCTCGTTTGTTCCAGCACGCTCGGCGCGGCTGCCCATCATCGATCGCATCTTTACCCGCATTGGCGCCAGTGATAACCTGGCGCGCGGACGCTCCACTTTCATGGTGGAGATGACTGAAACTGCTGCCATTCTCAACACTGCCACACCAAGATCGCTCATCCTGCTGGATGAGATTGGGCGCGGCACAGCTACCTACGACGGCCTGGCCATCGCCTGGGCAGTGATCGAATATATTCACTCCACCAGCAAGGCCAAGACGCTGTTTGCCACGCATTATCACGAACTCACCGAGTTAGAGAGCCTGGAAGGCGTGAAGAACTTCCATGTCTCGGTGAAAGAGAATGCCGGAGGGATCGTCTTTCTGCGCAAAGTGGAGCCTGACTCGGCAGACCGCAGCTATGGCATTGAAGTAGCCAAGCTGGCGGGACTGCCTCCGGAGGTGGTGGTGCGCGCCCGTGAGGTGCTGCACGAGCATGAAAACGCCGAGCATGAGGCCAGCAGCCATCTGGCTGCAGCCGCACCGAAAGAGCGTGTCCCCTCTATGCAGCTTACGATGTTTACGCCGCTATCGCAGAAGATCGTGGACCGCCTGCGCGAAGCTGATTTGAACAATCTCACGCCCCTGGAAGCGTTGAATCTGCTGCATGAGATGAAGAAGCAGATTTAGCAGTCAGCCCCCTGCACATTTTCGTTCACCTTGAGAGCTTCGCGAGCAGAGGCATTCTCAGATTTTCCGCAGAGGACGCAAAGGAAGAAAGGGAGAGTACCCAAGAATGACTTGAATAGAATCAGGCAAAGAGCTTCTCAATATAGGCAACCACATCGTCGCTTGGTGAACTCACCGCTATCAAGTTCCTTAAGTCCCTTTTGCACTTCTTCTCGGAACCATTGATCGTGATCAAGGAATTCTTCTAGTGCTCTGACCGCATGGAAATAGGAACGAGCATTCCGATGAATGAGGGTGCATTACAGCTATGGCGCTGGCTTCGCCAGCTCTGTTCCTTATCTATTTCTATACCCACAGCTTGCGCTGTGGGCTCGAAGAATGCTGCCAGCTTCGCTGGCTATGTCCCAAAAATCACACGGTCAGAGCACTAGCAATTGCTGCACCATCTGCTCAGCGGTCCGCCCGCTTTGGGATGCAATCTGGCTAAGTCTTTCCTGCAATTCTGGCCGTAAAGTAATTTGCATGCGCTCAGTTTAATAAATCTACGTCTATCTACTCAATCAGCGTTATCAGCGTTGATCAGCGGCCAAAAAGGTTGTCCTGTTGTTTTCTGTGGTTATAGCTTCCCGCTGAGTGCTCGGGATATGTAAAAATCAGATGAATGCCGAAGACCACCAGTCTTGATCTGCGCCAGCAGGTAGGACAACTGCTTATTATGGGTTTTGATGGCCTTGCTGCAGATGGTCATCTGCGTACCACGCTCTCTACACTTCAGCCCAGCGGCGTCATCCTGTTTGCCCGCAATATTGAATCGCCCAGGCAGACCTGGGAACTGTTGCACGATTGCCAGGCTGCATCAGCGCTTCCCATGTTCCTGTGCGTAGACATGGAGGGCGGCACGGTAGATCGCCTGAAGAACATCATCGCTCCTGCGCCTGCGGTACAGGAGGTCTATGCCGCGCGCAGTCCGCGGATCTATCACATGCATGGTCACACCATCGGCCTCGAAGTACGCGCTTTAGGCTTCAATACGGATTTTGCGCCGGTGGTTGATCTGGGCTTTGAGGCTTCGCGTCCGGTGTTGACCTCACGGACGGCATCGGCTGATCCTCACGAGGTGGTTGCCTATGCGCGTGAGTTTTTGCGCGGCCTGAAATCGGCCAAAGTGATGGGATCAGGCAAACATTTCCCCGGCCTGGGTGAAGCTAATCTTGACACTCACAAAGAGCTGCCTTCCATCCCCAAGCCCTGGAAGAAACTCTGGGCTGAAGACCTGGTTCCCTACCGTCTGCTGCACCGGCAGTTTCCGTTTGTGATGGTTGCCCATGCTTCGTATCCGGACGTAACGAAAGACAATCAACCTGCCTCGCTGTCGAAAAAGTGGATGCAGGAGATTCTGCGCAAGAAGATCGGTTACCGAGGCCTGATCATCTCTGACGATCTGGAGATGGGCGGTGTGCTGGCCGCAGGATCCATCGAAGAGGTAGCGGTGGAAACGTTGCGTGCCGGGGCGGACATGTTTCTCGTCTGCCACAACCAGGAGCTGGTCTGGGGGGCTTTTGAGGCGGTTCTTAGAACAGCAGAGAACGACCGCAGGTTCGCCACGCATATTACGCAGGCGGCGGGCCGGGTTTTGCAATTCAAGAAGCGCGCACGCGAGCTGCACGAGTTCGCATCGCAACCTCAAGCCAAAGTAGTGCAGATGCTCAAGAAACTTGTCCAGGATTTCTCCAGGGTGGTCGAGGAGTATCACAGTTGATTATTGCCGGGGTAATGAGTGGTACCTCCGCAGATGGCATTGACGTAGCGCTGGTGCGGGTTCTCGGACGCGGCTTCAATCTGCGTTTTGAGCTGCTCGGTCACGGGCATTTTGATTATCCAGAGAAAGTGCAAAAGGCGGTGCTCAAGGCCATGAATGCCGCGAGCATCAGCGTGGCTGAGCTTGCGCGCCTGAACTTCCTGCTGGGCGAACTGTATGCGGAAGCCATTCGTAAAGCGCAGCAACGCACTGGAACCAGAGAAATAGAGCTGGTGGGCTGCCATGGACAAACCATCTACCATCAGGGTGATTCTGCTCCCTATTTGGGCAAAAAATTTGCATGTACCTGGCAGACCGGCGAGGGTTCGGTGATTGCGGCGCGACTGGGTGTACCTGTGGTCTCTGATTTTCGTCCGGCGGATATGGCTGCCGGAGGCCAAGGCGCTCCGCTGGTCCCGTTTCTCGATTACGTGGTGTTTCGCCATCGCCGTGCCGGACGCATTGTGCAAAACATTGGAGGCATCGCGAACCTCTCGGCGATTCCTGCCAGCGCCAGACCGGAGCAGGTACTGGCCTTTGATACCGGGCCGGGAAACATGGTCATTGATCAGCTCACGCAACTGCTGTTCGACAAACCATTCGACCGCAATGGAGCCATCGCCGGCAGAGGACGCATTCTCGAACCTGTATTGAAAAAAATGCTTCGTAATCCTTTCTTTCATCAGAAGCCGCCCAAAACTGCGGGACGCGAGGAGTTCGGACGCGAGTACGCAAAAGCATTCCTGCGGCGCTGCGGCAAAGCAAAAAAAGAAGACGTGATCGCCACCGCCACTGCGCTGACCGCCCGCTCCATCTCTGCAGCCATTCGGGACTTCGTTGTGAAAAAAGGTGAGTACCGGGATTACATCGTATCGGGTGGCGGCTCGCGGAATCTCACATTGATGAAGATGCTATCGCAGGAAATCGCAGCGTCAGGATTGAAGTTGCGGCATTCCGATGAATTCGGCGTTCCCAGCCAGGCCAAGGAAGCCATCGCCTTTGCGTTGCTGGCTTATCAGACATGGCAGCGGCAACCGGGCAACATCCCTTCGGCGACGGGAGCAAAGCGGGCTGCTATCCTAGGAAAAATCTCTTATGTCTGAAGTACCAACCTACCACGGAGACACGGAAGCACGGAGAACACCAGGAAAATATCTATTCTTCCTCCGTATCGTCGTGTCTCCGTGGTGGATGTTGTTTCTTCTTTGCCTCGCGTGTCTCTCCTGCGCCAAGCGTCCCGATGCCACCACCATTGTCATGATCATCGACAACAGCCCGACAAACCTGGATCCCCGCATTGGTACCGACGGTTCCTCTGAACGCATTGATGAGTTGATGTTCGACTCGTTGCTGCGCAAGGACGACCACTTTAACCTGCATCCCTCGGTGGCGGAGAAATGGGAGATGCCCGATCCGCAGACTTATGTATTCCATCTGCACCATGGAATCCGCTTTCACGATGGCCGCCCGCTCACCGCCAAAGATGTGAAATGGACCCTCGATACCATTCGCAACGGCTCCGTCATTACCCTGAAGACCAGCGCTTTCAAGTTCATCGACAGGGTTGAAACACCGGATGATTTCACTTTGTTGATCCACGTAACCGAGCCCAACGCCACACTGCTGTGGAGTCTCTCAGAAGGCGCGTTCGGCATTGTGCCTTACGGCAGCGGGAAAGATTTCAACCGTAATCCGGTTGGTTCCGGCCCATTTCGCTTTGTGCGCCATATCCCTGACAGCGAGGTAATCATCGAGCGCAACCATGATTACTGGGGCGAGCCTCCGCATATTGAGCGGGTGCGCTTTGCCGTAATTCCTGACATCACGACGCGCGCCCTCGAGTTGCGCAAAGGCAGCGCCGACATCCAACTGAACTCGCTGAACTCTGACGTGATCGGCACCCTCAGGCACGAACGCAACCTCGAAATCGTAGACGAACCCGGCACAAACCTCGCTTATCTTGCTTTCAATCTGCGCGATCCTATTTTGAAAGATGTGAGAGTGCGGCAGGCACTGGCTTATGCCATTGACCGCCAGCCCATGCTGCACTACTTCTTTGGCGATATGGGGAGGCTGGCAGACAGCATTCTGCCTCCGCAACACTGGGCGTATAACGGCGCCGTGCCGCATTACGAATATGATCCGCAAAAGGCCAATGCCATTCTGGATGGAGCGGGATATGCGCGCGGCAAAGACGGCGTGCGCTTTCACCTCAACATGAAGACCTCGATTGATGAAACCACCAGGCTGATGGCCGCCGTCCTGCAGCAGCAACTGAGGGCCGCAGGCATTGCGCTGGATATCCGCAGCTTTGAGTTCACCACGTTTTATGCCGATGTAACGAAAGGGGCCTTCCAGCTCTATTCCCTGCGCTGGGTAGGCGCCACCAATCAGGACCCGGATATCTTTGAATACGTGTTCCACTCCGCCAGCTTCGCGCCGAAAAGAGCCAACCGCAGCTATTACTCCAACCCGAAGGTGGATGCGCTGATCGAAGAAGGCCGCAAGACCGTCGACCAAAAGCGGCGCGCCGAAATCTACCGGCAAGTACAGGAGATTCTGGCGCGCGACCTGCCTTCCATCAATTTGTGGTATCTCGATAACGTGATGGTGCATTCCACCCGCGTGCGCAATCTGCATATCAGTCCGGCGGGAAATTACGATTTCCTGGCTACCGCGGAAATAGTCCGGTAACCTGCATGATGAGCAAAACCTTACCGCTCATGACGCTGATCCAACCGATGATCGCCGATAAAATCATGAGCGAAGCAGCTTAGCTGAACACCGCGGAAATGTTAGTATCAGTAGTTCGTCTTTTTTATGCAGATTCTGTTTATTGGCGATATTTTTGGCAATGCCGGACGCAAGATCGTGCGCGACCACATGCCTCACCTTGTCGAAAGCCATAAAGTCGATCTGGTCATTGCCAATGCCGAAAACGCCGCCGGCGGATTCGGGCTGACTCCCGCCATTGCAGAGGATTTGTTCGAACTGGGCTGTGACGTTCTGACCACCGGCAATCACGTCTGGGATAAACGCGAGATCATGGACTACTTCAGGTCAGCCAATGGCGACTCCAACTCGCGCGCCCGCAGGGTTCTTCGTCCCGCCAACTACTCAGAAGGCGTGCCTGGCACGGGTATCTTTGAAGACAGTACCAGAAGCGGCCAGCACTACGCCGTCATCAATCTTCAGGGCCGGGTCTTCATGCATAATGCCGATGACCCATTCCGCAAGGTGGATGATCTGCTCCGACAGATTACCAGCAAGGTCATCATTGTCGACCTACATGCCGAGGCTACATCAGAGAAGATCGCCATGGGATGGTATCTCGATGGCCGGGTAACTGCCGTGCTGGGCACTCATACGCATGTTCCCACGGCAGATAACCGGGTGCTGCCCAACGGCACGGCTTATCAAACCGATGTGGGCATGAGCGGGCCATTCGACAGCGTGATCGGCGTACAGAAAGAGCAGGTGCTCCAGCGCTTCCTCACCGGCCTTCCAGGACGCTTTGAAGCTGCCAAAGGTGATCCGCGCCTCTGCGGAGTGCTGATTGAATGCAATGCTGAGACCGGCAAGGCCACATCCATCCAGCGGCTCATGCTGGGAGAATAAGAAAGGCAGCCCCGAAGAGCTGCCTTGTGGGATTCCGGATGTTTTCACTGTAGAGTCGCAGCGTGCTACGTCTCTACGCACCGAATCTCTATTTCTTCTTCTTCTTCTTGGTTGTGGTCTTCTTGCCTTTCGGAGCTGGGCCTTTGGTCGCCGGCAGGTTGGCCTTTTCCATGGTGAACATAAATGGATTGGGCGTATAGTTCGTGATGTTCCCGATCACGTGAATTTCGGAACCGGGCGCCGGTGGTTTGGCCATCGGTTTTTCCATGGTGATCGTGATATCAGCCTTGTTCTCCTTTTGGTTGTCTTCGCTGACGGCGCCCTGAATGGTGTCCGCACTGGCAGAAATCACCTTGATGGGCAGGTCGAGTTTGGCCGTGCCACCCTTTTGCAGATTTTGAATGCTCTGCCACACCTTATCGGCAGCCTCAGTTCCTGCGGGGGAGCAGCCCTTCTGTGAAAGGATGAATTCCTTGTCACCGAATCCCAGTTCATCCACATTATTGGTTTTGACTGCGTCCACGGCGACGTCACAAGGTGTGGGCTTGGGCGTAATGAGTGCAGCAATGTTGGGTGGAGGCGTCGGCTGAGCGCCGAACTGCTGCACAAACTGGTCCCAGCCTTCATCTTTGCCGTGATAATTGTGATACATGGGCTTGCAGAATTGGGCATTGATTGCCTGGGCTCCGGCGGCGTTGTTCTGCGATTGCGCCAGATTCATGGCCTTGGCGCAGTAAAAGAAGCCGTTCAGATCCTGTGGGGTGCCGGAGAGGTCGGCCACGGCAAGCTGGAACGTGTCAGTAAAACTGGTCGGGTCCAGCCTGAGCGAACTGGTGTAATGCTGTTTCGCTTCCGCGAAGTTCTTGGCCTGAAGCGCGCAAAAACCCGCTGCACCTTCGAAGATGGCATTGATCTGGGTGCGCTGCTTCTGGAACTCAGCATCGGACATGCTTTCGGGTTTCTGCAGTGATGACATGGACTGCAACCCTCTTTGCGCTTCATCACATGTACTCTTCAGCGCTTCCGGATTATTCTGGGTGGCCTTGGCGCGATCAATGTAGGTCACAATGGCCAGGGCGCGCACATGGTTGGGATCGATCTGCAGGAGGCGCTTGGCTGTCTCTTCCACCTTGGCCTGATTCTGCAGTTGCTGGTAAGCACCCATTGCCTCTTCCAGAGCGTCAACCTTCACAATGCTGTTGGGGTACTGGTTGAGGAAGGCTTCCATTGCCTCGGCTTTTTTCGCCGGATCCTGCTGGCCAAAAGCAGTCATATAGGCGTTGAACTCAGCCTGGTCTTTGATCACCTTGCCGCCCGTGCCTCCAGCCTGTCCCGAGCCTTGTGTCTGGCCAGTCTGGCCGGGCTGTCCAGGTTGCTGGCCCTGCTGCTGTTGAGGCTGATTCGGCTCGCTGGTCACTTGGACCGTGGCCCCTTTGGCGGTAACTCCTCCTTGTGACTGTGAGTTCCCTTGTGAGTTCCCCTGTGCCATCGCTGCCGTTGTGAGCGCAAGCACAAATGTGACAAGCACTTTCTTCATGAATTGCTCCTTCGATCCGACACCCGTAAGTTGAATAGCCGTTGCGTGTTCGCATTCCGGCCCGTAAAGCAGGACCCCGCTCTTAACTGTACCAGAAGCAACGGATTATAAAAGACTAACCCCTGTTCCAGGCAAGCCGCATCAAAAATTAGTCATGGTCTTAACTGATGAGATGCGAAGTCTCTGCTCATTCGTTATCTTTATATGCTGATATTTCGCTCGATACCGCTCCCCAGGCGTAAGCCTCGTTAGAGGTATTGACACCAATTTGGGGAAATAAGCGCATAACATATCTATAGCTGATGCATTTTTCTTACAGAAAGTTAAAGGAGACTGCGTGACGCTTAAAGGACAAGTCGCCATTGTAACCGGTGGGGGCCGAGGCATTGGAGCGGGCATCGCCAGAAGCCTCACCGCCCTGGGGACGACCACCATCATCTGCGGCCGTCGCCGCGACCGGCTCGAACAGACAGTCCGGGAACTCAACTGTGAAGCTATGGTATGTGATGTGAGCGACTGGAACTCAGTCAACCAGCTTGCAAGCCGGGTGAAGGATACCTTCGGACGCCTGGATATCCTGGTGAACAATGCCGGAATCGGCGGCTTCGGCGGGCCGCTCCATACCATGCCGCTGGAGAACTGGGACGCGCTTTTCAATACCAACCTGCGCGGGGTCTTTTATACGGTAAGGGCATTTGCCCCGCTGATGATCTCGGGCGGGGGCGGACACATCATCAACATCTCTTCCATAGCCGGAAAGAACCCGTTGCCCAATGGCGCCGCCTACGCTGCTTCGAAATGGGGGTTGAATGGACTTTCGTATTCAATCGCCGAGGAGTTGCGTGGACACAACATGCGGGTTTCTGTGGTCTGCCCGGGATCTACAAACACGGAACTCTCACCGCATGAAGGCAAGAACCCCAACAAGATGCTTCAGCCGGATGACGTGGGGCACGTAGTGGCGATGCTGGTCACCCAGGCTCCGCAGTCGTTTGCCAGCGAGGTGATCATCAGGCCCACCCAGAAACCCTGAGGGGAATGGGTAATTTGGTAGTGGGTAAATGAAGATTTCAATTATGGCAATTACAAATTATGCAATTTTGGCAACGCCTACGGATGGTCCTGCGCTGGCTCTTTGAGCTGTGAGGTTGATTCCACGGGTGCTTCTGTTCTCATTGGTTTGATGGGAGCCAGGAGTTGCTCTTTTCGATATACCAGGTTGCTGGCGTTGAAGGTAGCCAGTTCGAAACCGTGTCCGTGAGTGATCGCATCGGTAGGGCAAGCCTCCACGCAGTAGCCGCAGAAGATGCAGCGGTTGTAGTCGATGTTGTAGACCTCTGCATACCGTTCAGCGCCGCTGATGCGGTTCTCTTCGGTATTCTCGGCAGCCTCGATGTAAATGCAGTTGGAAGGACAGGCCGCTGCGCAGAGAAAGCAGGCCACGCATTTTTCCAGACCATTTTCGTCGCGCTGCAGCACATGTAGACCGCGAAAACGCTCCTGGAAAACCGCGCCCTTCATGGGACCCGGACCATCAGGATAGTTTTCTACCACGGTGGGAGCAAACATCTCGCGGAAGGTAACTGACATTCCCTTGGCAATGCCGGCAATATCGCGAATGATCGACATGTGTTCAGTATAAATCGTCTGCTTTGAAAAGTGCAGCATCCCTCCGGCACAGATCCGCGCTGAATGGGTAAATGGGTAAGTTAGTAAATGAGTAAATTGCGTTTCCGGCGCAGCTTCATTTACCCATTTACCAAATCACTCATTTGCCCATTTCGAGAGCCCAATTGAAATACTTGAGCTGATGTTCCTGGCCTTCGACCAGCAGGGCGGCGGCATAGTTGGGAGCGGCCTCCAGGTTATAGAGTCTCCAGCGCGCTATTTCCTCCGGACGCCCTGCAACCCGCAACAGCGCCGGAGTCTCTCCCGGCGCAAAGGCAATATCGAAGCTGTCCAGCGGAATCGAGAGTCCACCGCCGAGCGCCTTCACATAAGCCTCTTTGCGGGTCCAGCATTTGAAGAATGCCTCCACCTTCTGCTCTGCCGGCAAGGCCAGAAGGATCTGCGCCTCGCGCGGAGAAAAGAAACGGTCAGCAATCTCCTGTGTGCCAAAATCCGGACGGAACAGTTCAATATCCACCCCGACTTCCAGTCCGGGAGTCACAGCCAGCAGCGCGTATTCCCCGGAATGGGAGAGGTTGAACCTGAAGTTCCGCGGGTTGAGTTCCGGCTTGAGATCGGGCTTCTCCTGCGCGCCATAGGTGAACCCTACCTGCTGCGGCCTGATCTTCAGGTAGCGGCCCAGCACATTGCGCAGCATGGCACGGGCAATGGTGAAGCGGTTCCGGTCTTTCGCGAAATGGAAGCGGTTGGCGCGGGCCAGCTCGTCCGGAGCCAGCAAGGCGCGGCAGCCCTGGATAGCGGCTTCCGGCTGGATGAGGTGGACGCGCCAGAGATGTACCTCGTGGGGTTCCAAGGTATCGATTTCGGCAGCAGTGGCCCAGATCATTCATCACTATCTTTACATAAACCATCTGTTTACCCGCAAAAGGTGCAAAGGTAGCAAGTTCTAAGGGATGACAACTCTGCTCAGTTCCGCGGAATCTCTCTAAGAGCGATATAACTTTGCTCGCAAGAGGCCTGCCCTGCAAGATACGAATCGGTTTTACAGCAACAGCAAGATGGTGGCGGCAACGGCACTTTTACTTGTAGCCCTGCTCCCAGCCATCTCCGCTGCCCAATCTCCGGCCAATGACAATTCGGTTGAAGCGCAGATGCACAACGTGACCTATCACTTCACCAACGACGTTGCGGTCTCCATTCGCGATCTTCGCGGTGCGCTCGTTCCCGAGGGTAAACACCAGATTCCAGTTTTTGACGACAAGAATTCCTTTATATTGCGCATCGATTCCGCAGAAATCTTCATCACCACCGCCTCCATGGCCAATCTGCTGAACTCGCACGTGTTCTCACGCCCCGATTC
Source organism: Candidatus Angelobacter sp. Gp1-AA117 (assembly GCA_003223515.1). Lineage (GTDB taxonomy): Bacteria > Acidobacteriota > Terriglobia > Terriglobales > Acidobacteriaceae > Angelobacter. The sequence continues at coordinate 17,593 of QHVI01000034.1, forward strand.
GCCCATCAAAAACGTCTCTATTCAGATTGACAAAGACCGGTTGAAGATCAAAGGCAAGCTCCACAGCAAAGGCGATGTACCCTTTGAAACGAATGGAACGCTCAGCGCCACGCCCGAAGGCAAGATCCGCGTACACACTGAAAAAGTGAAGGCCCTGCACCTTCCGGTAAAAGGCCTCATGGATCTGCTGGGCATCAACGTGGACGATCTGGTGAAGAACGGAAAGATGCAGGGCATCCAGGTCGAAAAGGACGATTTGATCCTCGATCCGGAGCAGATACTGCCACCCCCACACATCCGCGGTAAGCTCACGAATATACGTCTCGTGGGCGATAGTATCGTCCAGACCTACGGCACGCCTGAGAAGACTTCATCACGCATGCCAGTGAGCGGTAATTTCATGGCTTACCATGGCAATCAGCTTCGCTTTGGCAAACTGACGATGAGCGATACTGACATGGTCCTGATCGATATGGACCCCAAAGACCCGTTCGACTTCTTTCTGGATCACTATAAGGAACAGCTCACTGCCGGATACACGAAAATCACGGCGAGCTTCGGTCTGCGGGTATTTATGCGGGACTTCAATAAGCTGCAAAAGAGCGGCAAAAAGAAGGGCATGTAACCAGGCCGGGGGGCAGAAGGCGCGGCCCGATCACCAGATCGATGTAATACCCGCAGCTTGTATCTTTGCATCGCGAGTCACAAGTGGAAGGTCAAGATGCAGGGCAGTAGCCGTGATAATCCTGTCCGGCATTTCAGGTACTACATCGCGACTCACGTTCTCTACAGCTTGTGATATTTCCACAGTCACGTCGGCAACAAGAAAACCTGACGCAGGGTCTTTCACCACATTCATCAGCTTCTCGAGAGATTGGCGCGGGATCCGTCCTCGCTCAACCAGGTAAATGAGTTCAATAATGGAAATAGCCGAAATATACAGGGGCTGTCCCTTACCCGCCGTATGCCGAATTCTTTGAAGAGCTGTATTGGATAAATTGCCAGGCTTCAGCAAATACCAAACGGCAGCATGAGTATCAAGCACTAGCGACATCAGGAAATATCTCGAGGAAAGTTACCCCACATCTCGCGGCGAGCTTCCGCAATATCTTGCTCCGTTATGTCGAAGCCGTCATTGGCCCATAAACCTTCCGCACTAATCATCTGTTTGGAAGGCTTACTTTCATCCTGCAGCGATTCGACGTACTCCAATACTTCTTTTTGCTTGTCTGGAGGCAGCTCTCGCAATTTTTCCAACACCAATTCTGCAATCGTCATGTTACGTAAATTATAAGCCTCGAGCAGCTATCACCCGGCCGTTTTGATCTTGAATCTTTTCCTTGTGTACAGATCGCCGTGGGTAGCTTCGACGGTGATTTCCGATTCATGGCGGACTTCCTCCGTAAGAGGAATCCGCATCTTCACGTTGCCAAGCGAGTCGGTTTGAGCGCGGGAGAGGATGGCGGAGGTGGTTGAGCGTCCTGCACGGGAAACGACTTCTGCTCCGCTCACGATTTTTCCGGAGAACGTTATCTGAAATTCAATGGTGAAGTCTGCATCTGGTTTCGCGCCGTTGGCCGGGGGGCCGGTTTCGCTAATTTCGTAAACGTGTCCATTTTTGCCCAGCACGGAATCCAGCTTGCCTTCGTTGATCGCCTCCAGAACGGTCTTGTGCTGGGCCTTGAGCAATTCATGGACACACTGGTCGCCGAAGTCCGGCTGGGAAGCCTTGTGCGCGTAAGAGCCGGTGCGCTTGCCGATGCATTGTCCTTTTACGAATACCAGCGTCTGAATGACCTGCTCGCTGCGGCGGGCCTCGCTTTGCACGTGGTAAACCGTGTCCCCAAATTTGATATCGGTGTTAAATCCGAAAATAGTCATAGCACTACAGCAGGAGAGATCGCTCACCTTTCCGGCCAGAAAGTTGACGAATCGCGCGCGTTCCAGGGGGAGGGTAGGGACGTGCTTACCTTTGGATAAAACAGCGAATTCGGAACAAGCCGCAGGCTTGACACTCCGGCGAACGGCCAATTACATTCGAGTGTTTAGCCTTTTCTAGTCGCGCATTATATACAGGCCTTTCATGCTGGACAACAATTACTTCATCAGGTACTTACCACTTTTGATTCAGGTCGGCGTCGGCATCGCCCTGGCGGCGGTGATGGTCACGCTTTCCCACCTGCTGGGGAAACACAAATGGACTCCGGCCAAGAACTCCCCTTACGAGTGCGGCATTACACCCACCGGTGACGCCCAGGGACGCTTCAGCGTGAAGTTCTACATGGTGGCCATGCTCTTCATCCTGTTCGACGTGGAAGCGGTGTTTTTGTACCCATGGGCTGTAATTGCTAGAAAACTCGGCATGTTCGGGTTCTGGGAGATGCTGGTTTACATCGGCTTGGTCCTGGTTGGTTTCTTTTATATATGGAAAAAAGGGATGATCGACTGGAACAAACCCGAGAGGAATGAGGCATAAATGGCCCTTATAGCCCCCATTACCGACCTGGAACAGCTCAAAGATCATCCTGCATTGGCTACTCTTTTGGCCTGGAACCGCCAAATCATTGAAGGCGCTAGGTTTGACCGGGGTGAGATCTCCGTCTATGTCACCCGGGAGTCCATTGCACAAGTTTGTGAGCAATTGAAAACAAAAGGGTTATTCAATTTCCTCTCAGACCTGACGTGTGCTGATTTCTATCCCCGTGAGCCCCGCTTTGAGATGGCCTACCACCTCCTATCGCTTCCCAGGAAGGAGCGAGTGCGCCTCAAAGTAAGGCTCGATGGCCATGAACCCATGCTGGAGTCGGTTACTTCGGTTTGGCCAGCAGCCAACTTCTTCGAGCGGGAAATCTTTGATCTGTTCGGAATCCGCTTTCTCGGCCACCCTGACCTGCGCCGCATCATGATGCCGGAAGACTGGGAGGGCCATCCTCTGCGCAGAGACTATCCGGTGGAGGGCTATCGCTAATGGGAAATCTCACTCCTACCCCGGTGGTCGATTCAGCGCAAGACAGAACCATGATCCTCAACATGGGCCCGCAGCACCCGTCGACTCACGGAGTGTTGCGCCTGCTGCTGGAGATCGACGGCGAGCAGGTTGTCCGCATGGTGCCGGACATCGGGTTTCTGCACACTGGAATTGAGAAGACCTGCGAGGCCAAGTTCTACCAGCAGGTAGTTCCGCTGACGGACCGCATCGATTATCTTTGCCCCATGGTCAACAACTACTGCTATGTGCTGGCAGTGGAAAAGCTACTGGGGCTGGAGATTCCGCCGCGCGCGTTATACCTGCGCGTGCTGCTGGCGGAGCTGCAGCGCATCAGCTCACACCTGGTATGGCTGGGGACCCATGCCATGGACATCGGCGCAATGTCGGTCTTCCTCTACTGCTTCCGCGAGCGCGAAGACCTGCTGCGCATCTACGAGATGGTCAGCGGCCAGCGCATGATGACCTCCTACTTCCGCATTGGCGGACTGGCGCTGGAACCGCCGCTCGGCTTCTTCGAGTCGGTCAAGAAATTTCTCGACATCTTCCCCGAGCGCGTGGACGAATACGAAAACCTGCTTACCGGCAACCGCATCTTCATTGACCGCCTGAAAGGTGTTGCCCACATCAGTGCAGAAGACGCAATTGGCTGGGGCGTGACCGGCCCATCCATGCGCGCCAGCGGAGTGGATTGGGACCTGCGCCGCGATATGCCTTACGGCGGTTATGAGAACTTCAAATTCAAAGTCCCTGTTTCGCAGGATGGAGACGTGTGGGCGCGGTACATCTGCCGTGTACAGGAGTTGCGCGAATCACGCGAGATCGCCAAACAGGCACTCGAGGGGATGCCTTCCGGCTCGATTAAAGCCGAAGCGCCAAAAGTCGTGCTGCCCGACCGCGAAAAGATGAAAACTGAGATGGAGGCGCTCATCTACCACTTCAAGATCGTGACCGAGGGCTTCACCGTCCCGGCAGGCGAGGTCTACCAGGCCATTGAGTCTCCGCGAGGGGAGATGGGCTATTACGTGGTAAGTGACGGCACCGCCAAGCCCATGCGCGTCCACATGAGGTCGCCTTCATACGCAAATCTTCAGGCACTGCCCTTGATGTGTGAAGGCGGACTGATTGCCGATGTGGTGGCCGGGATCGGGAGCATTGATATTGTGCTCGGTGAGATCGACCGATAGCAAGATTGATAATCGGGTAATTTGTAATCGGGTAATTGTTTGGTGATCATTGAGCAATCAATCGGAAGAACTGCGGAACAGAACCAAAGCTTTTGCACTTCGTGTTATTCGGTTATTTCGAGCATTACCACGGTCCTCGGAAGCACAGGTATTAGGAAAGCAGCTCTTACGTTGTGGAACGTCAGTTGCGGCTAATTATCGAGCTGCCTGTCGAGCCCGATCCAAGCCGGAATTTATTGCGAAGATTGGAATAGTGGTCGAAGAAGCAGACGAATGCATGTTGTGGATGGAATTGTTAATTGATGCAGGGATTGTAAAGAAGGAAAAACTTGAAAGTTTACTGAACGAAGCCCGGCAGTTAACTGCGATTTTTACTGCTTCTCAACAAACGGCTAGGGGCAAGTAAAATTACCCGATTACAAATTTTGGCAATTTTCAATTTATGGTGATTTCCGAAAAACTCGATCGCTTCTTCGATGAAAAAATGAAGGAGTACCCGACGCAGCGTTCTTTTCTCGTTCCCATGTTGCTTTACACGCAGGATGAACTTGGTTATCTGACTAATGAAGCAATCGCGCACATTGCGAAAAAAGTGGACCTGACCGAACTGGAAGTACGCAATGTGATCAGCTACTACTCCATGCTGCGCACCAAGCCGCTGGGCAAGTATCACGTGCAGGTGTGCACCAATATCTCCTGCATGCTGCGTGGTGGAGAAGAGGTTTTCGAACACTGCAAGCAGCGCCTGGGCATTGGACACAAGCAGGCCACGCCGGATGGATTGTTCTCATTAGAAGAGGTGGAGTGCATAGGCGCATGCAGTTGGGCCCCGGCGGTACAGGTGAACTACGACTTTCACGAAAACCTAACTCCTGAAAAGATGGACGCGGTCTTGGATCAATACAGCAGGAAGGCGAAGCAGTAGGCCTATTCGCCAGCAGCAATCAGATGTTCCGCACAGCCCCGAAGGGCGATACAAGAACTAGGAGCTAGTGGCTAGAAGCTAGAAGCTAAATAATGGCTGATCTCGTTTCCCATCCCGACGAAACCCGCGTTGTCTCCCAGCGCTTTGGCAAGGGCGCTGCCGACATCAACCGCCACCTGGAACTTGATGGCTATAAAGCTGTTCAAAAGGCGCTCCAGATGCAGCCGGACGACATCATCAATGAGGTCAAGACCTCAAACCTTCGCGGCCGTGGCGGCGCAGGCTTCTCCACCGGAATGAAGTGGGCCTTTGTTCCCAAGCAGTCGGACAAGCCCAAGTACATCCTGGTGAATGGTGACGAGAGCGAACCGGGCACCTGCAAAGACCGCCTGATCCTGGAGCACGATCCGCACTCGGTCATTGAAGGTGTAGTGATCGCCGGATTGGCCGTGGGCGCCAAGGTTGGTTACGTCTACATTCGCGGCGAGTACCGCTACCTGGTAGACATCATGCGCAAGGCCATCGCCGATGCCTATGCCAAAGGCTTTCTCGGGAAAAATATTTTCGGCAGCGGCAAGGATTTCGATGTCCACTGGCATACCGGCGCGGGCGCTTACGAAGTGGGTGAAGAGTCGGCGCTGATGGAATCGCTGGAGGGCAAGCGTGGCATCCCCCGCATTCGTCCTCCGTTCCCGGCGATAGTTGGTCTGTGGGGTGGCCCCACGGTCATCAACAATGTCGAGACGCTCGCTTCGGTTCCTCACATCATCCTCATGGGCGGACAGAAGTTCGCTGACTATGGTCCACCCAAGAATGGCGGCACGCGCCTCTTTTGTCTCAGCGGACACATCAACAAGCCCGGCGTTTATGAACTGCCCCTCGGCTATCCGCTCAAGAAGATGATCTATGAGGTGGGCGGCGGCATTCCCAATGGACGCAAGCTGAAGGCAGTGGTTCCCGGTGGGTCTTCAACCTTTGTTCTTACCGCTGAAGAAGCCGACCAGATGAATATGGATTTCGATTCCTTCAGCAAACGCGGCGAGTTCCTGGGTTCAGGGGGGGTGGTGGTGCTCGATGATCAGACCTGCATGGTGAAATTCGCGCTGCGCGTGATGAAGTTCTACCAGCATGAAAGCTGCGGCTGGTGTATTCCCTGCCGCGAAGGTACAGACTGGCTCAAGAAAACCCTGACCCGCTTCCATGCCGGTGGCGGCCTGAAAAAGGATATCGACAACATCAAGTATCTGGCGCAGAACATGCTGGGACGGACTTTCTGCCCGCTAGGCGATGCAGCGGCGATCCCGACGATGTCAATCGTGGACAAATGGCGCAGCGAATTCGAAGCACATCTCGAAGGCAGGCCGTGTCCATTTGAACCAGAGGGCAGCAGGACGATCAGCGAACTGCCGGTCATCGCTTGAAGAATTTGTTAAGTGGGTAATTTGGTAACTTGGTAATTTGAACCGCACTGAAGAGCTTCGTAACCGAACAAAGCAGTTTGCAATTAGAATTGTTCGTTTGTTTCAGGCGCTCCCCAAGTCTTCTGAAGCGCAAGTAATGGGGAAGCAGTTATTGCGTTGCGGTACTTCGGTTGGGGCGAATTACCGGGCAGCCTGCCGGTCTCGTTCCAAGGCGGAGTTCATAGCAAGAATGGGAATCGTCGCCGAAGAAGCTGATGAGTCGGTTTTCTGGCTTGAACTGATTGAAGAGACAAGAATCTTGAACCCGAAGCAGCTTGAAGAAATTTTGAAGGAAGCTCGACAATTGGCAGCAATCTTTTCGGCTTCACACAAAACAGCAAGGGGTCAGCGGTAAATTACCCAATTACCAACTTACCCAATTACCAGATTTTGATATGGCTGAACCTAAAAGCATAACGATCACCGTCGATGGCAAGAGTCTCTCGGCGCCGGCTGGCACGCTGCTCATTGAGGCCTGCAAGGCTGTCGGCATTGAAGTGCCGTCATTCTGCTATTATCCCGGCCTCTCGCTTCAGGCTGCCTGCCGCATGTGCCTGGTGCGCATCGAAAAGATGCCGAAATTGCAGACGGCCTGCACCGTCCAGATCACTGACGGGATGGTGGTGACCTCCGATTCCGATGAGGTCCGCCAGGCCCGCAAGTCGATGATTGAACTGCTCCTGGGAAATCATCCGCTCGATTGTCCGGTGTGCGATGCGGGCGGCGAGTGCGAACTCCAGGACATGACGTTCAAGTACGGCGCGGCGGAATCGCGCTACATGGAAGGCAAGCTGCACAAGGAAGAGCAGCAGTGGTCGCCCGTGGTTTACTTCGACCGTCCACGCTGCATTCTCTGCTACCGCTGCGTGCGCGCCTGCGGCGAAGGCATGGACGTATGGGCATTGGGCGTGCAGAACCGCGGCTCCAGCTCCGTGATCGCTCCCAACCAGGGCGATCATCTGGAATGCGAAGAGTGCGGCATGTGCATTGATATCTGCCCGGTGGGCGCTCTTACCTCCGGTGCGTACCGCTACAAGACGCGTCCGTGGGAAATGAAGCACGTGGGAACCATCTGCACGCATTGTGGCGATGGCTGCAAGACTACGCTGGGCATGCGCCGCTCCGATACCGGCATGGACATCGTCCGCGGCGACAATCGCGACAAGAGCGGAATCAATGGCGACTTCCTCTGCATCAAAGGCCGCTATGCTTTCGATTATTTCGACCATAAAGATCGGCTGCGCCATCCGCTGATCCGCCGCAATGGCCAACTCACCCAGGCCACGTGGGAAGAAGCGCTGGAGCACGTTGGCAAGCGCCTCAAGGAGATTCGCGATACCCAGGGCGGGCAGGCGATTGGCGTAATCGGCTCCAACCGCACCACCAACGAAGAGAATTACCTGCTGCAGAAATTTGCGCGCACGGTGCTGGGCACGAACAACATTGACCACCACCGCACCACTGACTTTGCCGGATTTGCGCGCGCTATTACCGGAAAGCAGAACGCCACCGCAACCATGCGTGACGTGGCGACGGCGTCATCGATTTTGCTGATCGGCAACGATCCCACAGAACAGCATCCGCTGCTGGCGTGGAACATCCGCAGCAACGTGCGCTTGAACCGCGCGAAGCTGTTCATTGTGAACTCCCGGCCCATCAAGCTGCGCCGCCAGGCCGCTGCCTTCCTCCAGGTTCCTGAAGGACGCGAAAGCAAGTTTGTGGCTTTCCTGAACGGTGATGACACCGCTGCCGGTTCACTGACCAGCCCTGCGGTCTCCAATGATTCGTTGAAGCAGGTACGGGACCAACTGCGTGGCGCCCAGGATCCCATCATTATTTTTGGATCTGAGCTGCGCGGCGCCGATATTGCCGCGCTGGTGAAGTTCGGCTCCGGCGTTAGGGCCATGTTCATCTGCCTGGGCGACTACGCCAACTCGCGGGGCGCTGCCGACATGGGCCTCTACCCTGACCTGTTCCCCGGCTACGTTGCCGCTGACGGCCCACACAACTTCAATGAGGAATGGGGCAAGGTGCCGCAGGTCAAGGGCATGGATATCGCCGGGATGATGCAGGCGGCGAAAGATCGCAAGCTGGCTGCGCTTTACGTGGTTGGCTCGAATCCGGTCACCGATTACAGCTTTGATCCGGCAGCCCTCCAGAATGCTTTCGTGGTGGTGCAGGAGCTGTTCCTGACTGAGACGGCGCTGCTTGCTGAAGTGGTCTTCCCGGCAGCTTCAGCTTATGAGAAGGCCGGGACATTCACCAATACCTGTGGCGATATCCAACTTCTGAAAAAAGCTGGGGAGATCAGCAGCGTGAGAAGCGATTTCGAGATCATCGTGCGCGTGGCCGACCGCATGGGCGCGGATACCAAGAAGCTGGTTCCATTCGGCAAGGGTGTACATGCGGATATGGGACAGTCGCGCGGCGCGCAATCTGGCGAGGCCGACCGTCATGCTGTATGGCTTACCGCCAATAATCTGGACCCGCGCCTCAGCCCGTTCGACCCTATGGCGATCCTGGACGAGATCCAGCGGCTGGTGCCGGGTTATGAATTTTCAAGGTTGAACCTGATTGCCGGTAATGATGAGCACGTGACCGCCGCCGAGCACAGCAATGCGGGGGCAGGCAATGGCCTGGTGCAGATCGTCCCGGCCAATGATTCTCTTTTTACCTCCGGAACGCTGGGACGTTACTCGCACACATTGAATTCAGTGATCGAGAACCGCCGCAGCACGGAGAGCAAAGAGGTAATGGCGGATTAAACAAGTACTTAGTAATTAGTAGTTAGTACTTAGCAGGGCCAATGCATACCGGAGCACTTGAGAATTGAACTGTTTGCCTCTTGCTTTCGTTGCGCTCTTTGCGTCCGTTGCGGTGAATACTGGGAATATTCAATTTTGACATGATCGGTTGGCTAGAACTTAGTAGCTAGAGCTAGCAGCTAAATACTAAGTACTAATTACTAATTACTAAAGAACTGTGGATACACAAACTTTCCTCATCGCCGCTATTATCAAGATCGCGCTGGTCGCGTTTCTTCTGCTCACCGGCGTGGCTTACACCACCTGGCTGGAGCGCAAGATTATTGGACGCATCCAGAACCGCTGGGGACCAACCCGCGTGGGCCCCTTCGGCCTGCTTCAGCCTCTGGCCGACGGCATCAAGTTCATCCTCAAAGAGGACATGGTCCCCGACAACGTGCACAAGGGCCTCTACATTCTGGCTCCCATGCTCGCATTGTCGATGGCCCTGATCTCCATTGCGGTGATTCCCTTCGGCGAGACCATTACCGTCAACGGCACCCAGACCGCGCTGCAAATCACCGGTGTTCCGCAGCCCGGCCAGCCTCATCCCGGCGACATCAACATTGGCCTGCTGATTATCCTCGGCGTGACCTCCATCGGTGTTTACGGCATTGCGCTGGCAGGATGGTCCTCCAACAGCAAATACGCCCTGCTCGGCTCCCTGCGCGCCAGCGCCCAGATGATCAGCTATGAACTGGCGCTGGGATTATCACTGGTTGGCGTTTTGATCCTGGCAGGCAGCTTCAGCCTGCGCGCTATTGTGGACTCCCAAGCGGGTGCCTGGTTCTGGCACATACCCAGGTGGTACATCTTCCCGCAGTTGATTGCCTTTTTCGTTTACCTGATGGCGGCTTATGCGGAAACCAACCGCATCCCCTTTGACCTGCCGGAAGCAGAAACCGAACTGGTGGCCGGATATCACACTGAATACAGCGCCATGAAATTCGCCATGTTCTTCATGGCCGAATACCTGAACATGATCACGGTAAGCTGCATTGCCACTCTGCTGTTCTTCGGCGGATGGCATGGTCCCCTGTTTGGTCCGCCATTGTTGCAGAGCCTGCTGCCGGTATTCTGGTTCGCGGCCAAGATTTTCGTTTTCATGTTCGTTTACATCTGGATTCGCGGAACTCTGCCGCGCTTCCGTTACGACCAACTGATGGCCTTTGGCTGGAAATTCCTGTTGCCGCTGGCCATTGCCAATATTATCGTCACGAGTTTTATCGTGGCCGTCTGGGGGCACAGCTAGATGCTTCACCAGGTACTCTTCATCGTCTTTGGCGCTATCTGTGTGGCCGGAGCGATCAACCTTGTCGCCCAGCGCCACCCGATCAACAGCGCGCTTTCTCTTGTCGTGGTCATGGGATCTCTGGCCTTGATTTATCTGCTTCTGGGCGCCGAGTTCGTGGCGGCAGTGCAGGTAATCGTCTACGCAGGGGCCATCATGGTGCTGTTCGTCTTTGTCATCATGCTCCTCAACGCCGGGGCCGAAGAACGAACTCAGGGCAGCCGCATCGCCGTATTGATCGGCGGGCCCGGGGTAGCGGTGCTTACCGGCGTGATCGTCTGGACAGTGATGCGCAACAGCCAGCAGTTCGGCGGTGTGCTGATTGGAAGCATGGTGGAACAGGGCCAGGACAACACCCATGGCATAGCCAATTTACTGTTCAAGGATTTCTTGCTGCCTTTTGAAGTGACCTCCGTTCTTATTCTCATCGCGATTATGGGCGCGGTGGTGTTGGCCGCCAGAAAGGAGAGCGTTTAAATGGTTCCTCTTTCCTGGTATCTCGTCCTCAGCGCCATCCTGTTTGCCCTGGGCATCTCCGCATTTCTCATCAAGCGCAACATCATCACCATTTTTATGTCGATTGAGCTGATGCTCAATGCGGTGAACCTGAGCTTTGTCGCCTTCGCCAATCACTGGCATAAATTGAGCGGACAGGTCTTCGTCTTTTTCGTCATGGTGGTTGCCGCCGCCGAAGCTGCTGTGGGGCTGGCCATCATCATTGCTGTTTTCCGCGCACGCGAAACCCTCAACGTAGATCGCGTCAACTTGCTGAAACTATGAACGAACCTAATTTGCATCTGTGGATCATTCCATTGCTGCCGCTGGTGGGTGCAACCATCAATGGGCTCTTGGGCCGTCATTTTAAGAACGGCATGGTGGCTACGGTGGCCCTTTTCTTCACCGGCGCGTCTTTTGTCCATGCGGTGTGGGCCGCATTACAAGGCGCACACTTAGCTTTGCCGCATGTTGAAGAGGCGGGAAATTGGATCTGGACCAGCTCTTTCCAGGCCCCTTTCGGTTTCTACCTAGACCAGCTTTCCACGGTGATGATGCTGGTCGTGACCGGCGTGGGATTCCTGATCCATCTGTACTCGGTGGGCTACATGGCGCACGAAGGCGGCTTCTACCGCTTCTTTGCCTACCTGAATCTCTTCATGTTCTTCATGCTCACGCTGGTGCTGGCCAACAATTACCTATTGATGTTCGTTGGCTGGGAGGGCGTAGGTCTTGCCTCGTATCTGCTGATCGGCTTCTTCTTCCTGAAAGATTCAGCCGCGAATGCCGGGAAGAAAGCATTCATCGTCAACCGCATCGGTGACTTCGCATTTTTGATCGGCATGTTCCTGCTGATCCAGAATTTTGGGTCACTCAACTTTGGCACAATCTTCAACAAATTGAATGAATCTTCCTTGTGGCCAGTTGAGACCAGCTTTGGAGTACTGAGCGTGATTGCGCTCATGCTCATGATCGGCGCAACCGGCAAGTCAGCCCAGGTGCCGCTGTATGTCTGGCTGCCGGACGCCATGGAAGGCCCGACTCCGGTATCCGCTCTCATCCACGCAGCCACCATGGTGACCGCCGGCATTTACATGATTGCGCGCTCCAGCGCCATCTTCAGCCGCGCACCGCATACCTTGCTGATCGTCGCCATTATCGGCTGTATCACCGCGGTCTTTGCTGCCACTATGGGCATGGCGCAGACTGATATCAAGCGCGTGCTGGCCTACTCCACGGTTTCGCAGCTTGGCTACATGTTCATGGCCTGCGGAGTCGCAGCCTACTCGGCTGGAATCTTCCACCTGATGACCCATGCTTTCTTTAAGGCGCTGCTCTTCCTCGGTGCAGGATCCGTCATCCACGCAGTCGGCGGCGAGCAGGATATGCGCCGCATGGGCGGACTGCGAAAACTCATCCCTGTAACTTTCTGGGTGATGATGATTGCTACCCTGGCTATTGCCGGCATCCCGCCGCTGGCCGGCTTCTTCAGCAAGGATGAGATTCTCTGGCAGGCTTCGCGCCTGCCCTATGGCCACATCATCTTCTGGATCATCGGCCTCATCACCGCCGGCCTGACTTCGTTCTATATGTTCCGGCTGATCTTCATGACCTTTTTCGGCGAGCTGCGCCTGGGACAGGTGGATGAAGGCCAAGAAGCACATAAGGCCAATGCACCGGCACACGCGCAGCATGATGCTGCTTCACAGTCGCACGGCCACGCTGATGATCATGCCCATAGTCACGGAGGGGTTCACGAATCACCCTGGATCATGCTGGCCCCGTTAGTAGTACTGGCCGTGCTCTCGGTGGTAGGCGGCTGGGTCAATATCCCCAAAGCTCTGGGCGGGAATCAGGGGTTCGCAAACTATCTTGCGCCTGCTATCCACACGCCTGCAGAAATTGGTGGTGAACAACCAGGTGCGCGGGAAGTGAAGGAAGAAGAAGGCGAGCGCGGAACAGAGCTGACTTTCACCGTGCTTTCTGTAGTTGTGGCCTTCGCTGGCCTGGGCCTGGCGTGGGTCCTCTATGTGAAGCGGCCTGAACTGCCTGATCGCATTACCACCAGCATTCGCGGCATGTATGTTCTGGTAAAGAACAAGTATTACGTGGATGAAATCTACAACGCGCTCTTGGTCACGCCGCTGCTGGCCATCTCCACTTATGTCTTCTGGCGCGGCGTGGATCAGGGTGTGATTGATGGAACGGTGAACGGCCTGGGCTCTGCCTCCAAAGGCATTGGCCAGGGACTGCGGCACATGCAGTCCGGAAATATCCGCTCCTATGCGGCATGGGTGGCCGCAGGCGGGGCCGCCGTGATCGCCTACATGATCTACCTGGGGGTGAGGTAATGGATTCAATGATCCTCACCTTCGTTACCTTCATTCCCGCCGTCGGCGCAGTGCTGCTCATGCTCATGCCGCGCAATGACAAGATCATCCGCTGGGCGGCGTTGCTTATTTCCCTGCTGGCCTTCGCGTTCTCGCTCTATCTGCCCGTCCATTTTCAGAACGGCACATCAGGATTCCAGTTCCAGGTAGATACGCGCTGGATCGGAGACATCCATTACCGCCTGGGTGCAGACGGCATCTCCATGTGGCTGGTGCTGCTGACCACCTTCCTGGTGCCACTCAGCGTTCTGGTTTCATGGAAGTCGGTGCATGACCGCGTAAAAGAGTTCTTCGTCCTGCTGCTGCTTCTTGAAACCGCCATGATCGGGGTCTTCCTCGCCCTCGACATGTTCCTCTTTTACGTCTTCTGGGAAGCCACTCTCATTCCCATGGCGCTGCTCATCGGCATGTACGGACACGAGCGCCGCATCTATGCTGCGGTAAAGTTTTTCCTTTATACCATGGTGGCCTCAGTCTTCATGCTGGCTGCCATCATCTGGCTTTACATTCATGCGGGCAGCTTTGATTACACGGCCATACAGGAATGGCTGGGACGACCGGGCCATCCTCCTGCTGATGTGCTCCAATGGCTCTTCCTCGGCTTCTTTATCGCCTTTGCCGTAAAGGTCCCTCTGTTCCCGCTGCACACCTGGCTGCCGGATGCGCACGTAGAAGCGCCCACGGCCGGATCGGTGCTGCTGGCTGGCGTACTGCTCAAGATGGGGACGTACGGCTTGCTGCGCTTCAACGTAGGCCTCTTCCCTGACCAGGCTCACCACAACGCTTCATGGATCAATGTGCTGGCGATTATCGGCATCATCTACGGCGCTCTGGTGGCGCTGGTGCAGCCCAACCTGAAGAAGCTGATTGCCTATTCTTCCGTCAGCCATCTTGGCTTTGTGGTGCTGGGCATCTTCACCTTCACCCAGATCGGGATAGACGGCGCTGTTTACCAGATGCTGAACCATGGCGTCTCTACCGGCGCGCTGTTCATGCTGGCGGGAATGCTCTACGAGCGCAAGCATACCTACGAATTCGGTGAGTTTGGCGGGCTGGCTACTCCCATGCCCATCTATGCAACTTTCTTCCTCATCGCTGTGCTCTCGTCGGTCGGCTTGCCCCTGCTCAATGGCTTCGTGGGCGAGTTCCTGGTGTTAAGCGGTGCGTTCCAGTACAAGATGCTGTACGGCATCCTGGGCTGCTCCGGCGTGATCTGGAGCGCGGCCTACCTGCTGTGGATGTACCAGAAAGTTTTCTACGGGCCGATTCAGCATCAAGAAAACCGCGCCCTCCGGGATATTGATCTCCGTGAGCAGCTTTCACTGTGGCCCGTGACTGTGATGGCTTTGGTCATGGGTGTGGTTTCGCCCTACTGGATGAAAGCCATCGACCCGGCGGTAGCGGCGGTAAACAAGAAAGCAGTCAATGCCAAGATCGAGATTCAGAAGCCGTTGAATGTTTCAGAAAACAGACAATGAATTCCATCGGATACAACGATTACATCCGCATTCTGCCCGAACTGGTGTTGACCTTTTTCGGCATCCTGGTCATGCTGATCGATCCCCTGCTGGGACGCGGCAGCCGCAAAGGCCTGGGTATTCTCTCGCTGACCGGCTCATTTCTGGCCATGGCCGCCGGCTTCTACCAGATCAATTTTCACGGCCCGGCATGGTTCGGCATGGTGCAGGTGGATAGCTTCAGCATCTTCTTCCACATCCTGATTCCCTGCATCTCTGCAATCTGCATTCTGGCCTCGCTCGAGTACCTGGACCAGCAGAACATTCACAGCGGCGAATACTATGGCCTGATTCTTTTTGGCACCGCCGGAATGGTGCTGATGACTTCGGCGGTTGAGCTGGTGCTGATCTTCATCGCGCTGGAAATCTCATCCATCTCTACTTACATCCTGGCCGGATACCGCCGCAGCAGTGCTGCCGGCACGGAATCTTCCATCAAGTATTTCCTTCTTGGCTCTTTCGCGACCGCATTTTTCCTCTACGGCGTGGCCATGATCTTCGGGGCCACAGGTTCCACCAGCATCCCTGAAATTTACAAAGCCCTGAACGGCGCAACTTCCGGCGCTCTGGTCTATATCGCAGTCGCCCTTATGCTGATCGGGCTGGGCTTCAAAGTGGCCTTCGCTCCCTTCCACGTCTGGACGCCGGACGTTTACGAAGGCGCGCCTGCTCCGGTTGTGGCGCTGATGTCCACTGGACCCAAGGCAGCCGCCTTTGCCGTGCTGCTGCGCGTCTTGTTTGCCACTGCTGTGCCCAATGACTGGATCTGGCTGATCTGGATCGCAGCTGCGCTCTCCATGACGCTGGGAAATTTCGGCGCGCTCATCCAGAACAACGTAAAGCGCATGCTGGCCTATTCTTCCATCGCCCATGCCGGGTACATTCTGGTAGCGTTTGCCGCTGGACGGGAAATCGGCATGGCCGCTGCTATCTTTTATACCGCCTCTTACGCGGCGATGAACGTGGGCGCCTTTGCCGTAGTCAGCCATTTTGGCGGCACAGGCGAACGATATATCGATATTGAAGATTACGCCGGGCTGGGCAAGCGCTCTCCCCTGCTGGCCTTTACGCTAACCATCTTCCTGCTGTCGTTGATCGGCATTCCGCTGACCGGCGGTTTCTTCGCCAAGTATTACGTCTTCAATGCCGCCCTGCATTCCAACCTGGTCTGGCTCACGATCATTGGCGTAGTGAACAGCGCAGTCGCCGCTTACTACTACCTGCGTTTGATCGTGATGATGTACATGCGGGAAGCAACCGTGGATGCTCCTCCCGAGCGTGTCTCGCCTTCCATGGCACTGGCGCTGGTGCTGGCTGCTATTGGAACGATCTACTTGGGTGTGCTGCCGGGGTATGTTCTCGACTCTGCTCATCACGGAGCACAGGCGTTGAAAGCCGGACCCTTCAGTAAGACCGTGCAACCTGCCAATAATGCGAACGCTGCTCCGGTGCAGACGTTGAAGTAAGCAGAGCGTAGCGGAGCCATTGTTTCAAATTTTTGCCGCTGATAAACGCTGATGAACACTGATTTTCACCACAGATCACACAGCGCAGCAGGGTCGCAACCAAAATAAGAAAACTTTATGGACCGTAGCCGCCCTCGGCTGCGCGGAAGGATTCTTCGCAAGCGGAAAAGAATCTGAACAACAGTAGTACCGATAAACATTGGCCGCTGCGGATGACTTCAAAGATATCGCACAATAGAGAAGAAGTTTTGAACGCTCTAATGTGCTATTCAGATGTAACCGTAATGTCCCGGTGCGCAAAGATAACTGCCGCCAACGCCAGGAACACGATCACCTGAACTGCTGCTGCCGCGCCAATGCGCCATAGCCCTGTTCCCGGCGGCTGGAAGGTGTAATCCGATGCCACGTGCGTAATTGCCGACACCGGAAACAGGAGAGAGGAGGGATAAACTCCTCTGAGTTCAAGCGCGAGTGGAAGAAACAGAATGATGATTGCAGCCGGCAGAGCCACAAACGGATGCAGGAAGACTGAGGAAAACAACGATACTGCGGCGCAGGCGGCACAGCCCAGGAATAGCACCAGCATGTAGGCGCCGAGACCGGCAGTGGGAAGCGAAGCCTGGCGGGCCAGCCACCAGGTTGCCAGCGTCACGGCCAGGCAAAACGCTCCTACGATGAGCAGCGCTCCCAAAAGCAATCCCGCCAGGTACTGCCAGCGATGAATTCCCTTGGAAAGAACGGCCAAGATGCGGCGTGATTTACGCTCATTCTGAATGACCGGAATGGTAAGCATCGTAGCCAGGAAGATGGCATAAAAAGACAACTGCCGGATGAAAAACAGCACCTCCGCGCGCTGCTCATGCAGGCCGATAAAGCCAAGCATGGCCACAACATAAACCAGCATGATGGTGAGCACGGTCCACTGGCTGCGCACGAAATTTGCGGCAAGAAGAAGGATCGGTCTCATTGCCGGCGCTTCTCCGTATGCGGGCCGCCGTTCTTGTGGGCCAGTTCGACAAACAGGTCTTCAAGAGTGCGCCGGATGGGGTTCACGGCAATCACCTCACCCCCAGCCAGCCAGATTTTCTCAATTGCCTGGCGCTGGCCCAGCGCGGGAACGGTGATCTTGATGAAGCCATTCTGCCGTGTGCCTTCAAACAGGAGTTCATCGATACCCCGGGCGGTAATCACAAAGCGGTTCTGGGCCTCCAGCAATTCAGAGACGGTACCTACGCGGGCCACACGTCCTTTGATCACAATGGCCATGCGGTCGCAGATTTGTTCCACCTCAGAAAGCAGATGAGAACTCAGAAAGACGGTTTTCCCGGCATTGCGGGCCTTCAACAAGATCTCCCGCACGGTGATACGGCCCAGCGGATCAAGGGCTGATGTTGGCTCATCCAGGATGAGAAGTTCAGGATCGTTGACCAGCGCCTGCGCCAGTCCTACACGTTGCAGCATGCCCCGCGAAAATTTTGAGGCATTGCGCCCGGCCACCTCAGAGAGTTCAAGCTCTTTCAAGAGTTCGGCGGTACACGAGCGAAGCTGCGGGCCATGCATGCCATTCAATGCCCCATAAAAGCGCACCAGCCTGCCCGCCGGACGGTGATAGAAGGCCACATTCTCCGCCAGAAAACCCACGCGGCGGCGGGTGGCCGCGTGGCCGAAGGGACGCCCCAGCATGAGGCCGCGCCCGCTGCTGGGAAACATAAAGCCCAGCGCAATGTGGATGGCCGTAGTCTTCCCTGCTCCATTCGGCCCGAGGAAGCCGAAGATCTCGCCTTGCTCCACGCGCAGCGAAAATCCGTCCAGCGCCTTCACGGACTCGTTATGAAAAAAGCTGCGGTATTGCTTGGTGATGTTGTCGAATTCGAGCGCGGGGGACGTCATTAGCTGCTAGCTACTAGCTCCTGGCTGCTAGCTAAAACCTTAACATGTTCGCGAATTCGCCTGGCCTTAATGAATCAGAAACAGAAGGTCCCTCCGACTCTCCACTTCCTGGAGAGCCATCGAGACGACGAGCTTACAAGATAATCAGCGTCATCAGCGTTGATCAGCGGCAAAAACAAGAAAGCCCAGCCTCGCGACTGGGCTTTTGCACAACTTGAACCGGGTTAGCCGACTTTCATGAAGATGATCACCAGGGTGTAGAGTGCCAGTGACTCGATCAGCGCCAGACCGAGAATCAGCACGAACTGAATTCCCGGACGCGCTCCAGGGTTACGGGCCATGGCTTCGGCAGCCGAAGCAGTAGCTCTTCCCTGTCCAAGACCGCACAGACCCGACGCGATTCCCATACCGATTCCGGCAGCAATGGGAATGCCCCAGTTGCCGCCAGCGGTGCCGCCCTGTGCGTACACCGGCATGGCCAGCAGCATGAAGGCCATGACCATGAAGACGTACATCATTGTTTTACGCATTGTTTCTCTCCTATGAATATCGCTTCCAGTGGGTGGTTGACGTCCGCTTTGGGAAGCGGAGCCCTCACGCTGGTCGCTTTTTGTGTGAATTCCGAGTGCAGCGAGGAATCCCCTGTAACCGGATTCCTTTTGGGGAGCACGAAATGGCGCAGTGCTCCTGATATTTCGATTCCCAATTGTGTAACTTGGGTTCAAGCTTTCAACCCTGACATCTTCCGGCTATAGCGATCCCTCGCTACGCTTCGGGATGTAATAAAAGCGATTAGTGCTCATGCGCCACGGCTCCGGCCAGGTAAATCGTGGTCAGCAGCGTAAAGATATAGGCCTGAAGCAGCGAGACGCCAAAATGCAACAGCAGGAAGATGACCGGAATGCCCAGCGGTATCAGCGAAAAGAAGACCAGCGTGACCAGGTCACCAGCGAACATATTGGCAAAAAGACGGACGGTGAGCGACATCACGCGCGCCAGATGGCTGATGATTTCCAGGGGAATCATCAGCGGTGCGAGCCACCACACCGGTCCCATGAAATGCTTTGCATAACCGACCGGCCCCTGCTCCCGGATGCCATGGAAGTTGTAATAGACGAAGGCCACCACGGCGCATCCCAGCGGCACGTACACTACAGCCGTGGGCGACTCGAATCCCGGTATCAGTCCCAGCAAATTGCTGAACAGAATGAACAGAAATACGGCAGAAAGAAACGGGATGAAGCGGCGCCCGTGATGCCCGATGACCTCATCAACCTGGCCGCCGATAAACTCGTTGAACAACTCGGCGAGGTGCTGCATGCCTCCGGGCTTTGCCACGGAAAGGCGGGCACGCACGATAAGGAAATACAGGATCAGCAGAATGACCACCAGTATTTCCATGGCCACAGCATTGCTGATAGGCGCCTGAGGGTGGGCCGGATGAAGGGCAGGAGGCAATGACTGCAGCAAAGAGTTTACCGGCCCGCCGATGGTCCGGTTCAGAAGCGCAGTAAACCACAGTTGTTCTGGCATCCGTTTGATTTATTCCTGAAAAATTAGAATCCGCGCCGGAGCGCCCCGTAGGTTTCATAGACAGCTTCAATCAGGATGGCGCCCACAGGTAAAAACAGGCCCGCAAAGAGGCCGTAGACACTCGCGGCAGAACTTTTGAATATACCATACGCGCCAGCAGCGATCAAAAAGTAGCGCAGCAGGAATCCCATGACGACGCCGGTTGCCGATTGCTTGCGTCCGGTGCTGGTCACCCGGTCGGCCAGAAAGGAGACGCTCCGTTTCAGCCAGTAGAAATTGAAGACCGCGATCAGGCAGCCGGCGATGAAACCAAAAGCTACATGGCGGTTGAATCTCACCCACAGCAAGGGAGTAATCACAAAAGGCAGGATGATCATAAGGCGGACAATGCGCTGATAGGCATTGGCATAAAACGCCTCTGCTTCCGGGGAAGGGACAATTTCAGGGGTGCTCAATCCTTGCTCCCTGAAGACATGCCGATGCGCACCAGTTGGACGAAACCGGCGGCAATGCCCAGGAGAAGACCCACCAGGGAGAGCCAGTGCGTGTGCAACCAGCGATCCAGGGCAGCACCCAGGATCCAGCCAATGAATACCGCCGCAGGCAGCATGATGCCCAGTTGGATATACTTCTCCGCGCCCACCCAGTCTTTTTTGTGGTTGTGATCGTTGTTATCGTCAGACATTAAGATCATTGTAAAACTTAATTGGTAAATGGGTAATTTGGTAAATGAGTAAATGAAAAGCGGCAGTGTCTCGGGTTTCTCGATGTACAATCTCCGCGAATCGAGTCGAAGAAGGGAGCAACACTCATGAAGGATCAACCAGCCAAGCTTGTGCTTCATCAGGAGACTTTGCGAAATCTAGCGAAGAGTTCATCATTTTCAGATCCAGTGAGTCCTCTTTGCGGTCCGACTTATTGGGACACCTGCGATTGCGACACCACCAGCCAATGATAACGTCCGTTGGGGAATGGATTTGGTCCCGACCTGCACGTTCGCATGGACCAAATTGGAATCGGTAAATTGGGTGAATGGGTAACCGCTGTTGAATTTCATTTACCCACTTACCAATTTACCCACTTACCCATTCGGCAGCGCTTCTTTGAGTGGATTCCAGCAATTCCTGCGAATCAATCGTGATAGCATAAATCTGGCGATGGAGTTCGCCTTTAACCGCCGCTCACGGCTGATAACTCCTACCAAATCCCGCTCAAGGTAGGAGTCCAATGGCATACAACATTCTGCTCGTCTCTATCGGTGCGATTCTGGGGGCGCTGGCGCGTTTCTCCGTCACCAACCTGTCTTCAAGACTTTCCCATCACCATGGCTTCCCGTATGGAACGTTGGCGGTTAATGTTGCCGGTTCCTTTATCGTGGGCTATGTGCTGACCTGGACAGCCAATCACACTCAGGATCACTGGCGGCTGCTGGCGGCTACCGGTTTCTGTGGGGCCTTTACTACCTTTTCGGCCTTCGCCTTTGAAACCCTGGCGTACTGGCATGAAGGGCGAATAGGCGCGTTCTTCCTCAATCTCGGATTAAACAATGCCCTATGCCTGCTGGCGGTAGGGTTGGGCATTTGGGCACACAACCAGAGATAGCAAAGATTTCATGCTGCTTTTGTACCCTGTGCGGGTTCAGCTTGGGCGGCACCCACGAGAATCTTTCAGGTTAAAGTCTTCCATGCGATGGCCCTGCTTTCGTGTCCCGGGCGGCCTCTGCTTCCTTTTCCCTTGGCTATAATCAAATACTTAGGTTATGACAACGGCTCTTCAGCAGCGGCTAACATCCGGCAATGTGCGCATCGGTTCCTATAGCGGTGCGGATACCGTGCTGGCCTTCGCTGATCCGGCGCACGAGTTGCAGGCTCTGAACAGCGGCTGTGGCGTTTTTGATCTCAACTGGCGGGCAAAGATCATTGTGA
Source organism: Candidatus Angelobacter sp. Gp1-AA117 (assembly GCA_003223515.1). GTDB lineage: Bacteria > Acidobacteriota > Terriglobia > Terriglobales > Acidobacteriaceae > Angelobacter. The sequence goes on from QHVI01000034.1 coordinate 39,462, forward strand.
CCGGCGAAGACCGGGTGCGCTGGTTGAACGGCATGGTGACCAATAATGTCCGCGATCTGCCGCTGAATCACGGTAACTATAATTTTCTGCTCAACCCGCAGGGCCGCATCCTCGCTGATATGTACATCTACAATCGGGGTGAATACCTGCTGCTCGATACGGACCGCTCGCAGCTTGAAACTGTGATGAAGACGCTGGATCATTTCATCATCATGGATGACGTGGAGCTTGCCGACTCCAGCGAGACGCTGGGCGCTATCGGAATCTGCGGGCCGAAGGCAGCGGACACGTTGCACGAATTGTCTTCCTTGCACAAAGATGCTTCTGCGCAGCCGGGGGCGGCTGCGATCCATATGCTTCATTTTGAGGAACACGGGCCGCTGGAAGTGCGCGATCTGGTCATTAATAACATCGGCATCAGTGTTGTGCGCGGGCCCCAGCAAAAGCCCGGCTGGCATGAAATCTGGGCCGCCAGTGCCAATCTTGAGCCGCTATGGGAGATGATTGAAAAAGCCGGAGCGCAACCGGTCGGCGCGGAAGCTCTGGAAAGCTGGCGCATCCTGCGGGGAATCCCCAGGTATGGCCAGGACATCCGTGAACGTGACCTGCCGCAGGAGACCGAGCAGCACCAGGCTCTGAACTTTTTGAAGGGATGCTATATCGGCCAGGAGATTGTGGAGCGCATCCGTTCGCGCGGACAGGTGCATCGCAAATTCACCGGCTTTGAGTTCAAGGAATCTCTGCCGCAGCCGGGCAAGATTGAAGAAGGCGGCAAAGTAGTGGCGGAGATTACCAGCACGGCCCGGATACCATCTGCCGCAGGTGAAAAGAAAATTGGGTTAGGCTATGTGCGCCGCGAAAGCGCGCCTCCGGGTTCGCAGATTCAATTGAATGGAACATCAGCAACCGTATTAGATCCACCGTTTGCATTTTGATCAGAACGAGGGAATATGGCTGAAAAAAAACAGGACTTTGTTGTCAGCGACCGCCGCAGGTTTGGCTCTGAAGGCGAGTTGCGCAGCGATGCTTCAACCGTAGATGCTTCAACCGTAGAAGAAGAAAAACCGGCAACGCCACCGCCGCCTGCCCCACCGCCACCTGCCCAGCAGACGCTGGCTCCGCCGCAGCCGCCCCAGGCTCCGGAACAGGAATCAGAAGAGCTGCCGGCCCCGCCTACGGCGGCCGAGCAGGCCCAGCAGAACGAAGACTACACAGGCGCAGGCAAGAAGCTGCAGGAGATATTCGCGGCTCGCGGCGCACAGGGCGCACCGCCGGATATGACCTTCGAGCGGGTCATCGAATCGTTCTACATGAGCGCCCTGATTCAACTGGGTGCGATCCGCGCGGAAGGCGAGCCGCCCAGCGTGGACTTGATCGGCGCGAAGCAGACCATCGATTCCATCAACATCCTTCAGGAGAAGACCAAGGGCAATCTTACCGACCGCGAGCAGACGCTGCTCCAGAATGTTCTGTTTGAGTTGCGCATGGCCTGGATCGAGATCACCAACGCCATCGCCAGCGGTCCGCCGCCGGGCACCGGTCCTGGTGGACACCCAGGACCGGTTGGCGGAATCAAAAAATGAGAGCGGTGCTTACAGTGCTGGGTAGCGGCACATCTATGGGTGTGCCGACCATCGGCTGCACATGCCAGGTGTGCCACTCAGACGATCCGCATGACCGCCGCACCCGGCCCTCGATCATGCTGAATTATGCCGACCGCTGCGTGCTGATCGACACCACGCCCGATTTCCGTGAGCAGGCCATTCGTGAGCGCATCACCCGCCTCGATGCGGTGGTCTACACGCACGCCCATGCCGACCATATTCTTGGCCTTGACGACGTGCGCCCGCTGAGCTTTCGCCGGCCTGACAGGATTCCGCTGTACGCGCATCCGGATACGGCGGCTTCTATGCAGAAGATCTTTCGTTATATCTTCGACGAAGACTACAAGTACGGCGGCATTGCCCGCGTCGAGCTGAATCACATCAATGGTTCGCTGGAGTTGTTCGGCGCCCAATTTGAACCGATCAAAATTCTGCATGGCGATGCCGAGATTCATGGCTACCGCTTTGGTTCAGCCGCATACCTCACGGATTTCAGCGCCATTCCTCCTGCATCCATGGAGAGGCTGCGCGGGCTCGATATTTTATTTCTCGATGCGTTACGTCATAAGCCGCATCCCACGCACTCTACCGTCACCAATTCGGTGCGGCTGGTCGAGGAGTTGCAGCCGCAACGCGCGTTCTTCACGCACATCTCCCATGATTTACCTCATGCAGAGACCAACCGCAATCTTCCGCCGCATGTGAAGCTGGCGCATGACGGGCTGAAACTGGAGTTCGATATCGCATGAGGATATTCCGCTCGCTGGAGGAAGTCCCTGGCGATTTCGGCCCCACAGTGGTCACCGTGGGTAACTTTGACGGCGTTCACTGCGGCCACCAGCATGTGCTCAAAGAAGTAGTGAAGCGTGCCCGTGCCACCGGCGGGAAAACGGTAGTGCTCACCTTTGATCCGCACCCGCTGCGCGTTCTGCGGCCTGATATTGCGCCCAGACTGATTACTCCGCAACCGCTCAAAGAGGCTCTGCTGGCGCAGTTCGGTCTCGATGCCCTGTTGGCGCTGCCCTTCACCAGGGATTTTTCCGTGACTCCGCCCGTGGAGTTTGCCCGCACCATTCTGGCGGGAAAACTGCGCGCCACAGAAGTACATGAAGGAGAGAACTTTCATTTTGGGCACAGGGCTGAGGGCAATATCCAGCGCCTCAGGGATTTTGGGCGTGAATTCGGCTTTGAAGCAAAAACCTACCCCGTCATGATGATTCGCCGGGAGCCGGTCTCCAGCAGCCACATCCGCAAGTTGATTGCCGCCGGCAAGGTCAGCCGTGCACGGCGTCTTCTGGGACGCGTATTCAGTATCACCACCAACCCCGGACGTGGACGCGGTTATGGCCACAAATACACTGTTCCTACGATTAACTTAAGCCGCTATGACGAACTGGTTCCCGGAGATGGCGTGTATTTCACCCGCACACGCGTCGGCGATGAGGTGTTTGATTCGGTCACCAATGTAGGCAAGCGTCCCACGTTTGGCGATGATCTGTTTGCCATAGAAACCCATCTGCTGAATTTTCATGAACTGGAAGTCACGGCACAAACCGAGGTGGAGATTTCCTTCCTGCGCTGGTGGAGGCCGGAGATCAAATTTCCGTCAGTGGACGCGCTCAAGCAGCAGATTGGACAGGATGTAAAGCGGGCCGTGCGGTATTTCGCATTGCTTAAAGAAAAGCAAACTACGGAGACACAGCGTAGCGAAGCTACCACCAAAAACCTTACCGCTGATGAAACGGATGAACGCTGATTTTTATAGGGCAGCGTTGAGGATTCACAGTAAAGAAAACGCGAGCGTGCGCTAATCATCTATCAATGGCTCTAAATACTGAGGAAGATTGAACAACAGAAAAGAACGTCGCAAAAACAAGAGATCCAAAGTTAGTCCTGCGGAAACACGGAGAGATTTGAATGTTCAGTGAATGTGTCCAGGTGCTTTGCTTATTTGAATTCCTCTGCGTCCTTTGCATTACTATTCGTCAAATTCTTCTCGACTCACGAAAGATTTATCCCCGCAGCCGAGGGCGGCTGCGCTCCATAAAGATTTTCGTTTTGGTTGCGGCTCGGCTGCGCTGCGGCGAAAATTTCAAAGATGCTGATGTCGCGATATAACATCGTATAGCGATACAGTGAATCCAGCAGGGCAACCCCCTACCTATCTCCACCTTCCCACCTAAGTTGGAGGGATGGATGCTGCCGAAGCTGCTCTCGCGCTGGCCCCTTGTCCGGCAGATTCAAACAGGAGGAGATGGAACCGGCCCGGAGGTGATGACCGAGCGCACCCATACGCTCGGGCCGCGCACCAACGGCGCTCAGGTGGCGCGTTCTGTCTGTCCTTACTGTGGCGTAGGCTGCGGACAACTTATCTTCCATAAAGACAATAAACTGGTTTCTATCGAGGGTGATCCGGAGTCGCCGATATCGCGTGGACGCCTCTGCCCCAAAGGCGCGGACAGCTTTGAGCTGCTCACCCATCCCCACCGTGAGTTGAAGGTGAAATATCGCCGTCCGTTTTCCACCGATTGGGAAGACCTTGACCTTGAAGTGGCCATGGACATGATCGCCGACCGGGTATGGAAGTCGCGAGAGAAAAGTTTTGTTGAGACCCAGGATGGCCAAAGCCTCATGCAGACCAAAGCCATCGGCCATCTCGGCGGCGCGACGCTCGATAACGAAGAGAATTACCTGATCAAAAAGCTGTTCACCGGAGGTCTGGGCATGGTCTGCGTCAGCAATCAGGCCCGTATATGACACAGCTCCACTGTCCCCGGTCTGGGGACATCATTTGGACGCGGCGGCGCAACCACCGCGCAGCAGGATCTGCAGTACTCTGACGCGATTCTGATCATGGGTTCGTCCATGGCGGAGAACCATCCGGTGGGATTCCAGTGGGTGATGGAAGCACGGCATAAAGGCGCGAAGGTCATCCACGTCGATCCTCGGTATACGCGCACCTCAGCCATGGCCGATTACTGGCTGCCTCTGCGCGCCGGGACAGACATCATCTTCTTAGGAGCGCTGATCAACTACACGCTCACGCATGACAGATATTTCCGCGAGTATGTGGTGCATTACACCAATGCTCCAATCATCCTGCGTGAGGATTTTCGCGATACCGAAGACCTGGGCGGCATCTTCTCCGGCTGGGACAAGGAAAAACAGGCCTACAGCCCGGAAACCTGGCTCTATGAGGGTGCGCCATCAGCCGACTCGCCCAGCGGAGAAAAAGCGGGCCACTCTCAAGCCGGTGGTGGACACGGCAAAGACCGCGGAGGCGAGGCCGGAAGGCTCTACAAGTACAACGACGATCCCACGTTGCAAAATCCACGTTGCGTCTTTCAGGTGTTGAAGAGTCATTTTGCGCGTTACACGCCAGAGTTGGTAGAACGCGCCTGCGGCATTCCTAAAGAAAAATTCCTGCAAGTGGCTGACGTCTTCATCTCAGCCTCAGGACCGGAGAAGACCGGGGCCATCTGTTATGCCGTAGGATGGACGCAGCATTCCAAAGGCCCGCAGATCATCCGTGCGGCTGCCATCCTGCAATTGTTGTTGGGAAATATAGGGCGGCCCGGCGGCGGCATTCTGGCCCTGCGCGGACATGCCACCATTCAAGGCTCAACCGACATACCTACGCTCTATGACATTCTTCCCGGCTACCTGCCCATGCCATTCTTTGGCAGTGACTCGCAGAAGCTGGAGAGCTACATCAAAAAGCATGGCTCGGAGACCGGATGGTGGGCCAACTTCGATAGATACATCATCAGCCTGTTGAAAGCCTGGTACGGCGATGCTGCTACCCAGAGCAATGATTTCTGCTTCAATTACCTGCCGCGCGTTACCGGAGACCACTCCCACTTCGGCTACTGGCTCGATATGGCCGATGGCAAGATGGAGGGCCTGTTTGTCATGGGACAGAACCCCGGCGTGGGCGCGCCTAATGCGAAGCTGCAACGCACGGCCCTGAGCAAACTCAAGTGGCTGGTGGTGCGCGATTTCGTTGAGACCGAAACTGCCTCGTTCTGGAAAGATTCGCCCGAAGTGCAGCGCGGCGAGTTGAACCCCAAAAACATCGCCACGGAAATATTCTTTCTGCCGGCTTCAGGACATGCCGAAAAAGATGGCAGCTATACCAATACGCAACGCCTGGTGCAGTTCCATGAAAAAGCTGTGGATGCTCTCGGCGATAATCGCAGCGAGACGTGGTTCGTCTATCATCTGGGCCGCCGGCTGAAAGCCAAAGCCGCAAAGGAGCCGACTCCACGCAATGCCGCGCTCAATGCTCTCACCTGGGATTACAACACGCATGGTAAACATGGTGAGCCGGTGGTGGACGAGATCGATGGCGAGATCAACGGCTATCGCGTGGAGAACCGCACACTGGTAAGCGGATACCGCGACCTGAAGAATAATGGCTCGACTGCATGCGGCTGCTGGATTTATTCCGGCATGATGCCTGCCCCGGATGAGAACAAGGCGCGGAAGCGTGAGCCGCACGGCCTGTACGGGCACGGCTGGGGCTATGCCTGGCCGAGTGACCGGCGAATTCTCTACAACCGGGCATCGGCGCGTCCGGATGGCAAGCCGTGGAGCGAGCGCAAGAAGCTGGTCTGGTGGGACGAGGAAAAGAAAGAATGGACCGGCCACGACATTCCTGATTTCACCAAAAAGAAGCCTCCAGATCACAAGCCCGACAAAGATGCCAGGGGCGATGATGCCTTGGCTGGCGATAAGCCGTTCATCATGCATCCTGATGGCACTGGATGGATCTGGGTTCCCAGCGGCCTGAAAGATGGGCCACTGCCCACGCATTACGAGCCGCTGGAGAGCATCAGCAGCAATCCGCTCTATCCTGAGGTACCGGTGAATCCCGTCGCCAAAAAGATGGAGCGTCCGGATAACCCGTATGCCTTCGAAGGTGGCGACGCCCGCTTCCCCTATATTCTCAGCACCTATCGCTTGACTGAACACCACACCGGCGGCGGCATGACCCGTTATCTTTCGCATCTGGCGGAACTTCAGCCGGAATTATTTGCAGAGATTTCTCCAGAGTTAGCCGCCGAGTTGGACATTCAGCACGGCGAGTACATCACCATCAGCAGTGCGCGCTCGGCCATTGAAGCCCGCGCGCTGATCACGGCGCGCATCAAGCCGCTGCTGGTGGAAGGCCGCAACGTGCACCAGGTCTGCGTGCCTTACCAATTCGGCTACAAAGGGCTGGTCACCGGCAGCGTTCCCAATGACCTGCTAGCCATCTCTGAGGAGCCGAATGTCCGCATCATGGAGACCAAGGCGCTGGTCTGCAACGTGAAACGCGGACGCCTGCCGCAGGGCAAAGCCGGCCTGGAAGTATGGAAAGAAGAAATGAGGAGACCCGCATGAGCACCACTGCATTCCTCACCGATTCCACTTTGTGCATCGGCTGCAAAGCCTGCGAGGTCGCCTGCAAGGAGTGGAACCAGATTTCTGAAGACGGATACGAATGGAGTGGTCATTCCTACGACAACACCCAGGCCGTCGGGCATTCCACGTGGCGGCATGTGAAGTTCGTTGAGAACCCGGTGGAAATTGGTCTGGGCGGCAACTCCGGCGAGCAGCTTCCCGCCTGGGGATTTTCTTCTGACGTCTGCAAACATTGCGAAGTGGCCGGATGCCTGGAAGCATGTCCCACCGGCGCGATTGTACGCATGGAATTCGGCGCGGTCTTTGTGCAGCCGGACGTCTGCAACGGCTGTTCTTATTGCGTAGTGAGCTGTCCCTTTGGCGTGGTGCAGAAAAACGAAGAAGACGGACGCGCCTTCAAATGCACCTTCTGCTCTGACCGCCAGAAAGCCGGACTCGCGCCAGCTTGCGCCAAAGCGTGCCCAACTGAGTCAATCAAGTTTGGCAATCTGGAAGAGCTGCGCCTCGAAGCGCAACTGCGCGTGAAAGAACTGGAAGCGCGCGGCATTCATGATGCAGTGGTCTACGATCCGCTGGACACCAGCGTGAAAGGTATTCACGCGCTGTTTCTGCTGCGCGGCGATCCCCGCAGCTACAACCTGCCGCCTCATCCTGAAGTCCCAACCACCTACATGAAAAAGGGCTGGACTTCAGCCGCCATTGCCGCCGGGGTCATGCTGGGCGCCACATTGCTTGCCTTTTTAGGAGAGAGACGCTGATGAGCCGAGTTCCCTTGCCTGAAGTTCCTAACCGCCTTCCTGATGTTGAGAGCGAACGGCGTCTGAATGAGATTCGCCGCACAGCGGCACAGTCCGGAATGGTGACTGCAAAAGGCGTCACGCCCGTGGGAGCGCCCTTTCCCCAAGCCAGCCCGGAGACCGGCTATTATGGCGTTCCGCTGCTGAAAGAGCCACAATGGACGAAAGAGGTTCCTCTCTATTTTTTCGTGGGCGGGGCGGCGGGAGCAGCGGCAGTTATAGCCAGCGCAGCCCACCTGTTCACCCAGGATGATGACCTGGTACACAGTGCCCGCTGGGTAGCGGCCGCAGGTGGAATACTCTCGCCGGCTTTGCTGACGCTTGATCTCGGCAGGCCATCGCGTTTTCTGAATATGCTGCGCGTCTTCAAGTTGCAGAGCCCCATGAGCGTGGGCGCATGGACATTGACAGCGTTTTCCAGCTTTTCTGCCGCCGCAGCCTTTGCCAATGCCATACGCCAGAAGCTGGATTCAACGCCAGTCTACGTTCTGGAAAATATCGCTGGAGCACTGGCCACAGCTACGGGATTGGTCATGGCCAGCTACACGGGCGTGCTCATCGGAGCTACCACCATTCCAGTGTGGAATAACAATATCGAGACGCTGCCTCCACACTTCGCCGCCTCCGGCATGAATTCTGCAGTCTCCATTCTCGAACTGCTTGGACACGAGAACAGCCGCTCGCTCAACCTTCTCGGCATGGCCGCCGCTGGATATGAAAGCCTGGAAGGACTGATGCTCGAAACCAAGCGCACGCGGATCAATGAGCCTCTTCGTAAAGGCAAGAGCGGATGGATCGTCCGTCTTGGCGGCGTGCTCTCCGGCCCGTTGCCGCTGGCGCTGCGAATTGCCTATGCAATCACCGGCAACAAGAAGCTTCGCCGGGCTGCATCCTGGTCGAGCATCGCCGGCTCCCTGCTCACGCGCTTTGGCTGGGTACAGGCAGGCCACGCTTCCGCCAAAGACCACCGTATACCGCTGGAACTGCCGGAAAGCGTGCCGAAAGTTGGCATGTCTTCACATGAACTGGCGGACATGCACATGAAAATGGCATAGCCAAAAGCTTTTCAACACAGCGCAGCAGGGCCGCAACCAAACGGCTTTAACTTTAGCGTAGCGGAGCCACAACCCAAAAAACTAACCACAAAGGACACAAGGTCTCACAAAGGGCACAGAGGAAAAGCTTTTAAGAGCAGAGGAAGAAGCCGGTAGAGTAGGAGAGAGGGCAACACAGTAGTGCGACCCACTCTCCCCTCGTCGAACCCGACGTGCAGATTTCCCGCATCGGGCTCTCCTGAAAACTTCTTGTCATTGGCGTGCACAGGCAGTTGCGCGGTGTTGAATCCTACAACTCCAC